>JAAESD010000084.1 GCA_024229695.1 bacterium
AGGCGTAGAGATGGTAATGCCTGGTGATAACATCAAGATGGTTGCTGAATTGATCAACCCAATTGCCATGGAAGAGGGCTTACGCTTCGCGATTCGTGAAGGTGGCCGTACCGTTGGTTCTGGTGTTGTTTCGAAAATCATTGATTAGTAAGTAATTCAGGTCGGAGCCTTTTGGTTCCGACCTGTTACTGCGAAAGGCGAGCAGGCACCGCAAACAGGTGATGCTGGAGTAGCCATCGCAAAACATGGAGTGTAGTAAGTTGGCAAAGCAGAAAATTAAAATCAGATTGAAAGCTTATGAACCAGCAGTGCTGGATCGTTCAGCTGAAGTAATTGTCCAGACAGTTTTGAAAACTGGCGCTCTGGTTCGTGGACCAGTTCCACTACCTACAAAGAGATCGGTTTACACTGTTCTTCGCTCACCACATGTGAACAAAAAGTCACGTGAGCAGTTCGAAATGAGAATTCACAAGCGTTTGATTGAGATCGAGAATTCGACTCCACAAACTACAGAATATCTGAAGAAATTGACTCTGCCGGCTAGCGTAGATGTCTCAATCGTTGTTTAGCCAAGAGTAGATGGGAATCAGGGAGCAATCATGAACGGATTGATTGGCAAAAAAATAGGAATGACACAGATCTTTGATGAAGAAGGTCGACATATTCCAGTTACTGTTTTAGAAGCAGGACCTTGTGTTGTAACACAGATCAAAGCTGCTGACGGTAACGACAGGTACGACGCTGTTCAACTTGGTTTTGGAAAGCGTAAACCTAAAAACACAACTATGCCTATGCAGGGACATTTCCGGAAAGCCGGCGTAAACCCTGTGCAAGCTCTACATGAGTTTCGCACTGATGGTACTGAACTGAATCTCGGCGACACAGTCGATGTTTCATTGTTCGAAGGCGTGGATAAGGTCGATGTTACTGGAACCTCAAAAGGTAAAGGTTTTCAAGGCCGAATCAAACGCTGGAATCAGCATCGTGGACCAGATGGCCACGGTAGTAGGCAAGTAAGGGCATCAGGTTCTATTGGAATGGCAACCCGACCAGGTCGCGTTCTTAAAGGAACTCACATGTCCGGTCAGTATGGTAATAAGACTCATACTAAAAAGAACCTGACTATTGTCAGAGTAGATTCTGAACGTAATCTACTTCTGGTTAAAGGCAGTGTTCCTGGCAGTAAGAATGGTATAGTTTACATCCGGACAAGCCGGTAACAACAGAGGTAAGTGATGGCATCGGCTAATCTTTACAACAAAACTGGCGAGTCCGTAGGGACAGTAGATCTGCCGGCATCCCTATTTGAACAGGATGTCCATAAGCAGTCTGTCTATGAGACGGTTCGCTGCTACTTGGCTAATCAACGCCAAGGTACGCATGACACTCAAACTCGTGCGGAAGTGGCTTATACAGGAGCAAAGCTTTATCGACAGAAAGGTACTGGCCGAGCTCGTGCCGGTAGCGCAAGGACTCCGGTCCGTGTCGGTGGTGGTGTTGCTTTTGGACCACATCCACGTGATTACAGCTACAAGCTACCAAAGAAAACCAGGCGCAAAGCTTTGCTTTCTGTACTTAGTGACAGGGCATCTGAAGAGCGCATTTCTGTAGTTGAGAATTTCGATATGGAAGCACCAAAGACCAAGGAAATGACAGTACTACTTTCTTCCTTGCCTCTTGAAGGTCATCATACTCTGGTAGTTTTACATCCTGAGACTGAAAATCTTTTCAAGTCTTTGCGAAATGTAAAGGGTGTAAGGGTAATTCGTCACAACGAGTTGAATACCTACAGTATTTTGTGGGCTGACAACTTGGTATTTACTCAGGACGCTCTTAAGGGTGTTGAGGAGGTGTTTGGATCATGAAAGATCTAAGCAAGGTTATTACTCGACCAATAGTTACAGAGCGTGGAACTATTCTGCGTGAGATGCACAACCAGTATTACTTCCAGGTTAATCCTGACGCCAACAAACATGAAATACGTCAAGCAATTGAAATGTATTTTGGTGTTAAAGTTGAGAATGTCCGGACTATGAACCGGATTGGTAAGATTAAACGCATGGGTCGTTTTTCTGGTCGTCGCGCATCATGGAAAAAAGCAATTGTAACCCTCGCCGAGGGTGACTCGATTGATCTGTTCGACAACGTCTAGCAGGGCATCGAAGCCCCAGGGTATAGAGGAGTAGGAAAAGATGGGAATCAAAAAACTGAAACCGGTTACACCGGGACAGCGATTCAGAACAGTATCTGACTTTAGTGAGTTGACAGCTTCAACTCCTGAGAAGTCACTACTTGAGCCAATTAAAAGAACAGGTGGCCGAAATAACAACGGTCGTATTACCTGTCGTCACCGTGGTGGCGGTCATAAACGACGTTATCGTCGTATTGATTTCAAGCGTAATAAAATTGGTGTACCAGCTCGCGTAGCAACTATTGAGTATGATCCAAACAGAAGTGCTCGTATTGCTTTGTTGGCTTATGCTGATGGTGAGAAGCGGTATATTATCTGGCCAAAAGGTCTTAAAGTTAATGACACTGTAGTTTCTGGTGAAGAAGCATCTTTCAGTGTTGGTAACTCAATGCCTTTGCACCGTATTCCTTTGGGAACTGTAGTTCATAATGTTGAAATGCAGATCGGTAAAGGTGGCCAAATTGTTCGTAGTGCTGGTTCATTTGCTCAGGTGTTAGCTAAAGAAGGTGAGTATGTCACTCTTCGTCTTCCTAGTGGTGAAGTAAGAATGGTTCATAAGAACTGTAGTGCTACCATTGGTGAAGTAGGTAACTCTGAACACGAAAATATTGTGATTGGTAAAGCTGGTAAATCACGCTGGCTTGGCCGTCGCCCTAAGGTTCGTGGTGTTGTTATGAACCCTGTTGATCACCCTCATGGTGGTGGTGAAGGTAAAACTTCAGGTGGTCGCCATCCGGTGTCACCTTGGGGTCAGCCAGCAAAAGGTTTCAAGACAAGATCCAAGAAGCCGTCAGACAAGTTTATTGTCCGTCGTCGCAAGAAGAAGTAATTATTGTTTGGCTTTAAGCTGAGCAGATTAGTGAAGGATGTGAGCAAATGGCTCGATCAGTAAAAAAAGGACCTTTCATTGATGCCCACCTTCTAAAGAAGGTTGTCGAAATGAATGAAAAAGGCGAAAAGCGTGTTATCAAAACTTGGTCACGCAGATCAGTTGTTGTTCCTGATTTTTTAGGTCACACTGTTGCAGTTCATAATGGAAAACAGTTTATACCTGTTTATGTTCAGGAGAACATGATTGGTCACAAATTAGGTGAGTTTTCGCCAACGCGAACTTATCGTGGACACGGAACTTCGGTTAAGTAAATGCCGTGAGGCGGAGGTTTTGATATGAATGGCCGAGCAGTAGGTCGATTTGTAAGAATATCACCAAGGAAAGCAAGACTTGTTGCTGATCTGGTGAGAGGAAAAAGAGTTGATCAGGCGATAAATATTCTTGGTTTAACTACCAAGAAAGCGTCACCAATTATGCAGAAGGTAATTGAGTCTGCTATGGCCAATGCCAAGAGTAATGGTGATTTTGAAATTACACCTGATGATTCAAGTTTCATTATCGATGAAGTAAGAGTTGACGAAGGTCCTACAATGAAAAGAATCCGTCCTCGTGCGCAAGGTCGTGCGTTTCAGATTCTTAAAAGGACAAGCCATATTAAAGTGACCGTAGCCCAGGTCAAATAATCAAATTGGGTTTTGCGGCTTGAAACTGAGTCGCAGGTAAGAAAGGAAAGTGCATGGGTCAGAAAACGCATCCTACAGGGTTCCGATTAGGAATCATCAAGGACTGGAACTCATCTTGGTTCAGTACCAAAGAGTATGCCGATTGGTTGGCTGAAGATATCTTGCTACGTAAGTATCTGATGAAGCGAGTTGGTAATGCCGGTATTGCCTCGATCAAAATCAAGCGTTTCCGGAACAAGGTCCAGATTATTATCGCGACCAGTCGTCCTGGAGTAGTTATCGGCCGTAAAGGCGCCATGGTTGATCAGCTTCGTGCTGAATTAAACAAAATGGTTGGTAAAGACGTTAAGCTTGACATCGACGAGGTTAAAAAACCAGAGCTTTCAGCTCCATTGGTTGCAGAGCACATTGCTGCACAGTTAACCGGTCGTGTTGCTTTCCGTCGTGCTATGAAAAAGTCAATTTCAACCGCCATGCGTATGGGTGCAAAGGGTATCAAAATCCGTTGTTCCGGTCGTTTGGGTGGCGCTGAAATGGCACGTATTGAATCTTACAGTGACGGAAGTGTGCCATTGCATACTCTGAGATCTAATATCGATTACGGTGTCGCGACTGCTCGTACTACTTACGGTGCAATTGGTGTGAAAGTATGGATTTGCCTGGGTGAGATTTTCCCAGCTGACTTCAAAGAGAAACTTCGTTCACAGGTTCACTCAGAGAGAGCCTAGTTAATAACGGTGTCTGATGCACCGGATACGGAAGAGGACGTCAAGATATGTTGATGCCAAAGAGAACTAAACATCGCAAGACCCATAAAGGTCGCATGAGGGGTACCGCTTTCCGTGGTTCAACCGTTTCATTTGGCGACTACGGTCTGCAGGCTACTGAGTGTGGCTGGATTACGAGTCGTCAGATTGAGGCTACTCGTGTTGTGATCACTCGTAAAATGAAACGATTGGGTAAAGTTTGGATTCGTGTATTTCCAGATAAACCAATCACCTTGAAGCCTGCCGAAACTCGAATGGGTAAAGGTAAAGGTAATCCTGAGTATTGGGTTGCAGTTGTTAAGCCAGGTAGAATCTTATTTGAGATTAATGGCGTTAATGAGCAAACTGCCAAAGATGCTTTTAGACTTGGTAATGCCAAGCTCCCTTTCAAGACCAGATTAGTTAAAAGAGAGGGAATGTAAGAATGAAAAAAGCACATGAATACAGAGAGATGTCTGTTGAAGAGCTGGAAAGTCTGATTGTTGAAAAGTCAGAAGATATGCTTACTAAACGGATGGCACTCAAGATGCAAAGGTTGGATAATCCTCTTACTGTAAGGTCAATGAGGCGCGATATCGCAGTTATCCAAACTGTTTTGACAGAGAAGAAGAACGAACAGCAGTAGCTGTCGGCAACGGCTCGAACTTAAGTATCGAGCAGGGAGATAAGTAGCATGGCGAATAATGAGAGAAATCTCAGGGCAACGCGGATTGGAACTGTTGTATCGGACAAGATGGATAAAACTGTCGTAATCCGTATTGACAGAAGATTCCCGCACCCCCTCTATAAGCGGATTATCAACCGCTCAATGAAGGTCGCAGCTCATGACGAAAGTAATGAGTGTAATATTGGTGATACTGTTAAGGTCATGGCCACGCGTCCCTATTCAAAGTCGAAGCGCTGGCGTGTAGCAGAAGTGCTGGAGCGGGCCAAGTAAGGCCAGGGAGATAGTAATGATTCAGGTACAGACAAGACTTGTAGTTGCGGATAATTCAGGTGCTAAAACCTGTCAGTGTATCCGTGTACTGGGTGGAACAAGAAGACGATATGCCAGAGTTGGCGATATCATTGTTGCTTCAGTCAAATCAGCTATCCCACACAGTAATGTGAAAAAGGGATCAGTAGTAAAGGCTGTTGTAGTTCGAACTGCAAAGGAAATTGGCCGCAAAGACGGTTCATGTATCCGATTTGGTGAGAATGCTGCAGTTATAATTGATGATAATAAAGAGCCGGTTGGGACTAGAATTTTTGGGCCAGTTGCTAGAGAGCTGCGCGAAAAGAAGTTCATGAAGATTGTATCTCTGGCTCCGGAGGTGCTGTAATGCACATCAGGAAAAGTGACAAAGTTGTGGTTGTCTCAGGTAACCACAAAGGTAAAGAAGGCGAAGTTCTCAAAGTTTTCCCTGGTGAAAACAGAGTTATCGTTGAAAAAGTAAACCTGATTAAAAGGCACACTCGCCAATCTCAGGCTGCACCACAGGGTGGTATTGTTGAAAAGGAAGCTCCAATTCATATTTCAAATGTGATGTTGGTGTGTCCTAAATGTAGCAAACCGTCACGTACTGGTACACAGGCTTTGGGAGATGGATCACGAGTCCGCATCTGTAAAAGTTGTGGAGAGATGCTAGCCAACTAATTGGCTTAAGCAAGTCCAAATATCAGGACTTTGCAGGAGGAACTAAGGAAATGGCCACTACGCCACGAATGAAACAAATGTACCAGGATCAGGTTTGTACTGCCCTGGTTGAGAAGTTTGAGTACAAGAACACAATGTCTGTACCCACACTTAAAAAAGTCGTAATCAACATGGGTCTTGGTAAAGCCATGGACAACCCCAAGTTGCTTGAATCTGCTGTTGCTGAGATTGAGACTATAACCGGGCAAAAAGCTGTAAAGACTATTGCCAGGAAATCGATCTCGAATTTCAAGCTTCGTGAAGGAGCAGCAATTGGAGCAAGGGTTACACTTCGCGGTGAGCGTATGTGGGAGTTCCTTGACAGGTTGATCAATTTCGCACTGCCACGCGTTAGGGACTTTAGAGGAGTCTCAACTCGCTTAAGTGGTTATGGAGATTTCACTTTAGGTCTTAAAGATCAGTTAATTTTCCCTGAAATCAGCTATGATAAAGTTGAAGAACCCAGGGGAATGAATATTACAATAGTAACAACGGCTAAGACCGACGAAGAGGGATTCGAGTTACTTTCTCAACTTGGCATGCCTTTCCGGCGCTCATAGGAGGATAGAGACTTGGCTAGGAAATCACTAATAGTAAAGGCCAATAGGCCACCAAAGTTCAAGGTAAGGGCATATAGCCGCTGCAATCGTTGTGGTAGGTCACGAGCCTATTATCGTAAGTTCGGTGTATGCCGGATCTGTTTTAGAGAGTTGGCGCTGCAGGGAGACTTGCCAGGCGTTGTTAAATCAAGCTGGTAATACCGAGCTAGGAGCTGAGCAAATGAGCATGACTGATCCAATTGCGGATATGTTGACCCGCATCAGAAACGCAATAACAGCCGGTCACCGTAAAGTGGATATACCGGCATCTAAAACTAAGAGAGCTGTCGCTCAAGTACTTAAAGAGCAGGGTTTCATCAATGATTTTGAAATTGTTGACGAAAACTATCAAGGTGTAGTTCGTATTACACTGAAGTACTATTTGAGAGATAATAAACAAACCGGAGTAATTGAAGGCATTCGCAGGATCAGTAAACCTGGTCGTCGGATCTACGCGAACAAGGGAAGCATCCCTAAAGTTCGCGGTGGATACGGAATCGCAATTGTCTCTACTAATCAGGGAGTTTTGACCGATCACCAGTGCCGTAACAACGGTGTTGGCGGCGAAATTCTTTGTGAAGTCTGGTAATTAACAGTTAGAGAGAGGATAGTGAGATGTCGCGAGTCGGACTGAAACCAATAACCATCCCAGATGGTGTTACGGTTACGATAAAAGACAACTTATCAATAGTGAAAGGTCCAAAGGGTGAGCATAGTCAGCACATTCCATCTGGTCTCAATTATGACCAGGAAGATGGAAAACTGACCATATCACGCACTGATGACACCAAAGCAAGCCGTGCAAATCACGGTCTGGTTAGATCATTAATCTCTAATCAGGTTTTTGGTGTTTCTACAGGATGGACCAAATCTCTTGAGATAATTGGCGTCGGTTACAAGGCAGCAGTTAAAGGCAAGATTCTGGATCTGCAACTACAGTTCAGTCATCCAATTAACTATGAAATTCCAGAGGGAATTGAAATTGTCTGCCCAAAACCAACCCTAATCGATGTAAGTGGTATTGATAAGCAGCAGGTTGGACAGGTTGCCGCGGAGATCAGATCTTACCGCAAGCCTGAGCCATATAAAGGCAAGGGAATCCGTTACGTTGGTGAAGAAGTACGACGTAAAGCAGGAAAAGCTGCAACAGCATAACCCGATTGGGTCGGAAGGATAGAGGACAATGAAGGATGTTGCCAAAGATAGAATTAAAGGCAGGCTTCGGCGCAAGATAAGTGTCAGGAAAAAAGTTTCCGGCACTGCAGAACGCCCTCGCTTGACTGTAAAGAGAAGCAACAAGGCTATCTATGCTCAAGTTATCGATGATGTTCTTGGAAACACTTTAGTTTCTGCAGACAGCAGTCAAGCATTTGAAGCAGAGGTCCCTGAAGGTTTCGATGGCAAACGTGCAGCTGCCTACTTAGTAGGTCGCGCAATTGCTGAAAAAGCAAAAGAAAAAGGCATTGAGGCAGCCGTATTCGATAGAAGCGGTTACCTTTATCACGGACGTGTCGCCGCGCTGGCCAAAGGTGCCCGCGATGGTGGCTTAAAGTTCTAGAAGTTAGTCTCAGGACAGGAGCATTTCGATGACCGATATGGCGAAAAGCACAGGTCAACAGCATCCCGCAGCACGCACCGGTGGCCCCGGACAGCGTCGCGGTGGTCGTGACAACAATCGTGGACCAGACCGAAGAGGTCGTGGACCAAAGCGTGGCAAACCAGGTCGTGATGGCGACATGGATGACATGAAAGAAACCGTAATCACAATTAACCGCGTTTCCAAAGTGGTTAAAGGTGGTCGACGTTTCAGTTTCAGCGCTATTGTTGCTGTTGGTGACGGCAAAGGAAAAGTTGGAGTATCTCTAGGTAAAGCAAACGAAATTGCTGATGCAATTCGTAAAGCTTCTGAAGGTGCTCGTGCAAACCAATTCAGTGTACCAATTAAAAATGACACAATACCTTTCAAGGTTGAAGGTCGTTTTGCTGCAAGTCGCGTTGTTTTACGCCCGGCTGCTAGTGGTACTGGTGTAATTGCTTCTGGTGGCGTTCGCGCTATTCTGGAAGCTGTTGGTTTGAAGAATATCCTAACCAAGCAGTTGGGTTCCAAAAACCCACACAATGTTTGGAAAGCAACAGTTGAGGGCTTGAAACAGCTAAGATCTGTTCAGGATATTGCTGCAAAGCGTGGTATCTCAGTACCTGAGGTATTTGGTTTAGCAAAACCTGCAGAAAAGGCTGCAGCTGAACCTGTTGTTGAGGAAGCTGATCCGGTTGTAGAAACTGTGGAGGCTGATAACGATGACAAAGCTTAAAGTTACTCAGATTCGTAGTACTATTAGTCGACCATGGAGACATGGCCTGATTATCAAGTCTTTGGGTCTACGCCATCATCAGGCAACAGTAATTCATGATGATACTCCTACAATCAGGGGTATGCTTCATAAAGTTCGCCATATGGTTAAAGTAGAAGAGGTGAAGTAGGATGTTGAAGCTGAATAATATCGGTGTCCCTAAAGGGATGACCAGAGATACCAAGCGACGAGGTCGTGGACCTGGATCAGGTCAAGGTAAGACTGGTGGCCGAGGTCATAAAGGTCAAAAAGCTCGTTCCGGTGGCGGAATTCCTCCATGGTTCGAGGGTGGCCAAATGCCACTAAACCGTCGAATCCCAAAACGTGGATTCACAAATATCTTCAGGAAAACTTATCAGGTTGTCAATATTATGGACCTGAACAGATTTGATGAAGGATTTGAAATTGACGGAGCTGTGTTGGCAGATGCTGGTCTGGTTAAGTATGCTGATCGCAGAATTAAAATTCTCGGTAACGGTGAACTTGAGACAAAGAATCTGAACATAACAGTTAACAAAGCAAGTAAAAGTGCTATCAGCGCAATTGAAGCAGCTGGTGGTAAGGTAACAGTGGACGCCTAGTGTTTTCATACTGCGACTTTTGCAGGAAAGGAACCTGGTTTTGAATATTACAGGTAGCTATCGAAATATGTTCAGGATACCGGAGCTGAAGCGACGTATTCTGTTTACTGCAATGATTCTTGCTGTGTACCGTCTTGGTGGTCATATTACTACCCCAGGAATTGACATCGATGCGATTAAAGCATTTTTTGAAAGTCAGCAAGGAACCCTTGTTGGTCTTTACGATATGTTTGCCGGTGGTAACCTGAAGCAGGCAACCATCTTTGCTTTAGGTATCATGCCTTATATCAGTGCCTCTATTATTTTTCAGCTGTTACAGGCTGTAATCCCATACTTTGAGAAACTGGCAAAAGAAGGTGACTCCGGACGTAAGAAGATTGCACAGTATACTCGTTGGGGTACACTCGCTTTGGCAATCGTTCAGTCATTTGGAATCAGTTTTGCTCTTGAAGGCATGGGTGTTGTACAGACACCGGGTGTGCTGTTCAAGATTATGACTGTGATCACATTGACTACTGGTACCATGTTTGTTATGTGGCTTGGTGAGCAGATTACCGAGAATGGAATTGGTAATGGTATCTCACTTATTATCTTTATAGGTATTATTGCCAGGTACCCAACAGACATTTTGAATACAGGACAAGCTCTGGCCACAGGACAGTTACCATGGTGGACAGCATTGTTTGTTATAATTTTCATGATTGTTGTCATCGCCGCGATTATTGCAATAACTCAGGGACAGAGAAAAATCCCTGTTCAGTATGCAAAGAAGATTGTTGGTCGTAAAGTTTACGGTGGCGCAAATACTCATATTCCTTTGAAGGTAAACACTGCTGGTGTTATCCCGATTATTTTTGCTCAGGCAATTATCATGTTCCCTGGTACACTGGGTGCTTTTTTCCCAGGTAACACGGTCATGGAAGCTATGACAAATATGTTCAGGCCACCACATATTGTGTATATTCTGAGTTATTCAACTCTGATTATTCTGTTTACCTATTTCTATACAGCAGTCATCCTTAATCCGGTTGACCTTGCTGATAACATGAAGAAAAACAGTGGGTTTATTCCTGGTGTTCGTCCTGGTCGCAAGACTGCGGAGTACATTGACAGGGTTTTGACTCGCGTAACGTTGCCAGGTGCATTTTTCCTGGCCTCTATAGCAGTACTTCCTGACTTGATGATTTTCTGGTTCAATATCCCATTCTACTTTGGTGGAACAGGACTACTGATTATCATCGGTGTTGGATTGGATACGTTGCAACAAATAGAATCTCACTTGATCATGCGTCACTACGATGGATTCATGACCAAGGGTAAGCTTCGCGCTCGCAAGTAGGGAGACCGTTGTGAACATAGTTTTATTTGGAGCTCCGGGAAGCGGTAAGGGCACTCAGGCAGACTTGATTGTAGAATCACACGGCCTGAAACATGTCTCAACCGGAGATATTTTGCGAAAAGCTGTTCGTGATGGCTCTGAGCTTGGTAATCAGGTAGAGAGCACACTCGCAGCAGGTGAGTTGGTAAGTGACAGCGTGATGATGGATCTGATCCGTAGGGTTATTTCAGATATCTCTGTTGAACAGGGATGGCTACTGGATGGATTCCCACGGACTGAAGATCAGTCAAAAGGGCTATTGGCTCTTTTGGATGAGATTGGTGAGACTGTTGACGCAGCAATCGATATCTTTGTTGATAACGATGAAATTGTCCGCAGGCTTTCCGGCAGACTTACATGTGATGAGTGTGGTCGTGTCGGGGTTGTTGAAAACAATGCCAATAACATTTGTTGCAAGTGCCAAGGTTCGATGCGGGTAAGAAGAGATGATAAACCCGAGACTGTACTGAAAAGACAGAAAATATTTCGAGCCAGGACGCGACCAGCTAAAGATGTGTTGGCGCAAAAATACGATGTGCACCGCATAGATGGTGTTGGAACGCCGGCAGAAGTCGCGCAGAGGATTCAAAGTGTCCTTGAACAGATCCATCAGGCTTAAAACACCTGAAGAAATAGAAAAAATGGCCAGTAGCGGGCAGTTGCTTGCTGAGGTCTTTAAAGAGTTAAAATCAGTTATTGTTGCTGGAGTTACAACAGCAGAGATTAACAAAGTAGCTGATGATATGATTGTTGAAGCCGGTTGTATTCCTTCTTTTAAAGGATACAGTGGATTTCCGGCCGCTTGTTGTATCTCTGTCAATGAGGAAGTTGTTCACGGTATTCCCGGAAACAGAGTCCTGAAAAACGGAGATATCGTTGGAGTTGATTGTGGCCTGATTATGGACGGCTGGCATTCTGACTCCGCAGAGACTTATGCCATAGGTAAAGTCTCCATGGAAGCAAACAAGTTGATGACAACTACCAGAGAATGCCTTGCGCTGGCAATTGAGCAGGCGATTCCTGGTAACCGGATATCTGATATCGGTATTGCTGTTGAGACAAAGGCCCATGAGAACGGGTTCTCGGTAGTTGAAACCTTGGTAGGACATGGAATCGGCAGAGAGTTGCACGAAGATCCACAAGTTCCTAACTATAAGTGTTTGTCAGATTCAGATCCGATTATTGAAGAGGGGCTGGTTATTGCAATCGAGCCAATGATCAATATCGGAACCAAGAGAGTTGTTACCGAGTCTGATGGCTGGACAATTCTCACTGCGGACAGAAAATTGTCCGCTCATTACGAGCATACAGTGGCTGTTACAGCTAATGGGCCACGTATCTTGACTTGGCGTTAAGCGCTTTCGACGGGAGATTGACAGATGGCCAAAGAAGAAGGCATTTCGGTAGAAGGTGAAGTTACAGAAGCTTTGCCAAACGCAATGTTCAGGGTCAAGTTAGAGAACGATCATGTCGTTCTGGCCCATATTTCTGGCAAGATGAGGATGCACTACATTCGAATCCTGCCTGGCGATAAAGTAACCGTTGAACTTTCACCGTACGATTTGACCAGAGGTCGAATCACATATCGGTACAAGTAAGAAGTAGCAACACGATAAGTTGCAAGGAGTAGCAATGAAGGTCCGCAGTTCAGTAAAGAAAATGTGTGATAAGTGCAAAGTTATTCGTCGCCACGGAGTGGTGAGAGTGATTTGCGTTAACCGTCGGCATAACCAGAGACAGGGTTAGTATGCCCGCCCATCCTTAAGGGGTAGGGCAACGAAAGGAGCCAACGTGGCAAGAATTGCCGGTGTTGACATCCCAAATGAGAAGCGGATTGTAACTTCTCTAACTTACATTTTTGGAATTGGTCCTCATGCGGCCAGCCAGATTTGTGGTAAAGCAGAAATCGATCCAGAATTGAAGACTCGCGATCTTTCTGAAGATGATACTCGTAATATTATTAGTATCATTGATAAAGATTATCGGGTTGAGGGTTCTTTGCGCACAGAGCTAAGTATGAACATCGCTCGTTTGATGGACATAGGTAGTTATCGCGGATTGCGTCATCGACGCAGACTTCCGTGCCGTGGGCAAAATACCAAAAATAATGCCAGGACATGTAAAGGGCCGAAGGCTCGTCCGGGTAAGAAGTAGTAGTTTACTGGAGGTAAACAGTTGGCTGGTCCAAGCAAAAAAGGCTCTAAAGCTAAATTGAAACTGGATGTTAATGGTGTGGCTCACATCAAGTCTAGCTTCAACAACACAATTATTACTATGACTGACATGGGCGGCAATGTTGTAACCTGGTCTTCAGGTGGGCATCAAGGTCGTTACAAAGGTAGTCGTAAATCAACTGCTTTCGCAGCTCAACTCGCAGCTCGTTCCGTAGCCGTTGAAGTGCTCACCGGTGGAATGAGAAAAGTTGAAATTTGGGTTCGTGGTCCGGGTCAAGGTCGAGAGGCCGCTATCAGGACATTGAAAGCAGAGGGTCTCGAAGTTACTCGTGTTAAAGATGTAACTCGGATTCCACACAACGGTTGCAGGCCTTCTAAGCGTCACCGTCGATAGTTTATCGGCTCTGATGTTGTGCGTAAATGGGCGCATGAAGGTTGATGTTCACCATTTCAAGCGGCGAAGGGAATTACCAGGCCATGAAGTGGATCAATATGATGATGCCAGAAGGCGTCAAGATTAATAAAGAAACGCAGACCGATAATTTTGCCGAGTTGGAGATTACTCCACTTGAGCGAGGATTTGGTCAGACACTAGGCACAGCTCTGCGTCGTGTTTTGCTATCTTCAATTCACGGACATGCTATTGCAGCAGTTCAGATTGAAGGAGTACAACATGAGATGAGTACAATGCCACATGTGTTGGAAGATGTAACTGACATAGTGCTGAATCTCAAGCAAGTTGTATTTGACTTGTCTGATGTTCCTTCTCATTGGGCTTCTATTGAAGCTAATGAAAAAGGTGAGGTTACAGCAGGCATGATTAACGGAGATCCTGAACTTGTAGTTCATAATCCTGATCATGTAATTTGTACAATTACTGAACCCGGTTCATTCAATGCCAAAGTTTACATTGAAACTGGTCGCGGTTATGTAGACCGTGAACAGCACGAAATTCCTGATGATGTAATCGGTGTTATTCGAATCGATTCCAATTTTTCACCTGTTAAAAAGGTGAGCTATCGTGTGGAAGACACTCGTGTCGGCCAGCGGACTGACTATGATAGTCTTATTATAGGATTTGAGTACGACGGTAGTGTTAATCCTGAAGATGCACTGGCTTTCGCTGGTAAAATCCTGAAGGATCACTTCCATATGTTCATTAACTTTGATGAAGCTCCTATCGATGCGATGGAAGATGAAGTTGATGAAGAAGTAGAACAAAGAGTTGAACAGCTGACTCGTGGCGTGGAAGAACTGGAACTTTCAGTTCGTTCTGCCAACTGCCTGAAGTCAGGAAGAGTTGACTCCCTTTATGACCTTGTTACCAAAACTGAGCAGGAAATGCTTAAATATCGTAACTTTGGTCGTAAGAGTCTGAACGAAATCAATGAGATTCTTCAAGGTATGGATCTATCTTTCGGAATGACTTTTGATGAAGAGATTAGAGAACGGGTTGAAGCAGTTCTCGCATCGAACAAGTAACTGATAACTGGCCACAGGCCATGATAACTTCCGGCTATGTTGCTGGGCTGATTAAGGATGGAAAACAATGCGTCATAATGTGCGCGGCAGGAAACTAAACCGTAACGCGAGTCATCGTAAAGCGATGTTCCGTAATATGGTGACAGATCTTTTTCGTCATGGCAGGATTAAAACAACTACTGCCAAGGCTAAAGAGCTTCGTCCCATCGCTGAACGTTTGATTACCTATGCAAAACATGGTGATTTGAACTCTCGTCGTATGGCTGCCAGAAAAATGTCTGATCCAGCGATTCTGCAATTGTTGTTCTCTGAAATCGGACCTCGATTTGCTGATCGTCAAGGTGGATACACCAGGATTCTGAAGCTTGATGCTGTTCGTCGTGGTGATAATGCTGAGATGTCCTTTATTGAGCTGATTGGTGCAGATGAAGAAGTTGTAGCAAAGCCTAAGAAGGTTGCTGCTGCTGAAGAAGCACCAGTTGCTGAAGAAGCACCGGTTGCTGAAGAAGCAGCGGAAGAAGTTTCTGAGGAAACAACTGACGAAGTTGTTGAGGAAGAAGCTGCCGAAGAAGCTGCTGAAGAAACAGCTGAAGAAGACGAAGAAAAGACTGATAAAGAGTAAGTTAACTCTTTTATAATAAATGGCTTCCGATGTAAAAATCGGAAGCCTTTTTTTATTTGCTTTAACGGCTGTAAATCTGCTTATTGACAGAATGCGCTAACAGTAGTTGCATAGGAAGAACTTTGCTCCCAATCTCTAAGGTCGGGTAATTCCAATAATCTTGAAGGATCGGTTCTCAATGACAGAAATTAAATTACATAATGTTGGTATCACCGGAATGGGTATGAGTTTCCCTGATCGAGTTTTATCTAATGCAGATCTTGAAAAAATGGTCGACACCAATGACCAGTGGATTGTTGAACGTACAGGAATTCGTGAGCGTCGAATTGTTGAAAAGGGTGTGGGGGCTTCTGTACATGGTGCCGAGTCAGCTAGAAGAGCAATTGCACAAGCCGGGCTTGCTCCTGAAGATATAGATCTGATTGTTGTGCCAACAGTTACTCCGGATATGATGTTCCCTTCAACAGCTTGTATAATTCAAGATATGATAGGTGCTACAAATGCCTGGGGCTATGATTTGGGTGCTGCTTGTAGTGGGTACCTTTTTGCACTTGAATCGGCAAGATGTCAGGTTGCCAGTGGAATGGCAAAGAATGCTATTGTTATCGGTACAGAAGTTATGTCGTCGATTATTGATTATGAAGATCGAAACACATGTATCCTATTTGGCGATGGGGCTGGGGCCGCTGTAATTCAGCCTGTTGCTGATTCTGCACCTGGAATTATTGATTCAATTAATTATGTCGATGGAAGTGGCGTCAAACATCTGCATATGAAAGCTGGTGGCAGCCAAATGCCAGCAAGTAGTGAAACTGTTGCCAACAAGTTGCATTATGTATACCAGGAGGGTGGCGAAGTATTTAAACGTGCCGTCCGGGGAATGGCTGATGTCGCATTGCAGGTTGTAGAGAAAAACGGATTTAAAAAGAGCGACGTTAAGTTGTTGGTTCCTCATCAGGCCAATACCAGAATTATTGCTGCTGCTCAGCGCAGGCTGGATCTTGACGATGAGCAGGTAGTAATCACAATCGACAGATATGGCAATACAACATCTGCCAGTATTCCAACAGCTCTTCAAATTGCACATGAAGAAGGGCGTGTTAAAAAAGGTGACCTGGTAGTTCTTGTCAGTTTTGGCGCTGGATTTACCTGGGGCGCAACTTTGTTGCGTTGGGGTCTGTAAACGCGAGGAAAAACCTTGATTGAAACCAGCGGGTTAACCAAACGGTTTGGTGATTTTGAAGCTCTCTCGGAGCTGAATATCTCAATTCCAACAGGTGAAATAACAGGATTTCTGGGACCTAACGGTGCTGGAAAAACAACTGCTATGCGGATATTGACTTGCACTACGTCGCCAGATTGTGGCTCGGCAACTGTTGCTGGTTTTGATGTTGTTGATCAACCTGATGAAGTCCGCAAACGCATCGGGTTCATGCCAGAAAATGCTCCTCTTTATCCAGATATGACTGTTACGGAGTTGTTGAATTTTGTAGCCAGAATTAAGGCTGTTGAGAGTGCGGACCATGTGGAATCGGTTATCACTCAAACCGGTCTTGATTCCATGCGCGGCAAACTTGTAGCGCATCTTTCGCGTGGATTCAGACAGAGAGCAGCACTTGCACAGGCATTGATCGGGGATCCTGAAATTCTGATTCTTGATGAGCCTACCAGTGGTCTTGATCCTCACCAGATTGTTGAAATCAGAGAGTTGATTCGCGATTTGCGTGGGCATCGAACTGTCTTGTTAAGTAGTCACCAACTTGATGAGGTTGCCAGAATCTGTTCAAAGGTTTTGATTATCGACAAAGGAAAGCTTGTAGTTGAAGTAGATCCACTACAGGTCGATGGTACTCTAGAAGACTTGTTCCTGCGTTCAACTTCTGGTGGTGCAATATAATGCGATCACTATTTACAATAACCAGTCGCGAAATCGGGAGCTTTTTCCACAGCTCGGTTGCTCCTTTGATACTGCTTGGATTCCTGTTACTTGCCGGCTTTACATTCATTGACACAATTTTGCAGTACAGCGTGATTTCACGCGAGGCTTTGCATTCAACACCTGGCGCATCGGCTGGACTCAATGTGTCTGATGGCATAATCCAACCACTGGTTCATGCTGTTGGTGTATTGCTACTGTTTTTATTACCTGCAGTGTCGATGAGGCTGTTCAGTGAAGAATACCGCAGTGGTCGATACGATCTGATAATGAGTTGGCCAGTGTCAGAACACCAATGGACTATTGGCAAGTTCCTGTCTGTTGTAGCTGCTGGTGCAGTTATGATTGTTGCGCTGGTTCCAATGTTCATTGCAGTTGGAATGATGGCTCCTCTTGAGCCGGGAACACTGTTCACATCATTACTGGGTTTATTGTTCATGGTGATGATTGTTGCTGCATGGGGACTGTTCTTCTCATCACTGGTTCAGTACCAGGCAGTAAGCTATGTACTTACTTTTGTATTTATTCTGCTCTTGTATCTGGCCTCGAGTATGGAAACTGTTTTGCCGGGCGGTCTTGGAAAGTTTGGACAAAATTTCTCTATTCCTTTCCATTTTCGCAGATTTGGTTATGGCACGATAGACTCACGCGATGTTATCTATTTCCTCTCACTGACAGTTGCCGGCCTGTTTGCAACTACAAGTTCTTTGTCTGCCAGACGATTGCGCGGCAGCAGAATGGCATCAAAGTGGGTCCCATCGATATTGCTGGTTGTATTACTTGTTGTGGTTAACATACTGGTTACGAGTAATCCGTTTTCAATCGATTTGACTAGTAATAAAAGGTTCAGTCCTGCGCCTCAGACAGTGCAGGTGTTGCAGAGTTTGAACAGCGAAGTTCATGTGGATGCTTTTTATGGTCGGAATGATCCCAGGCGTAAAGCATTGGATGTAATGTTCAGCTACATGGCTCAAAAATCGGCCTTGTTCAGCTGGAATATGTATGACCCCGACCGGGATATTGTTGAAGTTGAAAAGGCTGGTATTTCCAGACCACGGTCGATTGTAGTTTCATGTGACAAGCGACATAGGATACTGACCGACCCCAATGAGAGCGATCTTGTAAATGCTGTATTCAGGGTAGCAACAGGTAGTCAGCCGGTAGTCTGTTTCCTGCAGGGGCACAATGAGCCTGATATAAATGACGATGGTCGTAAAGGGTATATGGGATTTGTGTCGGCACTTTCAAAGCAAGGTTACTTGCTGCGAACTCTTACAATGGCAGGTAATCCTGTTGTGCCTGCAGATGCGTCGATTCTGGTTATTGCCCATCCTGAAGTAGATATTTCCGGTGCCGAGTTTGTAGCTATAAATGATTTTCTGGCTCGTGGCGGAGCTTTATTGCTTTTGCTTGATCCAGGTGCACCACAATCGATGGAAAGACTGGCAGCATCGCTGAATATCAAACTTGGAAATGATTTTCTGGTCAGCAGCAGTGCTGCTAACAACCAGCTTGGTGTTGATGGCAGGGTGCAGGTTGTAGTTGAGTATCCTGAGCATCCTGTTAACGAAGGTATGACAGGTCTGGCCACTTTCTTTCCTTTTACACAGACACTGCTGCCTGTTGGTGGGACTCCAAAAGGCTTGAGACTACGAACAATATTGAAGTCGGATATTCGGAGTTGGGGTGAACGGGATCTTGAATCCCTGACTTCCGGTCAGGTGATTTTTGATGACAAAGTTGATGTCAGAGGTCCACTGCCATTTGGTGTAGCAATCGAAATTGCCCGTGAACAGTATTTCAATGGCACTGATTTTGGTGCTCCTGTTGCCAATGCAGAAATTGACAGCTCTTTGGTTGGCACAATGTATGAGACTTTGCTTGAGAAAAGTAAACACAAAGGCAATGGAATAGAATCGATATTCACTGAGTCAGCAACATCGAGAGTTATCGTTATTGGCGATAGTGATTTTGCTTCAAACAGCAATATTAATTTATACGGTAATAAAGATTATTTACTGAATTTGACTGGGTGGCTTGCTCGTGAGAAAACATTGATTGCTGTTCGTGGAAGCGATCCATTGAGCCAGCCGATTGTGCTTACAAGAAATCAGGAACGATGGTTTGGTTGGGGCGCGATGGCAATCTGGCCTTTGCTTGTTACCTTGCTGTCTACTGTAGTGGTTGTTCGTCGTCGACGAGAATAGGAGCACTGTGAGTCATCTCCCCAAAAGTGTTATTCCTCTTTTACTGCTGATTGTTGTAGCTGTCGCTTGGTTGGTAATCGACAGAGATCCTCCTGAACAAAATAAATTTCTACTGGATATGACTGCGGAGTCAATTGCCAATGTTGAGATATCATTTAATGACATTGTAGTTGAGATCACAAAAACAGATTCCGGTTACTTGCTTTCCGGGACTGTCAATGACAATGCCGACCAGGCTGCAACCAGCAATTTTTTGAACAGGCTTTGCAATTTAAAAGTCGAAGAGATTCCAGTAATTGCTGATGCTGCAACTATCGATCTGGGGCAGTTGACTATAACTGCTTTTGATGGTGAGAAAACAGTTACTTGCCGATTGGGAAAAATGAATCCGGTTAGCGGTGATTATTACGTGGCATGTAGTAATCGGCCGGAGATTGTGACCATTGACCCAGTAGTTGTTTCACTGATGAGCAGCATTCCATTTTCATTAAGACAAAGACTACTGTTTGGTGAAGATGCAGAATTTGCCGAGAAAATAAAAGTACGTTTCCCCGGTTCAGAAAATTACGATGAATTTGTCAAAGACGGGGGCTCCTGGTGGTTGATCAATTACTCCGGCGATGACTCCAGGTTGGGCAAGGTTGTTTCTGTAAGGCGTGATTTGTATAATGATCGAACCAGAGATGGTGCTTACCAGGCAGATGAGAATCTGATAAGCAATTTGTTGTTTATTGCCCACAGTGCAAAAGTGACTCATTCAAGTACTGTGGAGATTGAGCCACCTGCTGCAGCGGCCATTTCCATCGGGTCGGCAAATGTTGAGTTTTCTTTTCCAGAAAAAGAACAAATTGAGTGCTGGCGTAACTCCAACCCATATCCAATGCAAGTAAACAAAAAACTGTATGAATATGCATTTGGAAATTTACAGACCTGGTTGATGACAAAAGTTACTGATATTAAAGTTTCCAGATCAGATTCTTTGCGTGTCTCCATGCTTGGGTTAGCTCCAATAACAGCAAAAAAGGAATCTGGTAAATGGGTTGTAGAGGGTCATAATCTTAGTGACCAGTTTTCCGATTTATCTCTGGAATTGGAGCGGATGGAAATTGTTTCTGTTCTTGAAACAGAAGAGTATCCATTATCTGAGCGGAGCAGGGCCAATATTGAAATATGGATCGATGGAAATAGTGAGCCTGTAGTTATGGAGTTTGGCAGGAGCAGTGATAGTTCAAAACTATTATGTCTGATGGATCCGGTTACTGTGGAGGTTGCTCCTCAGATGATAAGTGCCCTGCGAACGCTATATATGGCTGCTGGGTTGTGGAACTGATTATTTGCAGCGGTGCAATTGTAACAATATGAGGCTCGCTGACATCTTCAAGATTTGCCAGGCAATAACAGTATAACATTATCTGAGCCTTGTAGTTAGCAAGTTTTTCGCTGTCTACGGGATCTGCGGCAGGCAGTTTCAGGCTTCTTGGATTAACAAACTTACCATCTTTTTTCACTCGATAATCCAGGTGCGGTCCTGTTGCAACTCCTGTTGCACCAACATACCCGATAACCTGACCCTGATTAACTTTGCGCCCTTTTTTAATTCCTTTTGCGAACCGTGAAAGATGGAGATAGAAAGTTTCGTATGAACTGTTGGAATGCTTGATCTTGACATATTTACCGTTGTTTTTGTTGCGACTGGCGGCATAGATAGTCCCGTTTCCTGCTGCATATACTGGAGTTCCAACTGGAGCTGCATAGTCTATACCCAGGTGTGGCATGTATCTTTTGTGAACAGGGTGGAACCGCCGATAAGAAAAGCTGCTGGAAATTCTGGAGTATGACAGAGGTGCGCGCATCAACTGTTTTTCCAGACTTTCACCATCCTGGTTGAAGTAGCTGGTTTTGTTTTCTTCGCACTCGAATCGATATCCGGTGTACCGCTTGCCGCGGTTTATAAACTCTGCTGCGATGATTGGACCTGTTCTGACAAACTCACCATCGCGTTTAATCTCTTCATAAATTATTCGGAATGAATCGCCTTTTCTGACATCAAGACGAAAATCGATGTCCCAGCCGAGCAGATCATTCATTTTTGCGGCAAGAGCTGAAGGGGCACCAAGATCCTTGAGGCTTTCAAAAATTGAAATATTTACAATGCCGCTGACGGCAACTGTATTGCGCACAACAGGATATGTGAGCTCAAAGGGAGTGAATGAGCCGGGGTCTTCTCTTTGGAAAAGGATGTAGCTTTCCTGATCATCCAGGTCAAATCTGAGTTGGTGGAGTACTTCGTTTTCGTCCAATGCGATTTCAAAAGTATCGCCTTTACGAACTTTGCTTAAATTTCGATATGGTTTACACGCTTTTACCACAGACATGATATCGCTGTGACCAACATCTGAGTTGCGCATCGCTTCGTAGAATGTTTCTGTGCGGCCTAGTTTAAGGGTTTTAAAATTGACTCCAACTGGCAGAATCGGTGGAGATTTTGAGTCATCAGTAATAACGGGTGGTACGGGTGTATTGTTTTCAGGCAACTCAAGATCTGTAGCATGGTCAGGTGTATCTACTTCTGGAGAAGATGATGTCGACAGGACAAGCCCCAGCAAGCTGCCGCCAAAAATGACAACCAGAGCAAGCAATCTTAATTTATGTGTATCCAGGCGGGGCAGAGCGTTCTCCTAAATTTGATTGAATGTATAGAATGTCAGCAAAATGTACCCCGGATTGCCTAGTCTTGCAACTCTTTGAGCTTCTCCTGCTCAGCTTCAATCTGTTCATCTTCAATTCTTGGGAACAGAATTTCCTGTTTACCAAGCTCAAGCCCTGAAGGCAATGGAGTTGTTGCATGGATAAAGCTGTTTGTGTGCAAATCGGAATCCTGTCCCAACCAGCTCCAAAGTTTTTCCATCGCAAATGGAGTTACTGGTGCCATCATCACACAGAGAGCTTTCAGAATTTGCAATGATACAGAGATTGAGACTCCGCATCTGTCCATGTCGGTTTTTCTGGATTTAAATGGTGCCGATTCATCAAAGTATCTGTTGCCAACCTGGCCAGCTGAAAATGCTTCTTCCATTGCCAGTTTTATTTCAAAGTTTGCCAGATGTGTGCGCCATTGACCAAGATGAACTTCAACCTGGTTTAATGCTTCGCGATCGATGTCTTCAAGCACAGAGTCTGACCATTGAGGAACTTTGCCGTCGAAGTATTTGTGGGCAAAACTGAAGATTCGATTGGCAAGGTTGCCAAAGTTGTTGCCCAGTTCATTGTTGTTTCTGGCTTGCAGCCCTTCCCACGAAAAGTTTGTGTCGCGAGTCTCAGGCAATGTGCGAGACAGTGTGTAACGCAAAGTATCGGCAGGGAAATTCTCCAGAAATTCAGGTAGCCAGACAGCGTAGCCTCTACTGGTTGAAAGTTTGCCTCCCTCAAGGTTGAGGAATTCATTGGCAGGAACATTGTCAGGCAGAATCCAGTTTTCAGAATGGTTCATCAGCATGCCTGGGAACATGATGGCATGGAATACGATGTTATCTTTGCCGATGAAGTGAAGCAACCTGGTGCTGTCATCCTGCCACCACTTGCGCCAGGCTTCTGAGTCACCTTGTTCATTTGCCCATTCTCTGGTTGAAGAAATATAGCCGATTGGTGCATCGAACCAGACATACATCACTTTGCCTTCGTGATCTTCCAGAGGAACTTTTACTCCCCAGTGCAAGTCACGTGTAGCTGCTCTGTCGCTGAGGCCATCTTCAAACCAGCCTCGACAATAGTTCAGGACATTCTCTTTCCAGTGTGGTTTCTCCGACAACCATTGCTCAATTTCCGGTTGCCAATCCCCAAGAGGGAGGAACCAGTGAGTTGTTGCTCTGAGTTCTGGAGTTGTGCCGTCTTCAGCACAAACCGGGTTCACAAGCTCAATCTGATTCAGAGCTGCGCCACATTTCTCGCATTGGTCTCCGCGGGCGCCTTCAGCACTACATTTTGGGCAAGTTCCTTCAACATATCTGTCAGCAAGGAATCGGTCACATTGAGCGCAGTAAAACTGGTCAGTTGTATTTTGTCTCAGTTTTCCGTTGCTATGCAAATCGGTAAAAAATGCCTGGGCAGTTTCAGTATGGATATCTCTGCTGGTCTGCGAATAGTTATCAAAGGACATACCAAAATTTTTGAACGACGAGAAAATCGATTTGTAGTTCTGGTCTACAAGTTCTTTGGGTGTAATTCCTTTTGCTTCAGCAGTTTTAGTAATCGGGACACCGTATTCGTCTGAGCCGCAAATGAAGAGGACATCTTCGCCAGTTAAGCGCAGGAAGCGGGCGTAGATATCGGCTGGCAGGTAAGCTCCAGCAAGATGGCCAAGGTGAATATCCCCATTGGCATAAGGAAGTGCGGCTGTTATTAATGTGCGTTCAAACTTTTTCAAGGTATCCTCCGGTTTCCATGTGTTCCGAATAATGTAAACCATCAAGTCCCACAACTCAACTTGACGATTCATAGAATGGGGCTATACTTAATCAATCAATAAACTTTGCAACTGGGGGACTAATGAAGTCAATTCTGATAGTTGTGGTGATTTATTTCATCCTGACTAAGTATATCTATCCAAGGCTCGGGATTCCTACCTGAGGTGTTGATAATTCCTGCTCGGTCGATCAGGATAATGAAAATGGAGATAGATAATGCCGATGTATGAATTCAAATGTGATAAATGTAATCATGTTTTTGAAGAGCTTTTGACATCAAATGAACTGCAAAAAGAGATACCTGAGTGTCCTGAGTGTGGTTCAAAGAAAACTAAAAAACAGGTATCTAACTTTTCATCGGGAAATGATTCCGGTGGGTGCGGTCCAAGCCGTGGGAGCTTTGGCTGAATGTAATATATATGGGCGACAGTTTGTCGCCCTTTTTTTTGTGCCATATTGAAAATCTATGCTTCGTCTATCAAACCATTTTCTTTGTAGTAATTAAGTGCATCGGCATAGCCTTGAGCAAGTGTTCTGGGAACCTGAAAGCCGAGTTCATCTCTGAGTCTGTTGCTTTTGCAGCACCACGCAGACTGTTGTACATCCAGAAGTCGATACTTTGAGAGTATGGAAATCCGGGAAGCTCGTTCTTCACCAAGAATGAATGCTACAGATCTCATCAGCCAGACTGGAACTGGAATAAGTTTTATTTTTTTGTCAAAGATATCTGAAATCGCATCGGCAATATCTCTGAAACTGAAGCAGTTATTGCTGTCAATCAGGTAACATCCATGAGCATTTTCATCTGTAGCAAGCAGGACAGCGGCGCTTGCTGCGTCAACGCCGTGAACCATCGAAAGCTCCTGAATGTTGCCAACTTTTACAGCCCATCCTTTTTGCCCGAGCTTGAAAAATGGCAGAAACGATCTGTCGCGGGGACCATAAAGGGCAGGAGGTCTAAGTGCACAGGTTCTGAACGGTAGAGTCTGATCCTGGAGCAGTTCTTCGGCAGCCAGTTTGGACCTGCCGTAAGGAGAGATCGGGTGTGGTTTGGTGTCGTCGGTAATCGGGTTACCTGGAGTTGATGGACCAACAGCTGCAACACTGGAGATAAGAGTAAATGATTCCACCGATGTACAATTTCGCGCTGCTTGCAAGAGTGAGGCAGTGGACTCTGTATTGGTTGTAATGTAATCGGGAATGCTGTCTGTGCTGATTATTCCTGCGCAGTGGATTATTATTGAAGCATCGCCAATAAATTCTATCAGCTCTTTGACCGATCCATTTATCGACAATTCAACAAGTTCAATACCCTTGTTCTCAACCCAGCGCAAGTTGCTGGTTTTACGAACAGTGGCGCGCACATGATAGCCTTCTGCAAGTAGTTTGTCTGCAATGTGACTGCCCAGAAACCCGGTTGCTCCAGTCAGGATAGCGGTTTTCACTTAAGTTGTCTCCATGAACGGTGTAGAAAAACATTCAGATTCAAACAGGAAGATACCTTCTCCGTTGCTCCAACAATTTTCAGGCAATCCAGCTTTAAGCGCAAGCTGGTTCATTGTTGTTTCCAGATTCCAGTTTTGTTCAACTGCAACTTGTGGTAGAAAAACTGATCGCTGGTTTTGCTGTGTAAGTATGATGCCGTGTTTGCCGAGCTCGATTTCTTCAAGTGTTCCCTGAACAGGAGGGGTAAGCACAGAGATTTCAATTTCCAGTCCTTCAAAATCCTCGGAGGTCAGGGGCATGAAGCGGGGATCGCG
>JAAESD010000085.1 GCA_024229695.1 bacterium
CCTGATATCTCTTTCCCTGATGTTATTACTTACGCTGCCAGCAATAGCTGACGACTCTGAGTTGCAACAACGTTTCCAAGGAACAATCGATGATTTCCTAATGGCCAACCCTGAAGTACCAGGTGTTGTTGTGCACTTTATTTGTCCTTCACAGGGGCTTGATTGGACTGCTGTTGCAGGCACATCTGAAGTTAACAGCCCGGATAAAATTCTGGGGCCTACGCAGACTTTTCGAATAGCCAGTAACACTAAAACTTACGTTGCAGCCAGTGTTTTACGGCTTGTGGAACTTGGAAAGTTGGGCCTTGACGATAGCCTTGCCAAGAGACTTTCTCCACTCTATTGCGAAAAACTTTATGCCGACGGATATGACCTGAAATCGATGACCATTTCACAGCTGCTAAGTCATACCAGTGGCATGTTTGAACATCCGGCAGATCCACGCTATGCAGAAGCAATCATGGCAAATCCACATCGGGTCTGGACTCGTGATGAGCAAGTGAATCTTTGCCTGGAATGGGGTGATCCCGTTGGAAAACCAGGCGAACTATTCAAATATTCTGATACCGGTTATCTTTTACTCGGGTCAATAATTGAAAATATCACAGGTCAATCATTGGGTCGCGCAGTTCACAGCTTATTGGACTATGAAAAGCTTGGTCTTGAAGCAACCTGGTGGGAAATCGACGAAAAAAAGCCGTCAACAGCAGGTCCTCAAGTTCATCAATATTACTATAAACACGATACAACTGACTGGGATTGCAGCCTTGATCTGTTTGGTGGCGGTGGTCTTCTGACCGATGCTTCTGATCTGGCATGGTTCCTTAGGAAACTTGTCATGGGTAAGGTGCTAGCTGAATCATCAACAACAGCGATGATGGAGCGTGGAACTCTACCATACCGCCTGGGAATAATGAGGGTGGAAATGGGGGAGCGTCTTGCTTGGGGGCATACCGGTTTTTGGAATACTTTTGCATTTCATCTGCCTGAGCTGGACTTGACAGTTGCTGGTTCAGTACTGAATTATGATGCTGATCGGGGACAAAACCTTGCTGAACAGTTAGTTATAGATTTTATTAAGTTTGAGTAAAATATCACAGGAAATATATGAATAACAATTTGGGGCCGATTGCCCGGCCCCTGGTCAAATTAATCTATTCGCAATGACTACCATGACCGTGCCCGTGCCTGTGCCCGTGTCCATGACCATCTTGACTTCCATGTCCATGACCGCCACATGCATGAATCGTTTCCAGCTCATTCAGACTACCAGCTTTTAACTCTGGTAGTGAGTCTTTGACTGTGGTTCCAGTTGGCAAAAGTACTTTCAAACCTGATTGGTTCAAATAATCCAATGCTCTTCTGCCGATTCCACGAACAACAATCGCATCAACATTCATCCCTTCAAACTGGCTGATTGGATGGCACGTTCCATGTTCGTGGTGAGCATTGCTATTCGTGATGACCGTTACGTTGTCGTCTTCAGTATCGACGATTGTAAAAAACGGGGCAGAGCCAAAGTGGTCGTGAATTGTTGAGTCTATTCCAGCATCACTTGTTGTTGGAAAACACGCTTTCATTTTGTTTCCTCCTGGTTTAAAAGAATTGTAATTGCTTCATGGTCTACAAAGGCTTTAATCAGTTTTTGCCGACCATTTTTTAGGAGTCGCTGCACAGTCCCACGAGAAACACCAATAATCTGTCCAGCTTCCGATTGATCCATGCCCTCAAAATCA
>JAAESD010000086.1 GCA_024229695.1 bacterium
AGGACAGTCAACGTGAGCATAGTGACGTTTTTCACTCTGGTACTCTACGTGTGCTGTTGCAATAGTAATACCACGTTCACGCTCTTCAGGAGCCTTATCGATCTCATCAAAAGGTGTAAACTCTGCTAAACCTTTTTTTGCGAGAATCTCAGTAATGGCTGCCGTCAAGGTTGTCTTACCGTGATCTACGTGACCAATTGTTCCAACGTTAACGTGTTCTTTCGTTCTTTCAAACTTTTCGCGAGCCATTGTGGCTACCTCCTTTTAGGGTTATCACCCTGTCCATAATCCCATGTATTTTTGCATTATCTCGGTGGCGATTTTTTTCGGCACCTCTTCATAACTTGCAAACTGCATCGTGTAGCTTGCTCTACCCTGTGTCAGTGACCGCAGCTGTGTTGCGTAGCCAAACATTTCGGCCAGCGGCAACTCTGCAGTAACTACCTGAACCTCGTCCCGTGGCTCCATCTTCATGATCCGCCCACGCTTCGAGTTTAGATGTCCTGTAACATCGCCGAGATACTCAAGCGGTGTAACAACTTCGACATCCATGACCGGTTCCAGTATCGCCGGTCCCGCTTTCGCAATTGCATTTCGAAGCCCTTCAGCTCCTGCAGCGCGAAAAGCGCTTTCACTAGATAACTCTTCATCAATCGAGCCACCAGTTATTTTTATCTCCAGATCCACCATCGGATAACCAGCAAGGGCACCGCTTATACAAGACTGGAGACATGCCTCTTCAGCAGCAACAGCAAAAAGTTTAGGCAGTATTTCCGTACTAACTGAATTTGTACAGCTAATACCCGCCCCAAGTTTGCCAGGCTTCACATTCAACACCAGATGTGCGAACTGAGCCTTGCCACCAAAGTGACGCTCAAGCTTGATCTCTTCCGTAGCCTCTGCAGTAATCGTTTCCCGGTATGCTACCTGAGGCTTGCCAATGTTGACCTGAGCCCCAAACTCCCGCTGCAACCTGTCGCAAATAATCTCTAGGTGCAGCTCACCCATTCCGGAAATAATCGTCTGACCTGTTTCAGCATCCACTTTCACCTGGAAAGTTGGATCTTCTTCACTCAAACCAGCCAGTGCATCGTTTGTTTTTTCCTGGTCGGCCTTTGTTTTAGGTTCAACCGCGACAAAAACAACAGGCTCGGGAAATATCATTTCCTCAAGCATTATCGGTTTTTCAAGAGCACAAAGCGTATCGCCTGTTCTAATCTCTTTAAAGCCGACAAGGGCAACTATCTCTCCGCAAATTGCTTCCTGAATCTCCTCACGCTTGTTTGCGTGCATCCGGAGAATTCTGTTCACTCTCTGCTTCTTGCCCGTATTAGCGTTCAGCATTACGCCTCCCGCTTTCATGGTCCCGCTGTAAATTCTGGCATAAGCCAGTTTACCTACATAAGGATCCGTAACAATCTTGAATGCTATAGCACTCAACGGCTCCTGATTCCCTGTCTTGCGAACCTCAACCTCTCGGTCTTTTGGCCGCCATCCTTGTACCGGAGGCATATCCTCTGGTGAAGGAAGGAAATCAACAACAGCGTCCAGTAATTTCTGAACTCCATTGTTTTTGAAAGCCGACCCGCATAAAACAGGTATAATCAAAGCTTTCAAAGTAGCGCGTCTAAGCGCTGCGATCAGTTGACCGGTATCCGGCTCCTGATCCTCAAGAAAAAGCTCTGCAATCTCATCATCTAAATCTGCAAGCTTTTCCAGCAACTGCTCTCTGGCAGTCTGAGCTTCCGCTAGCATCTGCTCTGGAATTTCAGTGTCATCAAAACTGGCACCTAAATCCTCAGAGTGGGGAAACCGAGCAGTCATCGTCAAAAGGTCAATGACTCCGCGAAACTCATCCCCGCTACCAACCGGAATCTGCAAAGGAAGCGGATTAGCTCCTAACCTTTGCTCCATCATCTCTACAGCCCTGTCAAAGTCAGCTCCTGCTCGATCCATCTTGTTGATGAATGCTATCCGAGGAACCTGATACTTGTCAGCCTGTCTCCAGACTGTCTCTGACTGGGGTTCGACGCCTCCAACTGCACAAAATACAGCAACTGCGCCATCAAGAACCCTCAGGCTGCGTTCCACTTCAATAGTGAAATCAACATGCCCTGGCGTATCGATGATGTTGACACGATAATCGCGCCAAAAGCAGGTAGTGGCTGCGGCAGTAATTGTTATACCGCGCTCTTTTTCCTGCTCCATAAAGTCCATACAGGCTGCGCCATCATGAACTTCACCGATGGAGTGCACCCGACCAGTGTAATAAAGTACACGTTCGGTCGTAGTGGTTTTGCCGGCGTCGATGTGAGCCATGATCCCGATATTGCGGAATCTATTCAGTTTCACTTCCGTCGCCACAACAACTCCCATATATGCCACCCGAGTCGCAACAAGGCTACGCGCACAGTATCTCATTCCAGAGTCTGTCCGTCTCCATTGCCACCGTCGCATCCTGCGAACCAATCGGGCTATTGTGTTTTCTTCAACAAACGTTTCAGCTTAAGCGTGTGCTAAAACGAGAGGGACCATTACCATCGACAGTGTGCGAAAGCTTTATTCGCGTCTGCCATACGGTGGGTGTCTTCACGCTTCTTGATAGACGGTCCTTCGTTTTTACTCGCTAAAATTAATTCAGCGGCCAGTCTCTGAGCAAAAGTGTGTTCCGGGCGACTGCGGGCGAAATCTATCAGCCAGTGCATCGCTAACATCACCCTACGGTCAGGGCGAACTTCAATTGGAACCTGATAAGTAGCGCCACCAATGCGACGAGACTTCACTTCTAGACTGGGCTTAACATTACTAAGAGCAGAGCGGAAAACTTCGATGCCTTCCTGGCCTGTTTGCTCTTTGATGCTGTCAAGAGCACCATAAACCATCTTCCGTGCCACGCTGCGCTTACCGTCAAGCATGACATAGTTGATGAACTTTGCAATTACTGTATCGCCATACACCGGATCTGGTGTAACTTTGCGTCTCTCTGGTCTTCTTCGTCTTGCCATTTCCAGTTACCTCTAATTCTTAGGGCGTCTAACGCCATATTTGGAACGACCCCGACGACGAGACTCAACTGCCGACGCATCCTGGGTACCGCGAACAATGTGATAACGAACACCTGGAAGATCTTTCACACGACCACCACGAACCAGCACAATGCTATGCTCCTGGAGGTTGTGACCTTCGCCGCCGATATAAGCAGTAACTTCAATACCGTTAGTAAGACGCACACGTGCAATCTTTCTAAGAGCTGAATTAGGCTTCTTTGGTGTAGCTGTATATACGCGAGTACAAACACCCTTGCGCTGTGGGCAATTTCCCAAGGCAGGGCTTTTGCTTTTTTGTTTCGCGGTCTTGCGACCTTTACGAACCAACTGGTTCAGTGTCGGCACTTCAAACTCTCCTGTGTGACGCTCATTTTAATGAGCTCCGGACATTTCCATTGCACAAAAAGGCACTTTAGCCATTTGCGCAGACTTGCAAGGTTATATCCAGACCAGCCCGTTGTCAAGAAATCCGTTACGGTTTTTTTGGTCTGTTTTCTCGGATCCGTCCGATTTATCAATTTTTTCCTAAACTTGAGCCTCAGTAGCCTCTTCATCAACCATTTCAGCCAGCATTGCCTCTTGTTGCAAAGCAATCTCGCTTTCCTCTTTGGCACTCAGAATCAACTCATCCTCAAATTCTGGCTCAGGATCTTCAACACCAATATTCTGGTACTCAAGTAAACCAGTTCCAGCTGAAATCAAGTGTCCCATAATGACATTTTCCTTCAGCGACCTGAGCTCATCACGTTGACTGCGTGTTGCAGCTGTAGTAAGAACTCTTGTTGTCTCCTGGAAACTTGCAGCACTGATGAAACTATCTGTTTCAAGACTTGCTTTAGTTATACCAAGCAATAGAGGTATAGACTTTGCAGGCTTAAGTTCTGCTTCACCCTTTTTACGCAATTCAGCATTATTTTGTTGAATCTCGCGGTTGGCATTTTCAACATCACGATAGTGAACCCTATCATCTTCAAGGAAGCGGGTATCGCCAGAGTTGAGTATTTGAACTTTCTGCATCATTCGTGAAACAATGACTTCAATATGCTTGTCATTGATTTTCACGCCCTGTAATCGATATACTTCCTGAACAGCATTTACAAGATAGCGCTGTACCTCATTAACACCTTTAACATTCAGAATATCCATCGGGTTGATTGGACCCTCAGTCAACCTGTCACCAGCAATAACCTGTTCACCTTCATAAGTACGAACATGTTTACCGTGTGGGATCAGGTACTCTTTTTCAACATTTCCGGCTCCCTCAACAACTACCTTACGGAGCCCTCTGGTTGTTCCCTGGAAACTAACGATACCGTCAATCTCAGTAACAATGGCAGCATTCTTTGGCTTACGAGCTTCAAATAGCTCAGCAACCCTAGGTAGACCACCAGTAATATCACCAGTTTGAGAAACATCTCGAGGAATCTTTGCCAATTTCAAGCCAAGAGTTGCCTCTTGCCCATCTTTGACTAATACAAAGGCACCTGTTGGAACAATATATTCACCAAGCTTCTTGCCAGTTTTGGCAGAAACAATCCTGATTGCAGGATGCAGTGACTTGTCCTTAGGTTCCTTGATTACAGGTTGTTTCATACGTGTTTTCTCATCCATCTCGATGGCAAGAGATACACCTTCTATAATATCAACATATTCGATAACACCCTTTTTCTCAGCCAGGATGAAATCAGAATAAGGATCCCACTCAAACAGTGAGTCCCCTTTGCTGACTTTTTGATTATTTTTAACAAAAACTACAGCACCGTATGGCAATGTCATATGGCTTCTGACTACGCCATTTCCAAGTACAAGATTCATCTCACCCTTACGGCTGATTGCAATCTTGGCACCATCTTTGTTAGTAGCTAGCTCAACACCTTCAAAGACAATCTTACCATCAGCGGCAGCAGCTTTAACGTTCTGCTCTGCAGTACGACTTGCTGTACCACCAATATGGAAAGTACGCAATGTCAGCTGAGTACCAGGCTCACCAATTGATTGAGCTGCAATAACTCCAACTGGTTCTCCAATATCAACCAACTTTGATTCTGCAAGGTTATAACCGTAGCACAGTGCACAAACACCACGTTCGCTACGACAAGTCAGAATTGATCTCAACTTTATAGTTTCTACACCAGCCTCTTCAATTCTGATAGCCATATCAGCATCGATAAGCTGACCAACTTCACAAATAAGTTCGCCTTCTGCATCGGGAATGTCTTCAGCAGAAGCTCTACCGATAATTCTATCGCGTAGTGGCTCAACTGTTTTTTCACCCTCTTTGAGGCTAGAAACTTCAACGCCCATAAGAGTTCCACAATCATGCTGTGTAATCACAACATCTTGAGAAACATCCACCAGACGACGAGTCAGATAACCAGCATCAGCAGTTTTCAGAGCAGTATCTGCAAGACCTTTACGAGCACCGTGAGTGGAGATAAAGTACTCCAGAACTGAAAGTCCTTCACGGAAGTTCGATTTAATTGGTTGCTCAATAATCTCACCAACGCCACCAGTAACTTTTTTCTGAGGCTTGGCCATCAGACCACGCATACCAGCAAGCTGTTTGATCTGATCCTTACTACCACGAGCACCTGAAGCATTCATCATGTAGAGAGGATTGAAACCCTGTCTGTCATATTGCAGATTATCAAACATCTTATCTCGAACATCATCAGTAACCTGAGTCCAGATATCGATAACCTTGTTATAACGCTCACGGTTTGTGATAATACCGTTTTTATGCTGTTTAACAACTTCATCAACTTTTTTCTGAGCAGCATCAATGATGTCCTGCTTGACTGCCGGAATCTGAATGTCATCAATACCGATAGTCAGTCCAGCATCTGTAGCATGACTGAAGCCAAGGGTTTTCAGTTTATCCAGGAATTCCATACAGACGGTTGTACCAAATCTTTTGTGTACATCGGCAACCAGATTAGCCAAAGCCTTCTTTGGGAAAGCCTGGTTGATTTCTTCAAGCTTGATCTCAGGTGGCAGGATCTCATGGAACAAGACACGACCAACTGTTGTTTTAACTCGCTTGTAGCCATCGTCACTCTTGGTACGAACTTCGATAAGAGAGTGCTTCTCAATCAAGCCAGCCCTCAATGCTGAGATTGCATCACCAGGAGTTGAGAAAACCTTACCCTCTCCCTTTGCGCCTTCACGCTCAAGGGTCAAGTAATAACAACCAAGAACCATATCCTGCGATGGAGTAGCAACAGGTGTACCACTGGCAGGAGACATAATATTATTTGGAGCAAGCATTAACAGACGAGCTTCCAGTTGAGCTTCATATCCAAGAGGGACATGAACAGCCATCTGGTCACCATCGAAGTCAGCATTAAAAGCTGCACAAACCAATGGGTGAATTCGAATAGCTTTACCTTCAACCAGTACCGGCTCAAATGCCTGAATACCAAGACGGTGAAGTGTTGGTGCACGGTTCAACATAACAGGGTGATCTTTAATGATTCCCTCAAGAATATCCCAAACTTCAGGACGTTCCTGCTCAACCAGTTTTTTAGCACTCTTTACAGTCTGGACATAACCCTCTTCTTCAAGCTTCCTGATAATGAAAGGCTTGAATAGTTCCAGTGCCATTGTCTTTGGCAGACCACACTGGTAAAGTTTAAGTTCAGGACCGACAACAATTACACTACGACCAGAGTAGTCAACACGTTTACCGAGCAGGTTTTGACGGAATCGACCTTTTTTACCTTTGAGCATATCACTCAGAGATTTAAGAGGACGGTTACCTTGTCCTTTAACTGCACGGGAACGGCGACCATTATCAAACAACGCATCTACAGCTTCCTGCAACATACGTTTTTCATTTCTTAGAATTACGCCAGGAGCTTTAATCTCGATTAATCTTTTCAGTCGGTTATTACGATTGATAACACGACGGTAAAGATCATTAAGATCACTTGTGGCGAATCGTCCACCATCCAGAGGAACCAGAGGTCTCAGATCAGGTGGCAGAACTGGAATGCAATCCAGAACCATCCAACCAGGATTATTTGTTGAGGCGCGGAATGATTCAATAATCTTCAGCCTCTTTAAAACTGCCTTTTTGCGTTGAACGGAAGTTTCAGTTTTGGCTTGAAGGCGAAGCTCGGAGTTCAGCTCATCCAGATCCATTGAATCCAGAAGAGTTCGGACAGCTTCGGCGCCCATATCGAGCTCAGCTTCCCAATGAGGATTTTCCTCAATCATCTCCCACCATTCTTCTTCACTGATGACTTCACCCTGAATAAGATCGGTGTTACCTGGGTTCATAACTATGAATGATTCGTAGTAAAGAACTCGCTCAAGATCTTTCAACTTCATATTGAGCATATGCCCGATACGACTTGGAAGTCCCTTGAAGAACCAGATGTGAGCGATAGGCACAGCCAACTCAATGTGACCGAGGCGTTCGCGTCGAACCCTGCTCTGAGTTACTTCAACACCACATTTATCGCAGACTATGCCACGAAAACGGATGCGCTTGTATTTACCGCAGTTACACTCCCAGTCCTTAACAGGCCCAAAGATACGCTCACAAAAGAGCCCGTCTTTTTCAGGCTTGAAAGTACGGTAGTTGATTGTCTCCGGTTTTGTGACCTCACCATAACTCCATTCACGAATGGTCTCTGGTGATGCCAACTGTATCATTATCGAGTCGTGGCTCGATACATTGAACTCATCTTGTGTTTTCATTCCTGGCCTCCTGGCTTTTCAAGGACTCGGCGGTTATAGATTTTTTAAAGGAGCCTCTTCAAGGCGTACATCCAGACACAAACTCTGAATTTCCTTCATCAAAACATTGAAAGACTCTGGAATACCCGGCTCTGGCGGGTTCTCGCCTTTCACAATCGCCTCATAAACCTTGGAACGACCGTTAACATCATCTGATTTTACTGTCAGCATTTCCTGCAGACAATTTGCGGCACCATACGCTTCAAGTGCCCAGACTTCCATTTCACCAAATCGCTGGCCACCAAACTGCGCCTTACCACCCAGCGGTTGCTGAGTAACAAGTGAGTATGGACCAATACTTCTGGCGTGGATTTTCTCTTCAACCAAGTGATGCAGCTTCAACACATAAATAGTACCGACGGTCACTTCATTATCGAAGCGTTCGCCAGTTCTACCATCATAAAGCACAGCTTGACCACTTTCTGGCAAGTCTGCTTCCTTCAGTGCAGTCTTGATTTCATCAATAGTAGCTCCATCAAATACTGGAGTTTGTACTTTGACACCAAGCTTCGTAGCTGCCCAACCGAGGTGAGTTTCAAGAACCTGTCCCAAGTTCATACGAGATGGAACGCCAAGAGGATTCAACACGATGTCGACGGAAGTTCCGTCTTCAAGGTGAGGCATATCCTCAACAGCCATAATTCTGGAAACAACACCCTTATTACCATGGCGACCAGCCATTTTGTCACCAACGCTTAACTTGCGTCGACGGGCAATATATACCTTAACCAGCTTCACAACTCCTGGTGGCAACTCGTCACCACGTTGTAGTCGTTCACACTGCTTTTCATAATCAACATCGATTCTGTCAAGTTCTACATAAGCAGACTCAAAGACTTTGCGAATACTCTTATCCACCTTTTTGTCTTTGACCAATGGCAAGCCCCAGTGAATGTCTGAAAGAGGTAACTCTTCCACAACTTTCTTGGTAAACTTCCTGCCAGCTTTCAGAAGTTCTTCGCCGGTATTTGCATCAATAATGTGATGCGCTTCCTGGCCCAGGAACAAATCTGACAAGCGCTCTGTTCTCAACAAATCTACTAAATCCCGTTTCCTGTCACGATCAAGGAGCAAAGCCTCAAGTTGGCTCTTCTCTTTCTTTTTCGCATAGGTTGTACGGTTTGAACGATCATGACGGGAGAATACTTTTACATCGACAACCACGCCATCCATACCAGGCTTGGCTTTCAATGATGCATCCTTAACGTCACCAGCTTTTTCACCAAAGATCGCACGCAATAGTTTCTCTTCAGGTGAAAGTTCAGTCTCACCCTTTGGAGTAACTTTACCGACAAGAATGTCGCCAGCTTTAACCTTGGCTCCAACATAAACTATGCCACTTTCATCAAGATTGCGGATAGCTTCTTCGCTGATGTTTGGAATCTCACGCGTTACTTCTTCAACACCTCGTTTGGTATCGCGAACCTGTAATGCGTGTTCCTCTATATGAAGTGATGTAAAGACATCGTCACTGACCAGGGTCTCAGAACAGAGGATAGCATCCTCGTAGTTATATCCACCCCAAGGCATAAACGCTACCAGCAGATTCCTGCCCAATGCGAGTTCGCCATTTTGAGTAGAAGGGCCATCAGCCAAGGCATCACCTTTACCGACTTTTTGGCCTGCTCTAACCAGAGGTTTCTGATTATAGCAAGTATCCTGATTACTTCGACGGAACTTGCGCAGCTTGTATTCAACAAGGCCACTTTCATCAAAGAAACTTCTGGCTCTAACTGTGTCAGGATTATTGTATTTAACTGTGACACTGTCGGCAGAAACCCGCTCAACAACACCAGCAGCCTCAGCAATAATTACAGCACCAGTATCTACAGCAACTTTACGTTCCATTCCAGTTCCAACAACTGGAGAATCGGAACGCATTAGCGGAACTGCTTGACGCTGCATATTGCAACCCATAAGTGCACGGTTGGCATCATCATGCTCAAGGAAAGGAATCAAAGATGCCGCCGCAGAAACAGTCTGCTTTGGTGATACATCCATATATTCCACATCTTTAGGAGCTGCCACTGGATACTCGCCACGACACCTTGACAGAATAGACTTGCCAACAAACTTATTTTTATTATCAAGAGGGGCATTGGCCTGTGCAATGGTAAATTTATCTTCAGCGTCTGCAGTCAGATAATCTGTGTCATTGCTAACAATACCTTTTTTAACACGCCTGTAAGGAGTTTCAATAAATCCGAAACTGTTGACACGGGCATGAGTTGCCAGACTTGCAATCAGACCGATATTCGGGCCTTCAGGAGTCTCAATAGGACACATACGACCATAGTGTGTGTAGTGAACATCACGAACCTCAAAACCGGCTCGATCACGATGCAGACCACCAGGTCCAAGTGCAGACAGACGACGCTTGTGAGTCATTTCACTAAGTGGGTTTGTCTGATCCATAAACTGTGACAACTGGCTACTGCCAAAAAACGATTGCACAACTGCACTGACCGTTCTTGCATTTACCAGATCCACAGGTGTTACAGTTTTCTCTTTGTCTGCCAGATTCATCCTCTCTCTAATAATCCTTGCCATACGGCTCAGACCAACAGAGAACTGATTAGCCAGCAATTCACCAACGCTACGAACGCGTCGATTACCAAAGTGATCAATATCATCAGTCTTCTGGCTACCCAGGAAAAGATCTATCATCTCATGGATGATCTTCAAAAAGTCCGCAGGTGTCAGAGTTGTTGTATCGGAAGGAATATCCAATCCCAACCTGGAATTCAGCTTGTACCGACCCACTTCAGCCAGATCATAACGCTTCTCATTAAAGAAAATCTGTTCAAAGTGTTTACGAGCAACTTCCTCGCTTGGAGGATCGCCAGGGCGGATTAGGCTGTAGAAGCGCTTGAGTGAATGCTCAGAGCAAAGTATTTCATCTACAGAAACAACGTTCCCTCTTCTGCCCTCATCTTCGACAACTTTCTCAGCTTCTGCTATATCCTTGATTATGCAATTCAGGATTAAGCTAGGCTCGTTAGCTGTAACTTGACCCTCTGCAATAAGGAGTAAGTCACCTTTAGCTTCAGCCAGAATTGTTTCCACCATCAAAGGATCAATCAGTCTTCCAGCAAGTGCGATGCGCTCACCAGAATCAGCACTATATACATCAGATGCCAGGACTCGACCTTCAAGAGTATCAGCCTTTTTAGTTCCCTTCTTTGGAACCTTCAGCTTTTGAGTCTCATGAAATAAATTAATTATATCTTCGTTACTGCTGAATCCAAGAGATCGCAATAAGAAGGTAACCCTCTGCTTACGCTTGCGATCGATATGCACATACATCATGTCATTGATGTCAGTACTGAATTCTACCCAAGAACCACGGTAAGGAACAATCTTGGACTTAAATAGATTACGTCCATTTGGATGTTGTTCATTACTGAATGAGACTCCTGGAGATCTGTGAATCTGACTGACGACAACTCGTTCAGCTCCATTCACAACAAAAGTACCTTTATCAGTAATCAATGGCAGTTCACCCAGGTAGACTTCGCTCTCCTGGATATCTCTAATTTGAAGCTCGGCATCAGGACCTGATTGGTCAGCATCCTTGACAACCAACTGCATCTTCACTTTTAGAGGAGCTGCATATGTAAGACCGCGCTCCTGGCATTCTTCAAGCCCGTATTTAGGCTCGCCAAGAGTGTAACTGCGATATTCCATCGTGAGATGGCCGCGTGTAGCGTCGATTGGAAAAATCGACCGGAAAACAGACTCTAATCCAACATCTCTACGATCTTCAATTGGAATAGTAGTCTGCAAAAAATCGTTGTATGACTCCAACTGTACTGCCAAAAGGTTTGGCATTTCCTCTTTGAGGTTCAGTTTGGAGTAATTAACGCGACCTGTGAACTTGTCAATAGATGTCTGGTTCACCACTAGATCACTTCCTCGCCTGGAAAACAAATATCAAATCTGACTAGCCGGGAACCGACCCGGCGTCGTATAGCAAATTACCCCCTGCCTGCAAGCAGGCAGGGGATTAAACTCAACATCAATTACTTGATGTCAATGATAGCGCCAACTTCTTCAAGCTTAGTTTTGATCTCTTCAGCTTCAGCCTTATCAACGCCTTCTTTAACGTTTGTAGGAGCTGATTCAACAAGAGCCTTAGCTTCTTTAAGTCCCAAACCTGTGATTGCGCGAACTTCTTTGATGACAGCGATTTTCTTGTCGCCAGCACCAGTCAGAACAACAGCAAACTCTGTTTGCTCAGCAGCAGCTTCGCCACCAGCAGCAGGACCAGCAGCAACAGCAACAGGAGCAGCAGCGCTAACGCCAAACTTGTCTTCCATAGCTTTTACCAGGTCAGCAGCTTCCAGAACTGTCATAGCTTCAATCATTTCCAGAACTTTCTGGCCATTTTCACTTAGTGTAATTTCTGTGTTCTCTGACATTTTTTTCTCCTTGTTTTTGTGTAACAGTTTTCTGCCACACTAAAAGGGGTTTTGCCCCTGTTTGTTAACTAACTATTTACTAAGCTTCTTTTTGCTCAGCAACTGCATTGATAACTCGAGTCAAAGCGCCTACGACGCCATTGACTGTGCCGACTATTCCACTCAGTGGAGAAGTCATGCTGCCCATCATCTTTGCATAGAGTTCATCGCGACCAGGTATTTTGGACAAAGCAATTACTTGCATTGTGTCCAAATAAGCACCATCCAGGAATCCACCCTTTACTTCCATTGCTTCATTGTCTTTAGAAAAGTCAACTGCAAGTTTAGCAGGGTCTACCTGACTTTCAGGTCCCATCAGAAAAGCTGTTGGGCCACTGATATGCTCATTTAGTTCACTGACATCGGCTTCATTAGCTGCAATTTTGGCAAGGGTGTTCTTAACCACCTTGCAAACCACACCCAATTCCCGACATTTAACGCGGAACTCGGTTATTTGTTCAACTGTCAACCCGGAATAATCTACCAGAACAATGCTCTGAGCAGCTTTCAGGTTTTCAGTGATTTCCTCAACCGCTAATATTTTTTCTGGACGTGCCATTAAGCACTCTCCTTTTTTCTAACAAAAGTTACCGTAAAACGGCAACTGCAGGTTCAAACCTCTATTTTCCCATTTCTACAATATCAATAGGAAAACTAGGTGTCATTGTTCCTGACAGGTAAATACTTCTAACGTATGTACCCTTAAGGGATGACGGTTTGACACGCATAAGTTCATTTAACAAAACTCCTGCGTTTTCAACCAGTTGCACAGCATTGAATGATCTCTTGCCAACTCCCACATGAACAACACCGGATTTATCAACACGGTATTCCACGCGACCGGCTTTGGCTTCTTTAACAGCTTTTTCAATGTCCATTGTTACTGTTCCGACTTTAGGGTTAGGCATAAGTCCACGCGGACCGAGTACACGGCCACGCTTTCCAAGCTCACCCATCATATCGGGAGTAGCGATGATGACATCAACGTCTGTCCAACCAGAGTCGATTTTGGTAAGAAATTCATCGGACCCAACCATGTCGGCTCCGGCTGCTGTTGCTTCCTCTTCTTTGGGCCCGCGAGTAATCACAAGCACTCTTACTTCTTTACCTGTACCATTCGGGAGTACAACTGTACCGCGGATATTTTGATCCGCGTGACGTGGGTCGACATTCAGACGAACTGCAAGGTCAACCGACTCATCGAATTTTCGTTTTGGTAAAGACTCAAGAAGAGACACAGCTTCTTCCAAGGAATATGCCTTGGTACGATCAATGCTCTCTTTGGCTAAGCGCCAATTCTTTCCACGTTTCATTATTTTCATCTCCGTGACTGTGATGGGGCGAAGGGGCAAAATATTTGCTCCTACTTCTCCGCCAGCAGTGACATAATTATCCTGCCGCCGTATTTCCCAGTCTTACTGGAACAGGTTTTTCACTTACCATTTAAAAAATGGTTAGCGAACCTCCAGTCCCATGCTCCTGGCTGTGCCTGCAATAATTTTCATTGCAGCCTCGATTGTGCCGGCATTAAGGTCGGGCATTTTCATCTCCGCGATTTCGCGAACCTGTGCCCTGCTTACTTTACCAACCACAACCTTACCAGGCTCCTGGCTTGCAGATTCAAGTCCTGCAGCCTTTTTGAGGAGTACGGACGCAGGAGGAGTCTTGGTAATGAAAGAGAAACTGCGATCCTGGTACACCGTAATGACAACAGGTATCACAAGTCCCATCTGTTCTTTGGTTCGCTCATTGAAAGCGCTACAGAATTCAGGAATACCGACACCATGCTGTCCCAACGCAGGCCCTACGGGCGGTGCGGGGTTAGCTTGGCCAGCCTTGATCTGTAACTTGATCTGAGCGAGCATCTTCTTCGCCATTGACTTAACTCCTGACTTGTTGTGTACTGTTGGCCTCTAAATGGAAACGCGCGCAGTCCACATGCACAAAACCATCCGAAAACCAACTTTATATACGTACTGCAAAACTCCAGACTAAAGAATGCAGTACTGAGAACGGTCTTAAAGTTCCTTCACCTGAAGGAAATCCAATTCAACCGGTGTCTCCGAACCAAATATTGAGATCATAACAGTAAGTTTACCCTTATCCTGATTGATCTCGCTTATAACGCCGCTCCAATCACTGAACGGCCCATCGATAACCTGAACCTGATCGCCAACATTGTATGGGATTTCCAACAATGATCCGGATTCTTCGGTATCTGACATACGACCTAGAATCTGGTTGACTTCTTCTCGAGAGATAGCTTGAGGCTTAAGTTGATTCCCGCCAATAAAACGGGATACCCCAGGTATCTCATTAATCAAGTGCTGAGTGTCTTTGTTCATCTTCATCTCAACCAGAACATAACTTGGGAAAAGTTTGCGTTTACGCGAAACCCGCTTCCCGTTCTTCATTTCGACGACTTCCTGCTCAGCAACAAGGATTTCACCAAATTGATCATCAAGGCCATTAGCCTTGATACCCATTTCGATATTCCTTTTTACTTTATTTTCATGACCAGTGTTGGCATGAATTATAAACCAGCGAAAACCTTCAAGCCTGCGCTGCTCATGAAGATCTAGCTCTTTAGGCTCAGCTTGCTCATCTTCCTCTTCTGTTTGTTCAACAGTTTCCGAAGATTCTTCACTGGATTCATCAGTATCATCAAACGCAAACAGATCCTCACCACTTAATTCCTCAACGGAATCAGTGGAGGTTTCTTCTGCAGATTCTACTGAATCTTTTGTATCTTTGGGATCGTCAAACACGATTACTCCCCTGTTTTAAAGCGATGAAAATATCGCACACTTTACAGACACAGAAACACCCGGCCGATACTACCATCAGCGGGTTAATATTACCTTTCCTGAACGCGCACAACGCGTTAGGACATTAAGATGAGTTTCTTCTGAATGAAACTCAATACCTGATCAACCACAAAAACGAAGAACGTAACTACACCAACTGTTACACAAACAACGATGGTTGATTCCTTAAGATCTGCAAAAGATGGCCAGGAAACACGTTGCATTTCCTGTGATGTCTCTTTCAGATACCTTGTAAACCTGGCAAACAAATTTGCCTCCCTTAATTTACTGTCAAATGGCAGGGGCGGCAGGATTCGAACCCGCGGCCCTCGGTTTTGGAGACCGATGCTCTAGCCAGACTGAGCTACGCCCCTACATGCTGACAGTTAACTAGCGTGTTTCCTTGTGAGCTGTATGTTTATTACAGCGCGGGCAGTACTTGTTGTACTCAACCCTGTCAGGATGAAGACGCTTATTTTTCTTGGTTGTATAGTTCCTCATCTTGCAATCAATACAAGCGAGAATAATTATGTCCCTAGCCATTTTTCCCTCTTAATCGATGATTTTCGAAACAACACCAGAACCAACGGTACGGCCACCTTCACGAATCGCGAAGCGTAAGCCCTCTTCCATGGCAATTGGGTTGATCAATTCAGCAACCATCTTGATGTTATCACCAGGCATTACCATCTCTACGCCT
>JAAESD010000087.1 GCA_024229695.1 bacterium
AAGATAGTAATGGAAACTGGCGATGTCTTAAAGGCAGCCGCAAGTGTAGCAACTGCTGCTGACGCAGTGGTATCAATCTTAGAGGACGTTTAATATGTCTGGCGGATATATCGGAACAGCTCCTGCTGACCGCGATCCAGTAGTAGGTAATGAAACAGTAGGCACATCTAAAATTCAGGATGATGCGGTAACAGCAGCAAAGATCGCAGCTGATGCTGTTGGGGCTTCCGAAATCGTTGCTGATGCTGTTGGGGCTTCCGAACTTGCTAATGATGCAGTAGATACTAATGCTGTTGCTGACAATGCAATAACTTTAGCTAAGATGGCGGGCATTACTAGAGCTAGTATTATCGTTGGTGATGCATCTGGTGATCCTTCAGCATTAGCAAAGGGCACATCCGAACAAGTCCTTAGAGTTAATACTGCTGGTACAGATTTAGAATATGCAGACGCCGTTGGTGGTGCTGCATGGGCACTCAAGACAGGTGCATATACTGCTGTTGCTGGTGATGGTGTCATGGTCGATACAGATAGTTCTGCAATCACAATAACCTTACCCATCAGTTCAGGTCCACCTAGTCTTGGAGATTTTGTAAGAGTATTAGATGCAACAGGTAATGCTGCAACTAATAATATTACAGTCGCAAGAAATGGAAATAATATCCAAGGTGCTGCGGCTGATTTAACCATTGCAACCAACCGTGCTGCTATCGGACTTGTATATGTTAATGCAACGGAAGGTTGGGTATTGATTGAGAACTAATGTAAATGGCAACACTTAAATCAATTAAAAACAAATATCTTCAAGCTTCGGATGGTGACGTTCTTGGTGTCACTACGAATACAGAGAACATTTCTTCATTAAGTTTTAAACTTGCTACAGCAGATTCGATAAGTAAGTTTAATTTGGTGGATGGGTTTTCTGATGATTATCAAGATGCCACAGGTGTAGATGCTAGTGGTTCTACGAATGAAAGTAGAGATTCATCTGGAAAATATTATTCCGGTACAGTTGTTGTTGCGGGTGGGCAGACTGCATTTACCACCGTTGAGACAACCTCATGGACTGCCCCTGCAGGATTAAGCTCTGCCACTTATCTAGTAGTTGGAGGAGGAGGCGGTGCTGGATCAGGTAGACAAGGTGACTACGGCGGCGGCGGTGGTGGTGCTGGCGGTTTACGCACAGGAAGCCTTCCCGTTAGTGGTGGTTCCAGTTATACGGTTACGGTCGGCGCTGGTGGATCGGGCGGGCCCGGAGGTTCTGTTGGTGCTGGATCACCTGGGACAAGCGGTGGCAATTCAACATTTGCCACCATAACCTCTGCTGGTGGTGGTAAGGGGAGTTACAATAACCAGCAACAAATGGGTGCAGGTGGTTCTGGTGGCGGTAATGATGGCGGTGGAGCGGGTAGTCCGGCCGCGGGTAACACACCTTCTACAAGTCCATCACAAGGTAATCCCGGAGGCAATGGCTCTCACTACCAAGGCGGTGGTGGTGGCGGTTCTGGCGGTTCGGGTTCAAACGGGGCTCCCCCCGCAAGCAACGGTACTGGCGGAAATGGTGGAGCAGGAACAGATTTAAGTGGAACCTTTGGAACCGGTGTCGGTGAGTCAGGTTGGTTTGCTGGAGGCGGCGGTGGCGGACATAGAGGCGATGGCACTGGTGGCTACGGGAATGGAGGTAACGGAAGTCTAGGTGGTGGAGGAAACGCTTACTTGCCTTCAAGTGCTGCTGGTGCTGGTGAAAACGCTCAGGACGGAACAGGCGGTGGCGGTGGAGGTGGGTCTGTAAGAAGGCAGACAGATGGTGGAGATGGTGCTGGTGGAGATGGTGGTAATGGCGTAGTCATAGTTAAATGGGATGCTATCAATCTTTATCACAATATGACACTTAAATCCAATGCATTTACAGCACAAGCTGTACCTACAACTGCAAGAATAGTTTTAGATGAATTGTCATCTGGTGGTGGTACTACATTAAATACAGATTTAAAAGCTTATGCCTCTCGGGATAACGGAACAACATATACACAAATGACATTAGCCGATCAGGGTTATTTAAATCCCAATTCTGGTATAGATGGTTATACTAAACTAATGTTACACTGTGATGGTTCTAATGATGGTACTACATTTACAGATTCTTCTTTTAGTGGCCATACTGTAACCGCTAGTGGTAATGGAGTAACATCCACCACCACACAAAAATTTGGTACTGCTAGTTATAAAGCTCCTGCCACAGGAGATTTCTTGAGTATCGCTGATAGTGATGATTGGAACTTTGGTAGTGGAGATTTTACAATAGACTGTTGGTTATATCGAACAGGAGCTTCTTCATATCAAACTATACTAGAAAATAAAACTGATAATAGTAATTATTGGCAGTGGAGATATTTTGGTGGTAGTGGAAACTTTGATTTTACTGTAACAGGTGCTGGAGCATTTAGTGTAAACTGGACGGTATCTGCATTTGCACAAGACACTTGGGTACATCATCAACTAGTAAGAAATGGAAATAGTTGGTATATGTTTCAAAACGGAACACAAGTAGGTGGTACACAAACACAAGCGGCCGCTGTACCTGATATGACAGGAAATTTAATTTTACAAGGTGACTCATCTTTAGGTCAACCGTTTGTTGGATATATGGATGAGTTTCGTATTTCAAAAGGTATTGCTAGGAACACTTCTAACTTTGTTGTTCCTTCAGGAGAGTATGTACAATCAAGACGCCTCCTTTCTGGTTCAGTAGATATCTCAGGACAACCCTCTGGAACAAGTGTAAAATATAAAATAGAAACATTGAACCAAGCATCGACAAAACAGACTAGATTATATGGCACATCTATGGCATGGGCGTAATGTGAATGGCAAATCTCAAAGATACAGGATATGCAGTTGGTAAGTATTTAGAAGCCTCTGATGCTTCTGGTATTCCTGACATAGGAACTAACCGAACAAATATAGACCTTCTAAACTTCAAGGTCGCTACCAATAACGCATACGCTCTTTATAATTTTAAAGATGGTATGATAGATGCATACCAAACTTCCGGTGGTGTAGATGCAGCAACTTCCACAAACGAACTTTACAATACCGCAGGGAAGTATTATTCTGGTTCTCAGGCGGGCAACTATTTTGGTAATGGTGAATTAGGTACTGTTACATTTGGAGCTTCAAGTATTACACAAACTGGTGATACTGTAGCCATTGATACTAAATTAACTACTGGTTCTGAATCAGGTGGTCCTGGTGGTTCTTCTTACGGTGGGAAATCTCCAGCTGGAGACCGGCAAGTTCCAGTACCAAACGATTCTGCTGTTTATGAAGCTACAGTAACAAGTGGTGGATCATCTATTTCATCCCGATCAGGATCGTCTAGTGGTGGCACTATCAATGCTGATGGTGACATGGTGGTTCTTCAGTTTGATACTTTAACTATAGATGCAAGTACAACACTTACAACCAAACATCCATGTCGTGGAATGTTTATCTATGTAGAAAATAATTGTACCATCAACGGTTCTCTTTCAATGAATCAACGCGGTGCTAAAGCAGACCCAACAGCATCAGGTGGTTCAGACAATGCAGCAGTAAATGCAAGCGGATTACAGTTACCAATGATTACTAGTGGCGGCTCTTCAACACTTGCAGCAGCCACATTTTCAGGAACAGGAAATGCGGCCGTTGCGGCTGTAGCAAATCAATCTGGCATTAGTGGAAACGGAACTATTTTTACTATTGCACGAAGTGGATCAGCTGGTGGTGCTGCAGCAACTGGTCAGGGTGGTGGTAATGTTGGTAGTGCAGGAACAACAGGGGCCGCAATAATTTCAACTGGTGGTGGAGGTTCTGGTGGTTCTACTCACGACAACTCAGTTTCAGGCAACCCCTCAACTACAGGTGCTGGTGGAACTGGTACTTGTTTTAGTGGTGGTGCTGGTGGTGGTGGTACTTACAACAATAACGTAAATACGGCTTACACCGGTGGGACGGGTTCTAGTACAGGCGGTGCTGGTGGTGATGGTAAAGGTAACGCAACACACTATGCTGCTGGTGGTGCAGGAAACGGTGGTGGTACTGGCGTTAATAATTCAGCAACATGGCATGGTCCTGATGGTACAGGAGGACTCATTTGGTTAGTAGTTGGAGGTAATCTAACTATTGGTTCTGGTGGTTCTATTGATGTTCGTGGTCAAGGCCTTAGTAGTTCTAACACTGGTGGTGGTGCTTCTGGTGGTGGTTCAGCAATGATTCTTCACGCTGGTACATTTACTAATAATGGAGCAATAAACACAGCTAAGGCCGAATCAAGATCATGGCCATCAATTACTGTTGACGGTGGTGCTGCAGGTACTCATACGGCACAAGTATCAGGACCTCCACAATATCTAAATGCAACTCTTATATCAAACGCACAGACGGCACAGACTGCACCAACTACAGGTCGATTGATGATATACGAAGAAGCATCTACAGGAACAATTACATTAGATACAGACCTCAAAGGTTATGTATCGCGGGATGGTGGAACAACTTATACTCAAACTCCACTGACTTTAGATACAACTTATGAAACTGGTAAGAGATTAGTTTCCGGTTCAGTAGATATCTCAGGACAACCATCAGGAACAAATATGAAGTATAAAATAGAAACATTAAACCAGAGCGTAACAAAAGTATGCAGATTACACGGAGCATCTTTGCTTTGGTCGTAATAAATGTTATAAATAGTTAGACAAAAGAGACACTACACGATGGCACTAGAAAGAATAATTCCAGAACCAATAAATTACAAAGAGAAAAGGGTATTAGAGTATCCTTCTATAGGTGATGTTATTGATGCATTAGTCAAAAAAGAAGGTGGCGACTCCACAGAATGGGATGCCATTGTAACTGCTCGTGCTGCTGTAAAGACGAAGCATCCAAAGGAATAATATTATGTCAGACAGTTACATAGGTAAGAGTCCTCAATACGGATATTTCAATAAGCAGATTCTATCTGCCCCTATTGGAGCATCTGTTACTTTAGATAGGACAGCAGCAGACACACGGCAACTCGTTGTAGTTGTTGGTGGTGTTATACAGGAACCAGAAACGGCATACACTATCAATGGTGCTGGTACTACACTAACCTTCACTGAAACTCCCAATACTTCAATCACTGGTTGGATTATTTGGTTGGGTCAACTTACTACTGGTCCTCGTATTCAGGCAGATAGTATTACAGCACAAACTGACTTAGCGGCACAACCCGCAGCTGACGATGAGTTTCTTTTATACGATACAACTGCTGGTGACCTCAAGAAAGTTGATTTCTCTCAAATGCAAGCTGCAATGGGAGACATCACAGGTGTCACAGCAGGTAACGGTCTTACAGGTGGTGGTACTGCTGGTGCTGTATCACTTGCCGTCGGT
>JAAESD010000088.1 GCA_024229695.1 bacterium
CTGGCTATGATATATGCATGCATGCTGTAATTTCATCCACTGACGTATATCTAAATTGCCAACACTACTGGACTGCTGATGGCGGAGTAGAGGAATATGTGTTCTCAGGTATGACAGTAAAGTTGGGTATGCTATTAGATCAGACTTCTCCTGCAATATCTGCCTACGCTGGTGGATTCTTGGCTTCTAGTCAAATTGCTCTATCAATCATGAATGTTGCAGGATACAGTAACGGATTACAATTTGAGATAGTATATGCTGATACAGCATGCGATGGGGCAACAGCCGCCGCTTCAGCGGGGACACTTGCAGCAGCAGGTGTAGTTGGAGTTGTTGGAGCAGCTTGTTCTTCCGCTTCAATCGCAGCAAACGCTGTACTAGCGCCATTAGGTATCCCAATGATTTCCTATGCAAGTACTAGCCCAGCATTATCTGATGATGTAGCTTATCCTAACTTCTTCAGAGTAGTTCCAAGTGATGCTCAACAAGGAGCAGCGATGTCTGATGTTATCACAGCAGGGTCTTCTGTTGCGACCATTCACATGGACGATGATTACGGTTCAGGACTTGGAAATGCATTTGCAAATGAATGGGCTGACAATGGCGAATCCATGTGTCAAATGATTTCTTACTCTGCAGCATCTTTTGATGCTGATGCTATAGCACAACAAGTTATGAACAACAACTGTGATGCAGTTGTATTAGTATCATATGCAACAGATGGAGAACAATTAATCACTTCTCTTGGAACTGCAGGATATACTGGTGCAATATATGGAGGAGATGGAGTAGCAGATTCCAACTTCGCTGGTCCTGAAGGTATGATTGCTACAAGACCTGGTGCTAATCCAAATGCTGGAGATGTAACTCCATCTGAGAGAGCCCTAGCTTTCGCAGCACTTTGTAATGCAAACGCAGATTGTGCAGACGGAATTTATACTGGTGAAACATTCGATGCATTCATTGTATTGGGATACTCAGTATTTGCTGGAGCTGCAAGTCCTGGTGTTTCTCTGCCTACACTGATTTCAGCGGTAGCACAAGGATTTGTTGGAGCCACTGGAAGCATTACCTTCATGTCTAACGGAGACTTGATGGGCGGCAGTGGATATTGTGTTGGATCATTCGATGCAAGTAGTGAATTTACATGCACTCAGCATTGGTCTATTTCTGATGGATTGACTGACATAACAACAGCATAATCCTTCTGAATATTTATTATTCATTGAAGGATACGTAAAGCATCACGGTAGAGAAAAATCTCTGCCGTGATGCCTTCACAAATTCGATTTGTTTTTGGTGGATGAATAATGTATGGTCACTTATTTTTATTATCCTCTCTAGTTATTTGTGTAGCCCTAATAATTAGTAAAAGATGGTCATCAATGCCTA
>JAAESD010000089.1 GCA_024229695.1 bacterium
TACAACTTGTAATCTTATGACACTTACAATGACTGATTCATACGGTGATGGATGGAATGGAAACAGATGGCAATTAGTTGATCTTTCTGGTGGAATTTATTATGACACTACATTAACTTCAGGCTCTAGCGCTACGGTTACTCTTTGTGTGTTAGACGGTCCTTGTTACGAAGTTGTTGTAGATGGTGGTTCATACCAATATGAAGTTGGTTGGTCTTTAGCAGATGATGCTGGAACAACGGTTCTTTCTGGTGGGGCGCCTTATTCTGGAAACTACATTGGTAGTGACTGTGTATATGGTTGTACGCAGCCGCTTGCTGACAACTATGATGCATTGGCTAATATAGATGACGGCTCTTGTTCATATGCTGCATGTTTATCGGCCGATACAACTGAAAGTTTTGAGGATGGCACACTTGGAGCATGGGTTAATGATTCTAATGATGATTTTGATTGGGTTACCTGGTCTGGATCAACATGGTCTGGAGGAACAGGGCCATCAGGTGCGTTTGATAGCACTACCTATATTTATATGGAAAGCTCTAGCCCTAATTTCCCAAATAAAACAGCAAATTTATATACTCCATGTGTAGACCTTTCAGCATGGAGCGCTCCTGCCCTTGTTTTTGCTTACCATATGTATGGAAGCACAATGGGAACGTTAACTGTGGAGGCTTCTAGTGATGGCGGTCTTAGCTGGGACTCTTTATGGGCAATGAGTGGAGACCAAGGAGATAACTGGTGGTCAGCTGCTGTTGATCTAAGCGCTTATTCTGGATCTATCGCTGTAAGATTCTCTGGA
>JAAESD010000090.1 GCA_024229695.1 bacterium
AGGGTTGTTTGATTTTCTAACAATCGAAGGCATGATTGAATTTTTGCCATCGAGTGCCATTTCAACAGCAGCTTTTCCAAGGGCATATGCCTGCTCAACATCAGAGTTGGAGGCTAGGTGTCTTGCTGAACGTTGAAGGTAGTCGGCCACAGCCCAATGGAATTTATAGCCTAAAGCTTTTTTGATTATATTTGCAACAACTGGTGCTGCACCCCCAAGCTGAGCATGACCAAAGTCATCTCGAGTTCCTTGTTCAGCAAGGAATCTGCCATCAGGCCACTTAGTTCCCTCTGATACGACAATAGTGCAATATCCATACTCTTTAACATTTCTATCTACTTTAGCTAAAAATTTTTCTTCATCGAAGTCAACTTCTGGAAACAGAATAACGACGGGTATTGAAGAGTCAACCAGGCCTCCTGCTGCTGCTATCCATCCAGCATGGCGCCCCATTACTTCAAGAACGAAAATTTTAGTTGAAGTGGCTGCCATTGAGGCAACATCGAAGCTAGCCTCCATCGTTGA
>JAAESD010000091.1 GCA_024229695.1 bacterium
TGGAATAAGTTGTACAATCTTTGTTCCTGCAGCAGCTCCTGAAGCAAAACTTGCCCAGCTACTTCTCCATGGTGCCGATGTTATCAGAGTTGATGGTACATATGACGATGCTTTTGATCTCTCAATCCAGGAAATCAACGAGCATAACTGGTACTCAAGAAATTGTGCCTACAATCCGTTGTTGGTTGAAGGAAAAAAGACTGCTGCACTTGAGATCATTCTGCAGCTCGGCCTGAAATTGCCTGATGTGATTTTTGTTCCAACTGGCGATGGCTGTATTGTCTCTTCCATTGCTAAAGCACTTCGTGAACTTTTTGAAATCTCACTGATTGATAAACTACCAAAAGTATTTGGAGTTCAGGCTGAAGGAGCTTCCCCGCTTTCAACGGCCTGGCAGAATCATGCTAATCACGGTGATATGAATGGCCAGGAAATACTGGAGCTTATTCCATCGATGACTCCAGATACTCTGGCTGATTCAATAGCAGTAGGTACACCTCGTAATAGAATCAAGGCGTGGAAGAGAGTATCGGCAACAGGTGGTGGCTTTGTTTCAGTAAGTGACAATCAGATTCTTGAGGCAATTCATCTGCTGGCAAGTAAAGCTGGAGTCTTTGCCGAACCCAGTGGTGCAGCAGGATTTGCAGGTGTTCTGAAAGCTCGTGAAATGGGCTTGATTACAGGCGAAGAACGAATTGTTGTAATGGTCACAGGCCACGGTTTGAAAGACCCTGGAGCTGCACTTTCAAAAGTGACTGTGCCGGATCCTGTTTAGCTACTGCCTGCATGTTTACTTTTTAACGTACACCTTGATTTAAACGCTTTCAGAGTGCTTATTACGTATGTAATTGCATTTAA
>JAAESD010000092.1 GCA_024229695.1 bacterium
CATTGATATCACCTACAACAGGACTCGATTCTGAGTTACCCGGTATATATATAGGATATCCAGGTATGTCAGTTCCAGGAGTGAATCCTCCTATATCGCTCGCATAAACAACATGAATGTGCGACTCATTGACGTTAACAACCTCGATTGCAACAATTTCCAGAGAGCCATCACCATTAAAATCACCCAGAGCAGGACTTGGACAAGGTATGCCCACATTTGCACTGCTGGAGATAAAATCTACAACCGGGAATCCATCAACAACTGATCCATCATGATGAATTGCATGCAGCATATTGTCTTCAGAAATAAAAGTGATTTCAAAATCGCCATTATTATCAAAATCCCCGATTGCTGGGCTATTCACTATGCTACCACCATTACCAACAGCAAAAGGGAAACCTGCAGCTTCAGACTGATCAAACTTCAAAGCATGCAAATAATTCTGGTGGTTCCATCCATATTTAGTACCAAATATTATCTCATCTGCCCCATCACCATCAAGATCATAAAGCGCAGGAGAAGAAACACCCCATTCGTAATTAGCATTTGGTCTGACAAAGAATACACCATTGGTTACAGGGTTGGCATCACCATCAAGCAATTCTGTACCATCGGCGTGCCATACCATAGTTTGACCGCGCAGATTATTTACTACAATTTCAGGATCACCATCACCATCGACATCCCCAACTGCTGGAGTTGCCCAATTCCACTTCAGGCCACAACTTTGCGGCCATCCATCCAGCTCGGTGCCATCCCAACGGAATACATGAATCAATTCTGCGTCTATCTCAGTAGCAATAATCTCCATACCTGGAATTCCATCAAGATCGTATAGAGCTAACCCAGAAGGAGAAAAAGTTCCGTCAATATCAGTGATTGGTCCCAGAGTCTGGGCATTACCATCGCCATCGATCAATTCATTGCCCAGTGCGTCCCAGACATAGACTTCATCAGCACCCAATACAATTTCAAGAGTCCCGTCACCATTTACATCTCCAACAGCAAAGTGACCACTTGTTTCAACGGAAATTGGTAGCGGGAAATCACCTGATTCTGGAGGAGCAGTACTCTGTCCAACCTGAATGCTCATCACACTCTCAACAAGAGAGCTGTCAACAGCTGATATTACATAGTAATACCGGGTTAGTAATTCCAGCCCAGCATCTCGGAAATATGAAGTCCCGACAATAATATCCTGATTTATTTTTTCAAACGCACCCATGAAAGATGGGCTTCTATATACGTTGTAACCGTACAGATCTTCTTCACTATTTGGAGCCCAACTCAAAGCAATTATGTCAGCACCCATTGAGCTGTCCGCTACAATGTCGATTGGTGCAGAAGGTGGATCAAGAGAAAAATAGTGAGTAAAGTTTCTGCCATAGGTATCCGTGAAAACGATATAGCATTGATAAGGCAGCAAAACATCAGAAACCTGTAAAGTAAATGGTGTTACTAATTCCCCGATTTGCAATAATTCCAGAGAACCACAATTTGAAGTGTTGTCACCAATAGTTACTGTGGGGCTATCTGAAAACAGCTGCGCAAAAGTGTAATCTGATGTACCTGAACCAAAGTTCTTTATCGAAGGTACAATTGTAACTAACTCATTATTATCCAGAACTCCATCGCCATCACCAAACTCAACATCACTCCAAACCAACTTGACAGTTTCAAGTTCCGGGGCTGCAACAGAAATCAGATTTTCAGTAAGCCAAATATCTCTGGTCCCTGAAATCGAGAACTGTGCCTCGAATGTTGATCCATCACCAAAATCAGGATCTACCAAAATCAGAAATGAAGTTGCAGCTTGTACAGATCCGCCACTGGGGACATTGCCAATTACTGACGAAGATACCAGAACTGAAATTTCAGGGTTATCAACAGAAAGTGAGCCTGTCACATTGCCAGCACCACCACTTCCAGTATCTGTAACCGTTGGACGTATTGCGACGGTTTCGCCCGCTTCAATAACACCATTAGCATTACCGGTAGAGCCATTAGTACCATCATCAATAATCTGAAAACTACTTACAGTCAGATAAGCACCACTATTATTAACTGCAATATCTTCCTGACAAACTTCTTTATTTGGAGTTCTAGCTGAAAGCGAAACAACGCCAGCTTCGACCAAAGTGATATCAAAATCTACTTCACCATTGATATCAGATATGCCGGTGACATAGACATCGTCACCCATACTTAAAGTTACTGTTGCACCAGGGACCGGTAGCATATCGGATTCTACATAAGCAGTTACAGTTTGATTTCCAACCTCAAGTGCAGGATCAAGACTCACGCTCATATCTCTGACTTCGCTGGTCCAGATCGATAGGCCTGGGTCTCCGAGCAAAGTATAATTCATGTAAGTCCAACGATTGAAACTTGGATGATCTACATCACCAATAAATGGTAATCGACTAAGTTCAACTGTGTCGCCAAGTATGCTGACTCCTTCACAAAGCAGCAGCGAGAAAAATTCTTGTTGATAATTATTGGACGTATAAGGAAATGCTGCTCTTGAAGATCCAATTGATGCAATAGTTCCACCAGTTGGATGCAATACCAAACGTTCCATCAAGCAGGAATAGTCAAATGCTGCCGATGCACAGTTAAGAGCATATAGCAAAAATGGATGGTCATGATTTTCCAGAGCGTCTGCATCAGATACAGTAAAGACACCCGACCCAAGGGACATATCAAAGAAGAAACCATGACCGATCTGGCTCATTATTCCATATTGGTTACTGTTAATCGCACTAATAACAGCAGGCTTAGTTTCATCAAGTGACCCTGGGTAGGCAGTGTAGTTTTCGTAATATCGGGTAACACTCATGTCAGTACAAGGTACTACAAAATCATCTATCAAATCTTGTGCAAAAGAAGCACCATCAGTTGAAGGTGTCTCATCATCGATCCAGAAGAGCACTTCTGCAGCTGCTAAAAACCCATTCGTCCAGTCAGCTCCAGCAGGCTGTCCTTCATACAAAATAACCTTTGCAATATAATCCTGAGTTTCGTGAACTGTACTAACCGGAATTCTACCTAGAGCAACCTCACTGGCCATATCGCAGAGATCATCACCATAAGTAATGCTGACTTCACCATAAGTATCATCGCCATCACCATTCCAATTACCATCAAGACAAGCGAAATATAGATCTGCAGGAATTACTGTGTATCCAGCTGCGCCATATAGATAATCTTTGATATATCTGGCAGGGACAACATCGGTGTCGCCACCGATAACTACATATTCCAGTCCCCACTGCTCATAAGCATCGCTGATAAAGAACCGGATAGTTTCCTGAACATCGGCACCATTGCGACAATTGCTTTCAATCCACTCAATTGTTCTAACTGCAGCAGGCATACCAATGGATGTTCTATAGTCAGCCAGTTGCTGAAAAGTAGCTTCAAGTTCATTGTTGGTAATAATAAGATAAGACACTGGACTGCCATCAAGACCTGGCACTCTTTCAGGATTATGACCTGACTCAACCGGGCTGATCTGTGTGCCTTCATCACGCATGTAAGCCGATATCATTTCAGGGTTATCGACCATTCGCGCAAGAGCCGCTTCTATTTTCTGCTTCTCTCCAGGAACTGCTCGTTGACGTGTTGCAACGAAATCCTGAATATTGACTTCACCTTCGACCAGAATTATTTCATATTGTTCAAGCAGTTCCAAAGCCACATAATTTCCATTTTCATCAATAACTGCTCTGATGGGATAGCTACTCATACTTGCCAAACTGCAACCCTTATAGACAGAAACATTACTCTTGGAATTCCAGTTTGCCGGAAATCTGTTCTCACTACTTTGTAAGTAATTATAATCGACAGAAACTCCCTGGCTATCTACTTCAGGAAGTGCAAGAGACAATTCTGCAGGCAACTCAATGATTCTTGTTTTCAACGGTACCAATTGCAAATGTGAGTTATTGGAACCGGCAGGAATCAGCAGGTTATGATAGTTTACAGGTAAAACAGGTTTGCCTGTATCCTGTAAGACTGACAAATCCTGATATTGAGGAAAACACACTCCATTTTCACTATATTCCCAAGTGATATCAGTGGCAGAAAAGCTGCCGGAGTATATCACTGTGCCACCATTAGCAACTGACACTAAAAATAGAAGTATAAGCAGAGATAGAATATTATTCTTGAAATGAGTGTAGTTTAGCATTGTAGCTCCTGTTTGAGTATCCCAGACGTAAAAGCCTGATAGTTATAACACCTTGTAGTTACAAACGTTAGGTTTTGTAAACGCGTCATTTTTTCTGTTCAAGCTCAAGTGCTTGAAATCCGATGCAATATCAAGTTGCGTCCAACCCCTCCATGTAGGGTTTGTGAGGTGAAACTATTAATTGTGGAACCTACATTATACAAGAAATCTCTGGATATGACAATACTCGCCAATATTTGCTTTCAACGGATTAATGTCATACTTCTGCTGGAAATACTGTTTTCAGTTTCCAGCCGATATATATATACACCGCTCGCTACAATAGTTCCTGAATTAGTATCACCGCGCCATTGAACAGTGAATCTGCCCCCATCGACCTCTTCATCCAACAGGGTTTTAACATTTCGGCCCAGCAAGTCATAGACATTCAGTGATGCTTTTCCCCTGTAACCCGTTGGTATCTCAAAAGAAATCAGTGTTGAAGGATTAAACGGGTTTGGCATATTTTGCTTAAGTTTCTGCAGTGAAATTGGTGTCTGATTTACTTCTGACGGTTCCGTTGGTGAATAAAGTCCTGTGCGACTGATGTTGCCGTGATATGTCGGCCAAGGAGTAGTTGCAGTTGAATACGCAAACGGCAGATCCCAAACATGAAATGCCAAGTCCCAACCGCCATATACAATATCGATATCAAGGTCTTTATCCACATCACAAATCATTGGAGTAGCCCTGACTGGCCCATCCAAAGATAATGGGAAGCCGGTAACCCTGCCCCCGTTGTGCATGAAAGCGTAGAGTAAATTTGGTGCAGAGTCAGAGCCCCCTCCAACTCCAAAGACAACATCCAGCAATCCATCGCCAGTTATATCAGCAACAATTGGCGAGGATTCTGTGTTACCTTCCACATCAATTGGCCAACCATCAAGATTTTCGCCATCCAGGTTCAGAATATGAATTTGGCCAAAATCATGACCATGTATAGCTACAGCAACAATTTCAAGTTCATTATCTCCGTCAAAATCAGCTAGCGCTGGAGATGGACAGATGCCACCACTTGATTCACTATCGGCTACAAAATCGATTGGGAATGGAGATAAAGCCATCCCTGTTGAAGTAACAACATGCAATTCGTCATTCTCTGTAATTATTACAATTTCCAGGTCTCCATCACAATCCAAATCACCTATTGCCGGTGCGCAATGAGAATGGGCTAAAGCAGGCAACTCATAAGGCCATCCACTGATGTTATTTGCAGTTAAATCAAGAGCATACAGATTGTTGGGTTCTCCATTTTGTAACTTACTGGCAAATACAATCTCCAGAGTGTCGTCTCCATTCAAATCTGCCAGAGCTGGGGAGCTGAATGTATACCATTCAGCTGGTCTGACATGAAAAACTCCATCTGTCTCCGGATTATTATCCCCATCAAAAAACTCGGTTCCATCATGATTCCAGACATAGGTGTGACCGTGAATATCATTAACAACAATTTCCATTTCACCGTTGTTGTCGATGTCACCTACTGCTGGTGTTGCCCAATTCCAGTAATTCATCTGTTTTGGCCAGCCATCGGCAACAGAACCATCGCCGTTAAATATATAGATACTGTTTGTGACTCTGCAGCTTGCGATAATTTCCATCCCCGGGTCATCAGTAATATCACCAAGAGTCACGCCCGCAGGTCCCCACCCGCCACACAAATCTGAGAACGGCCCTGATGTCTGGCCATCGTTATCACCATCTCGGAGTTCAATACCTGTGCTATCCCACACATAAATATAATCAGCTGCAAATATTATTTCGTTTTCGCCATTGCCATTGATATCACCAACTACACAGTGACTTGAAGATTCGACATCCAGCAATATGGGAAAGCCTGTTACTTCCGGTGGCGTTGTACTTGCAGATATTGTGTACGATTGTTGGCTTAATAGTCGTGATGAATCAGTAGCTGCAACACGGTAATAATACTTGGTCAAAGGATCCAGGTCGGTATCTCGGAAGAACGAAGCCCCTTCAAGTGGAGCCTGCGTAATTCTTGAAAATGGGCCGTTGGGAAGTTCGGATCGGTACATATGATAACCAAACAAATCCAGTTCAAGTGCAGGTTCCCACTCCACAAGAATCTGTTCCCCGGCTGGTGCTGATGCACTTGTCATCACGGGCTTTGAAGGTCTTACCATGTCAAAGGTATGACTCCAGGAATGACCATACTCATCTGCAATTGTCAACAATCCACGGACAGAACCACTTGTATTGTCGACACGAATCAGGAAGCGTTCATTCTGGTCCTGCTCTTCAAGTTTCCCAATATTATCCCAGCTGCCATATGGTTGAATAGGAACAATGCCAAACCCGATTGCTTCTACTGTTCCAGTTAGAACATCTGCACTGGACCATCCTGAATTGAAGAGATTAATAAATAGCTCAATCTCTTCTCCCTCTTCAATTATGCCATTCCCATTTCCACTTGGGAAGTCTGCCCATGTCAATATTGATGGCGCAATCACCGGCGCAACAATATCCAGGCTCAATAAATCCAGAATTTCATAATCCGGATTGCCATCTTTCAGTTCAAATTCAAGAGTAGATGCATTCTCCAGTTCAGCAGATAACTGCACCAGGAAAAGTACTGAATTGTCTACTTCACCCGGATTTAATTCTTCGACTTCGGCAACATCCGTAAGTACAGAACAAGCCGCTGAAGAGCAGGCTAACTCCACGAGTGAAACATCGGACCAGCCTGTCCCGCTGTTAACCAACTCAAACAGTATGGCAACTGTTTCACCTGAGCCTGCCATATCATCGCCATTTCCGATCGAACCGAATGTGCCATTATCGACAATTCTATAATCTTGAATTGATATATATGATTCCCCGGAGCTTACCACTTCCAGGCTGGAGATATTCGGCCTGTATCCTTTGGCAGTGACAACGCATTTTATATCGTCACCAGAAGTTGCAATATAATCCAGAGTAGCTAAGCCGTCTGCATCTGTAGTTGCAGAAGAGTAGCCACCATCTTCGTGACTTAAAGTTACAGTCGCATTCTCAACTGGAACTGAGCTACTGGTCACAGTTACTTCAACAATTTGAAGGCCTTGAATCATGTTCTCGGTTAATTCAACTTCAAGGCTTTCCGGTTCATCAGGAAAGAACAGCAGAGTAGGATCACCTATTAATGTGTATGTCATATGAGTCCATCTTTCGATGGTATTCATACTCACAAGGTGATCATAGTTTGATCTGCTTTCTGCGATGGCATCTCCCACTCTGGCAATATCGCTTTGATATAATGCTGTAAAGAAATCATATTGATACCCGCTGGCGATTCCCGGAAATGCAGCTCGTGAAGACCCAATTGCCAGTACAGCTCCTCCATTATCATTTATAATAAATCGCTCAAGAATCGAGTTGTAATCAATAGCAGCAGATGCACAATTCAGACTGCTCAGCACAAAATAATTAGGATTATTGTAAAGTGAACTTATATCGCCGAGGTCAAGGGATCTGTCGCCTACAGACATGTTGTAGAAGAACCCATGCCCCACATGCACAACCAAACCGTAATCGGTGCTGGACATTTGATTCATTACTGAAGAGTGAGTTTCAGGGAATGCACCATTCCATAAATCGTATGCTTCATAATATCGGAATTTCTCAACTGAAGACAATGACATTGCATTTTCTATAATTTCTTCACTAAAGATTGCCCCATCTTCATAAAGATCACCACCTTGCTGGTAATCTGCAGGAAACAGAACTTCACTCATGAACAATGCATTGCCATTATGTGGGCCGATATTTGTTTGCTCGTATGATATTATTTTATTTACAAAAGTCTCAACCTGGAGAGTGGTAGAAACAGGGGCACGACCAACAGCCAGCTCTGCTACAAGATCGACATAATCACCCTCATCAGCATAACTTATAAACGCTTCACCCATATTCGCATCGCCATCTGCATTCCAATCGCCATCAAGGCAGGCATAATAAAGATCCACAGGCATAGTTGTTCCCTGCCCTGGTGGATAGAATGTATTGTGAATCATCCGGGATGGAATTACCGAGACATCGCCACCAAGCAAGACATAGCGAGTACCCCACAGCTGATATGCCAGTTGCAGGAAATTTCTAATCTGCGCCTGTTGATCTATTGCCGATGGATAGTTTTCAGCAATCCACTCTGTACTCCGAACTACTGTTCTAATGCCACGCTCAGTTTTATAGTCGGCCAGTTCCTGGAATTGATCTTTCAGGAGCTCAGAGGTTACTATTACAAACTCAACTGTAGACCCATCCATTGACGGTCTATCCCTCGGCTCAAATTCCAGTGGCTCAACGTCATTGTCAACATATCTGAGCGGCTGGCAAGAATCCGATTTGCTAACCAGTGAAGCCGTTACAACAAAATTTTCAGCTGTTGAACCTGAATTGTCAGAGCGATTGATTCTCAGAGGGAAAAGCCTGAAGAATGCAGTAGTTTCACCATGCAAAGTATTGCTACCGATGAATTCTCCAGCTACAGGGGGCCAGTTATCATTTTGGCCACTCAGCCTGATATCGGAAATTGCGATGTCATCCGAGTTCCGTACCTGTTCTGAGATTGCCACAGTCCCGGGCAATTCAAGATGGTGATATTCAGTTGAAAATACAGCAGATTCTACATCCCACCCAGTAGGAAGGACAACCTCAACAATCAGTTGCAGAATTATAGGCTCGCCAGTTTCCAGATATGATTCACATCCCTCCAGAATCGGCATCAAACCATTATCAGTCTGTTTCCAGAAGAGATTGTCTATCTCACAATTAATTTCATATTGCTCAGTAATTGATGTCGCAAAGACATTAGATGGCAAGACAAGCAGACAAAATAATATCGATAAGATGGTTACAAGACACTTTGACACTCGAAGCCTCCAACAGCTGCACTGCAGGTTTAGTTCACTTCAAGTTATTCGGTATATTTTGGGAAAACTTTAATTCAATTTGATTCTAACAACTTCTCGCGCTGGAACATAGATACATTCTTTGTGGCCATTAATTTCAGCAATAACCAATCGTCTGGAGTGTGTATAATTTCTACATATAACTTGATCGCCGAAAATGCGAGAACTGGTACCAGTTTTGGACAACTGTGCAATTTCATCGTCACAGAGCCAGGTCACATCCTGGGTTTCAATTTTACTCAAAAGATTATCCAGGGCGGACAATCCAATATTCTGCAAGTCAGGATCAGTACTGACAAAATTAATTCTGTGTGTTTCAACAACTGCAGGTTCGCCACGATTCCAGCTTGTAAGTACATCGTCATAACATTTGGAAATTGTTGCATCACGGTCACTGTGCTGCAAAGATTCCAATCGGCAATTGCGTTCAATATAATAGAGCTGTTTTTCGGATATTCTGCGAATACCTCTTTCAAACATCTTCATCACGTGTCCAGTGTATTTGTTCTGATTTGGCCGACGTTGCTCTATTTTAGCTTGAACTGCTCGCAATCCTGTGCTCTTCCACAAATTTTCGTCGTTTCTATACCATACATAATCTGGTGCTATCATAGAGTGGGGCAATGTCCCAAAAAGATCCTTGAAAATGCCAACAGATCGATCAAGGTCATCCTCAATAACTTTACGATCCGCCTCCAAGCCAAGCTCAAAAGCAGACATACAATCAGGAAACAGCAATAATCCTGCATTATTCAATTCTTCCAATTTCCGGTTTCCAGTAACAATGCTTTTCATTTGCAAGGGGTTGTAGTGCCAGGTCCCATGAAGTTCAGGAACCCATACTCCAGCTTCAATTGCGCTGTTCACTGCATTCCACATCCCAGGTCTTTGATATGCAGGGTGAAATTCCGGTATATCGTATTCTAACCAACCATCAGGTGTTGATTGTAATGAAGAAGTTATATAATTCGCTTGGAAAACCGCAGGATTACCATCTCTATCAAGGTATTTCGCCAGAACCGATGCCAATTCGTTAACATCATTACTGTCCTCAAGTGTTGAGGTCCAATATACAGGCGGGAAATTACCAGGATTTATTAACTCAATTTGAGCTTCATCCAATATCATTGATTCAGGCAGAAAACCGCATAGTCCCCAATCATCACTATGAATTGCAACTGACTGAATTGCTCGCCAGTCAACCATGGAACCTTGGCCGGCAAACATAATTAGACTGATTATTATCAGTAATAATGCTATCTGCAGTCGCAAAACATCTCCCTACTGTATCTTGCCCACCAGTATTGCCCGTAGCTGAGGCCATGCTCATTTATAGAGTCGATTAATCGATTCGGCTTATCAGGTAAATTACAGAGCATTGCAATCAACTTTTCCAGTGAATTCACCTGGTAACTGTTCTTTGCCGATCCAAAACACCACGACGACTCCTCTGTTGCAGTAGACAGTATACTATCTACACCATCACTGAAAGATATCAGTTCACCACGCCATGAAGGACCAATTTTGCACAATAACTTTTGAAGCTCCTGATAATTCGACTCCGCGATATTACTGGATTCAGTATCATCTTCCAGAACATAAATAACTCCTGAATCTGAAAGAAAACCTTGCCAGTAATCAAGCAACTCCAAACGATTATTTAAATGACGCCACAAATTTGGCACCAACAAAATATCTACCGAAGCTTTCTTAAAAGGAATTTCGGCAGCATCTGCCATAACCTGAGTAAAAGATGAATTATATGCGGGTGCAAGATCGAGTTGAATAACCTGTGTGTATAATTTTATAATTTCAGTAAAAAGTGAATTACCACTACCCAATTCCACAACAACAGCATTTGGATTTGTCAGGAAATCTCTTACAAGAAGACCAGGAAGAGGAATGAAGGCCATTACTTATCTTCTGTATTTACTTCAACCGGCTGCCCTCCAGAGGCAGCAGCCATAACTCGCTCTACTTTTTCTCTTTCCACTTGTAAATCGATAATTTCTGCAACGTGAGTATGAGTAGGTCGAGGCTCAGAAGCTCCGTCATCGAAACCCATTATAAATTTCAGTTCGCTGAAAAAGTCCATCGATTTTTCAGAATCAACATTTTTCCGTTTCGCTGTCCATAAAAAGAACATTGCCAGCCAACAGCCAAGAGCGGGCAAGCCAAGCCATGGTACACCGATAAATCCTGAAAGGGCTATCAATGAAGAGCCAATTGTTAACAACAACAGAAAATAGACAGTAGTTGTAGACCTGAAACCAAGTCTGATCAGCCGATGGTGCAGATGATAGTCATCAGCTTCAAATATCGATGCTCGCCTGCGATACCGTCTGATAATTGTAGTTCCAGTATCCCAGATCGGAGCAATCATTGGTGCCAGTAGCAGAAATATGCCAACACTGTTTTGTCGGCTGACATGCAGAAGCAAGATTGCAAGCACAAGCCCCATCCACATACTTCCGGAATCACCAAGGAAGATTTTTCGTCTACCCATATTCCAGTACATGAATGCAAGTGTTGAACCACACAAAGTTGATGCATAAAATGCGCTATAATAATCTGAGACAGCAATAGCGATAGCCACGATACAAAGTGATGCTACAACACCTATACCACTTGCAAGACCATCAAGGCCATCAATCAGATTCATAGAATTGATAAAGCCAAGATACCAAAGTAAAGTTATTGGCCATGCCCAGCCACCAAGTTCCAGCTGTCCAATTACTGGCAAGGAAACAGTATCCAGACGTTCACCTGCGAGCATCAAGGCAACTATAACAATGAGTTGGCCATACAATTTCTTTTCAGCATGAATATGGAATCGATCGTCACCAACACCGAGAGCAAGTATTGCAAGCCCGGCACCACCAAGCACAGCCAACCATGACCATGGCAACGGAGTGACACCAACAAAACGATCAATTATTAGAAGGGTAACGAAAAAGGATATAAAGATGGCCATGCCACCAGTTCTCGGCACTGGCACATTATGGGAGCGACGATATCCGGGTCGGTCAATAATCCCGGTCAGGAAACCGAGACTCCTGAAGTGAGGTTGAATCATCCATGATATTGCAAATGCAAACAACCCACCAAGTAGAATATCTATGCCAGAACTCAAATACCGCTCCTTCTTGAGCTTCAATTACTATCTATGTCGAGCTGATTAAAAGTACAGGATATCTCTAATCACCGCAATATTAATATGCGCTTGTAAATATCTAAAGTCTCATTTGCTGTTTTTAGCCAATTCAGTTCTTTGCACCGGATTGCTCCCAGCTTTGTAATTTTTTCAGACAAAGCCCTATTGATATACAACTGTTCAATCGCCTGAGCTATTGAATCAGTGCTTTCAGGATCAACAAGCAGAGCAGCACCGCCTGCAACTTCTTTCATTGCTCCGCGGTTGGAAGTGATAACTGGCAGATTTGATGCCATAGCCTCGAGAATCGGGAAACCAAAGCCCTCATGGAGTGACGGGAACAGCAAAGCAGATGATGATTTATAGAGTTCCATAAGTTTATCCGGAGTACAATAGCCAAACCAGGTAACCAGTTTTTCGCTTTCAAGGATTTCAATCCGTTTGACAAGTTTATTGTCAAGCCATCCCCGGCCTCCAGCAATAGTTAATACTGGCAATTCTGAATCTTGATTTGATTTTCTGAATTGGAGATATGCATCCAATATTCTGTCCAGATTTTTCCTCGGCTCAAGGCTGCCTACAAAAAGTAAAGGTGCTGAATTGTTTCTCATCGACTCCGGGAAATCTGTCTCTGCCCACTGCGGGAGCCCAAATGTAGTTACTTCTATTATATCTTTTGCCTCAGGGTGCAATTCAGACAATTCTGTAGCTGTTGTTTTAGAATTTGTAATTATTGCGCTGGCATTGCGAATTGACAAACCAAGTGTAGCTCGATAGTAAATCCGCCTCATCAAGTCAACTGTATTCGGGAACAGATGAAAAGCGATGTCGTGAACTGTCAATATGGATTGGCAACTTAAATGTAAAGAAGCTGGTATCGTCATGAAATGGACCAGATCGACATCGAGTTTTTTTGCAAGTTTGGGGATTTCCAGATGAGTTGTAAAAAGACGATGCAGAAAACCGGATCCACAATGTTTTACCTGAACAACATTCCAGTTAGTTTTGTCTTCAAGAAAATCGAAGAAAGCCAAATCGGAAACTGCAACAGTGAAACGAAACGGAGTTTCGATTTGAGACAGATTGGAAATAATTTCCAGTATAGATCTGCCAACTCCAGTCGGTTTAGAATTAACTACTGTAGCATCTAGCAGAATATGCTTCCGTTTGTCAGTCACTTTTCACCTCTGTAAAGCAAAAACAAAAGCAACCCGAGTGACACCCAGATATGAGGCACATTGTATTGAGAAAATGTAAACATTTGCACAAACACACCAGCAAAAGAACTTGTTGCGACAACAATTGGGAGCTGGCTGTTTCTACTGCCTTGTTTAAGTTGCATAAAAACTTTTCTAACAACTTTTCCGATACCAAATACGAACAACCCAAATCCGAACAATCCAGTTTCAGCTAAGACTTTTAGAGAGAAATTATTTACAACTGGCCATGTAAACTGGCTCTGCAATCCAAGTGGGTCAACGAGCATATCGAAATGAAATGCGTACTGTCCCCAGCCAATGCCTACAACCGGGCTAAGCAAGAATGCTCTCCAGGCAGCCTGCATTGAATATAGACGAGTCAGATTTGACCAATCAGTAGTGTCAAATGTTTGCAATAATCTGGAATATAAAGTTTCAACAGGAGCTATAAATGAAATCAGGATCAAAACAGGAACGGCTATACCAAAAACAGGCAAAAGCGACTTCAAGTTAAATCGAGGCAGGATTCGTGAATACTTCAACAAAACAAGTGCTGTGAATGTGGCGGCGACTGCACCAAGCCACGCACCTCTACTCCAGGTAAGCATTAACATCAAAATCCCTACAGCAAGCAGTGCGAACCGGACACTTTTACGCCAGGGCTGTATTAGCAGCCATGGAATCACCATTATCAAGTAATTCCCAAGCAACAATGGTTCACAAGCTGTACCTCTGATCCTGGGAATACCACTCATTGTTGAACCAATTACCAGTTCCTCTGATCCAGACAATATTGACGGATTGGAAGTGAATATATTTTCCAACTGGCTGAACCAAGGTAGCCACCCATTGAAAGCTGTCGCTTGTAAAACTGAATATCCAAATTGAAACATCATGCCATAAGCAAGCCAACGAAAACAGCTGGAGCTGGTTTTTCGATAATATATAAATGGAGTAAGAGCAATTCCGACCATTATTGAAAGTTGGATCAGTTGTTTGAAATATCGACTTAGCGCAGAGGGGAAATCGGCGATACCAGGTTGAATAAATAGACCAGCACCAAGTAGAACAGTTGCTAAAACAAAGTTCCGAGCATAAGCTTTTTTAATAACTTGTCTGAAATTCAAAGCCAACAACAAGGCAGCAAATAAATAGCTGACTTGAAAACCAGCTCCCGTGTCTACTCCAGTTATAGTTTTTACAATGCCCAGCCCAATCCACGGCATAGTGAACAACAGAGCGTTAAACAAAACTGTTTCGAATTTATTTTTCATGAAGATTTCATCTGCTTGCGAGTGCGATTCATAAGTGTTGCAATTAATACAATCATACCGGCAAGCAAAATATAACTTGAATTACCGTTACTCTTTTTATCAACAGGAATTTGCAGGGTTATGCGGCCATCAGCAATCTCTAGAACTCCTTCACATGCAACTAAAGTAAAATTGGTTGCAGTCAGAACAAGAGTTTTATCAAAACTGTAATTTCCGTTTTGAAAAATCAGTTCTCTTCCATCACTGATTCCATGGAGATCTATACTGTAATCAATTGTCAGATCATTCAAACCAAATGTCCCGACATTCGCATTGGCAGAAAACAGAAAGGCTCCTGTTGCCCAGGTTACCGAACTACTCTGCCCCACCGAGTTCCAGTTGAAGAATGTAGAATCGCAAGCAGATTCAATGACCAGAATTCCAGGATGTTCAGGAGTAAGTTGCTTGCAGGCAGCTGGAACAGCCAGTAACAAACAGCAAAGCAGGCAGGTTGTAATTAGTTTCATCATGACCAAAATTTACACCTGCCTGCCAATATGAGCAATCAATAAGATGTTAAATACCGATCAATTTCCCATTGATGAACAGTTGAAATGTAATCACTCCAGGTTTTACCTTTAGCAGTAATAAACTGGTTAAATATATGCTCACCAAGAGTTTCCTGCATAAAGCTGCTTTTCTTCATCAATACAATTGCCTCATTCAGGTCAACAGGTAACTGTTTAATTTTCAACCTGCTTTTTTCACGTTGACTCATTTCAAAAATATTTTTGTCAACAGGAGCACCACAATCAATTCCTTTTTCGATACCATCTGTTCCTGCTGCCAACATCGCAGCAAATGCAAGGTAAGGATTGCAACTTGGATCAGGCATTCTCACTTCAACCCTGGTACCCATACCACGACGAGCAGGAACACGCGCCAATGGAGAACGGTTGTGCTCCGACCAGGCTACATTTACTGGAGCCTCAAAACCTGGGACCAGTCTCTTATATGAATTTACAGTTGGATTTGTCAATGCGACCAGAGCTCTGGAATGTTCCAGAATTCCACCGATATAACATCTGGCAATATTACTTAATTGGAACTTGGCATCAGGATCATAGAATGCATTTTCTACTCCATCTTTTGTGTCGCGCAATAGAGATTGATGCGTGTGCATGCCTGAACCATTGACACCAAAGATTGGCTTTGGCATAAATGTAGCGTGCAAACCAAAATCGAGAGCAATCTTTTTAACAACCATTTTGAAGGTCATTACATAATCTGCAGATTGCAGTGCATCTGTATATTTGAATGCTATCTCATGTTGACCAGGAGCAACCTCATGGTGTGCAGCTTCAATTTCAAAACCCATTGCCTCAAGAGCATGAACAATTTCCCGTCGTGCATCTTCACCTTTATCAACTGGCAACAAATCAAAATATCCACCAGCATCATGAGTTTCAACAGTTGGGTCCCCATTTTGATTTCTGTTAAAAAGGAAAAATTCCATTTCAGGACCGCATACAGGTCTGTATCGCATACTTTTAAGCTTCTTGATAGCTCTGCGCAAAGTTAGACGTGGACAACCATCAAAAGGAGTGTGATCAATATTGTAAACATCACATATCAGTCTGGCGACTTTCCCTTTACTCCGCTCAAAAGGAAATGTGACATAAGTATTAAGGTCTGGTACCAGGAGCATATCTGATTCTTCAATTCTGCTGAAACCCTCAATTGAAGAACCATCAAACATTATTTCGCCACGAAGAGCCTTCTTGAACTGGCTTGCAGGTATTTCTACATTTTTATTGTGACCCATAATATCTGAGAACATCAAACGCAGGAAATGGACCTTTTCATTTTCCATACGCTCAATCAGTTTGTTGCGATCATCTTTACTGGCAATAATCCCATCTTTAAATTTATCCGCGTACATTCCCGACATAGCATGCTCCTTGTTTTGTGCCATATTGACATATTACTGACTCCACTAACGCCATTATATCCATTATGTAAACTTTATGCAACTAATAAAGTGCATAATTAGCACAATTTCACCTATTTTTTATTATTCACAATAATCGTGAGATAAATATTAGCCAAAAATATCGAATTGGCTTAATATATGCATATTACGAGGATAAGGATGTCCTTAACATCAACTGAAGGAGCTACAATGTCTGCCCCTACTCTTAATGGTGTCAAACTGGATTCAATGACCGGACGTTGCTTCCTACTCGACACAAACGTACTTCTCCATGATGCAAATGCGCTTGAAGTATTCGATGAACACAACATAATTTTAACTGTCGACGTATTGGAAGAACTTGATCATTTCAAGAAAGATAAATCTGAACTTGGTAGAAATGCACGCCATGTAATACGCAAAATTGATGAACTGCGATCCAATGGAGCTTTGAAAGATGGAGTTTTATTGCCTGGTGGCGGCATGCTCTTCGTTCTTGTAGATAACTACGTCAAATATCTTCCAGCTGGTATGGATGGCTCAATTCCTGACAACCGCATCCTGGCAACTGGTCTATATCTGATCGAAAATAAAATTGATTTAACTTTTATAACCAAAGATATAAATGCTCGTGTAAAGGGCGATGCTCTTGGGCTGAGAAGCGAGGATCTTAAGAGCCAGAAAATAAACTTTGATGAACTGTATACCGGGTGGGCAGAGATTCAGTGCAATCCCGAAATAATCGAAAAATTCTATCAGGGTGAAGAAGTTCAGTTTGACGGTGAATATTATCCCAATCAATTCGCATTGCTACGTGATAACAACAACCCCAAGCATACAGCGATGGGAATTTTTCAGTCTGATAGTAAAACTCTTGAGAAATTAAAACATTCCGAGTCACATCCATGGGGATTATCTGCTTTGAATATGGAACAGCATTACGCTATTGAGCTTCTGCAGCGTCCTGATATTGAGTTGGTCACCATGCTTGGCCAAGCTGGAACTGGTAAAACTCTCCTGGCTCTGGCAGTAGGTTTGCAAAAAGTAGTCGAAGAAAAAAAATTCCGCAGACTCATGGTATCACGCCCAATCATGCCTCTTGGCAAAGACATCGGATATCTTCCAGGAACAAAAGAAGAAAAAATGGAAACCTGGATGGAGCCGATAGTTGACAACCTGCAGTTTCTTGTAGATCCACAACTGGAACAATCATCCGACAAAGTAAATTACCTTTTTGATTCAGGTGTGATTGAGGTTGAAGCAGTCACATACATCCGTGGCCGAAGCTTGCCACAGCTCTATATTTTGATTGATGAAGCACAGAACCTGACTCCGCATGAAATTAAAACTGTAGTCAGTAGAGCAGGGAAAAATTCAAAAGTGATTCTGGCTGGTGATGCATATCAAATCGACAACCCTTATCTTGATGCTTCAAGTAACGGGTTGACCTATGTAATCGACAGATTTAAAGGCCAACCATCATTTGGTCATGTTACACTCGCAAAAAGTGAGCGAAGTGAGCTGGCAAGCCTTGCTGCAAAATTGCTCTAGTATAGAAATTGCCTGAGCTGTCCAAGTAAGCATGCATTGCATCGCTTTAATGCAAGAGGCATCTTCCTCTCAGCGAGTATTTTGTCACTACGCGAAGTAGCTGGAAGCCACTTTCCTTCATTGATTTGTCCGATGCAGGTTTCTCTCCAAACAATCTTGTCTTCAGGATCTCGCATTGTAAGTCTGACTTCTGCCTGTGCTTGAAATTCCACTGGCAGCGGTATAGCCAACATTGCTATGGCCCAGGAAAAAAGGCCACGTTTGAGCATTGAGTTTCCGTCACCGCCCCAAACAACTCCAACAACACCTCCAGCAAGTGCAGGCATCGCAAATGAACCAATAAATCTGTCAAGACTACAGGCAAATGAAAATATTTCAGCTTCAAGTTTGTAATCTGCTTCCAGGGGATCTTCTACCAGAACTGCCAGTGATGTTTGAGTAATATCCTGTGACAATGCCTGTCGATACATGGCATCAACTGGCTCGGACCACTTCCTGTCCGATGGAAAAGTCAAGTCCAGAAATATCCCTTCACCACGCTTTTGTTCCACAGGACGCACATCTACAATTCCTGCTAGATAAATCTTAGGCATACCATTTCCAGGCACAGGATAATTGCTATGTTCATCAGGATAAGGAAACTGAACATTGCCTTGACCACAACCAGAAATGATTAATCCAAGAGCTATAAGTAACAACCATTTTGACATCTTTTTCCTCCAGTTTTCTGAAGATAGGGACTAATAACTCTTTTTGCCAATAAACCTGATGATTAGTGACAGCAAGATGCAACCAACAAGCAATGAAATCCATGGCGATAATCCGAAACCGACTGGCAGGTAACCTGTCACAACTGCTACTGTTGCAACAGTCAGCGCATAGGGTAACTGAGTTCTGACGTGATCGATATGATCAGAGCCAGCTGCCATTGAAGATAAGATTGTGGTGTCAGATATTGGAGAACAGTGATCTCCAAAAACAGCACCTGCCAATACAGAGCTCACTGTTGCTGGAACCAGATGACCTTCTACACCGATAGCGCCGGCCATTGATGTAGCAATTGGCACTATTATCGGGACCAGAATAGCCATAGTCCCCCACGATGTGCCAGTCGCAAAACTGACCAGTGCAGCCAAAACGAAAGTAATCAGAGGCAACAACACTGATGGCAGCTCATCACCAATTGCTGAGACCAGGAACGGAGCCGTACCAAGGTCTTCACAAACTGCCCCTATCGACCAAGCCAGAATCAGAATGACAAAGGCAATGAGCATCTTCTTCGCACCTTCAAGCCATGCCTCAACAGCCTGATCCATTGTCAACAGACCGAACAGTTTTGAAAGAGAAATCGCAACGATTGCACTACTTAACGATGACCACATCAAAACAGCAAAACTGTCGGCTGCCGAAAACACTTCACGCAGGCTTGCACCTGGGCCTGCTTTGTTCATTCCATCAAGTAGGAGACCAATAATTGTGCCGCCAACAAGTACCAGAAGAGGCAATATGCCAGCAATCATGGCTTTGATCGGTTGCCTGGATTTTTCCGATTCATAAATCGGTTCTGACTGCATGCCATACGCCACATCTTCTGCCGTTTTCATCGGTCCGAAATCTCTGCCGGTTACTGCTATGCCGAAAACAAAGAATAGTGTAAGTATCGGGTAGAAATTATACGGAAGTGACCTGAGGAAAAGCACGTATGCCGATGAATCAGCCGAGATACGAACTAAAGCATCCTGGATCAACCCGACTTCAAAACCGATCCATGTTGAAATCACAGCGATGGTTGCTACCGGAGCGGCAGTGCTGTCGATTATGTATGCAAGTTTTTGCCTGGAGATTCGCAGCTTGTCTGTAAGTGGCCGCATCGTGTTTCCAACAAGCAAGGTGTTTGCATAGTCATCGAAAAAAACAACAAGTCCCATTGCCGCACTTGCAACCTGTCCATTACGCCTGTTTGTAATCCTGGAGGAGACTGAATTTACAAGTGCTGTAGTGGCGCCACTACGGGAAAGTACCCCAATCATTCCACCTAATATCATTGAGAACATTATAATTACTGCATGATCTTTATTAGCCAAGGAATCAACCAGGTAAGTATCCCCCACTCGTAGAAATGCGACAAAGGGATTGCCATTCAGGATTATTGCGCCAGCCCAGACACCAGCCAGCAGTGCAGGAATTACCTGCCTGAGCAACAATGCCAATGCGATAGCCAACAGTGGTGGTATAATCGAAAGCCATCCATAATCAGGGATCAGCATTTTGCTCCTTGATAAAATGTAGAATTACAAGTAACTGATTTATCTGCAAATAGCCTTTTTGCTATTCTGTTCAGATTAACTTGATTTCAGTTTTGAATCCAGACAAAAGCTGGTGGTTGACTTGCTAAAATTCTGATGTAGCTTTGTAACAGGCATACAATGAAAGGAACAGCCTCATGATGGATAAAATTCAAGAAGTACTGGACAAGGTTCGACCAACTTTGCAAGCTGATGGTGGCGATGTTGAACTTATCGATTTTAACGACGGTATTGTTACTGTAAGACTACAGGGTGCCTGTGGAAGTTGCCCTATGGCAACAATGACTCTGAAGCACGGTATCGAGGCACGCCTCAAGGAAGAAATTCCTGAAGTTAAAGAAGTCGTCTCGCTATAACCTGATTTTTGAGGCTCAGATTTTTATCTGAGCCTTAATTTTCAAAAACCCACCTTGAGTATCTACTGCCGTCAACAACTGGCATTTCAGTAGCACCATAACTGGACAATGCTTTTCGCCAAAATTCTACTCGAATGGAATCATCAGTTCTTTCTGCTATTTCAGCTCCAGTAATTCCCAATTCAATAAATCGATCAAATATTTCTGGTGGCGAGATCAAGCCAGCTTCACAGTCAGACAGTTCCACTCTAAGTTTGATTATACTATCGGGAACCCAGCCAGTTGCCCCACCAGTAACCTGATTTTCTGTTGTGATTGCACGCAGTAGCCATAAAACTTCTGTCTGGTCTTCAACGTACTCATTGAGCGGAGCCGGCAAGGTTAACAATTTCTGATTTGAAGCAAAAGAGTTTGACGGCAAATTGACTTCCGATGGAATTTCAATAATTGGTAAAGTGACAGGTAAAGATATTAATACCAAAAGTACTGGCACTCCAAATGCCTTAACTCCATATCGGTTCCGCAGCAATGAAAAGCCGAATCCTGCCCACCATGCAACTGCAAGTACTGTTAACAGTGAAAAACGCCACGCCCCTCTAAACGCACGCAAAGAATCGATGAACTCCCTGAGAACTCCAAACGGAAGCAGCATTCTTTTGTCTGTGAAGGGCAAACCAGTTGATTCGCCAAAAGCAAAAATCAGTCCGATGAATCCCAGACTTAAAAGCCCGTATCCATGTTGCAGCATTTCTGCTGGAAGTTTGCGCCGATGTTTAATTCCATAAACAGCAAGAGCAATTGCCAGCCAACCTGGGTTGAGAACCTGTCGCTCTCTATCTTCATATCGCTGAGCTCCATCTAATCCTTTGCCAACCCAATCGGCAGGGTTACTACGATAAACTCCACGCTCAAATAGATGTTTTAAATCTGCACTTCCCGCGCGAATTTCAAGATCGCTACGATCAAATTCAGAGTACCGATCAGCAACACGTAGTTGCGGTTCTGCCATCCAGAGAACAGCCGGAACTGCAATCAGGAGCATCGGTAGAACAACCCAGTTCAAACGGATAAACTGTTTGTATTCTCTCCTGGAAAATAGATTCCAGACTACAGGTATTGCTGCTCCCATTGCTGCATAAACGAAGCCATACCAGCCCCACATTGCCTGGGAAACAACTGCCAGCATTGCAGCACCCCACCAGAGGATTCTATTGCGAAGACTTGCAGCTGAATTCAATGCTCCAATAACCGCAGCTATTGCAAAAAACACCATCGGTGGAGGTAATTGGTTGAGATGCCCCAGCTGAGCCAAGGTGTATGGTGAGCCGATTACTACAACAGTAACTATTGCACCAGGAATAGGATCCCCTCCTGAATTCCTCCAGATAAGCAGTACTGAAATAGCTGAAAGTATCAGGCTGACCAGCATTGCCCAATTATACTGCGCGGCTGCCGAAATGTCTGCTAACCAGAGAATTGGCTGTATCGATAAAGCCTGACCAAGAAGAGAATCCATATAGCCGAGTACATCATGTTCGGGATAAAATATGGGGAGTTGATACCATAATTCCGGTGTCAGAAAATTCTGCCCGCTCCACTGAAGAATCCCAGCTTGCAGTAAAGCATCAATCCCACCAAAAGGTCCAAGCATATGCGTGTCCCAGCTGGAAAATACTGGCAACATACAGAATATGATTATAATCAATGCAGGAACTAGCGCTGTCATCCATCCAAATTTTCTCATCAATAACCCAAGCTTCTGAGTTTACGTTGAATATCTTCACCGGGTCCGGTCGTTTCTAAATTATTAATGAATTCATACTCATCCATAGTTGAATTCCATTCTGCAATTCTTGGCAACCAACTCATGGAATCATCTGGCGCAGAGCTCAGCACTGCTTCTGCCTGGTCTATCCTGTACCAGGAAATAACATCTGATTCGATACGTAAATATGGCCAGCATACGGCTGCATACTGATTTTCACCATACAACACATTTTCCAGCACAAAGAACTCTTCCGCACCAGGTTTAGCACTGAACATACCATCATTGCCAGGACGCGCTGCCTCATAGTTCCATCCAAGTTCACTACAAATCGATGTGAAAAAATTGATCAAGTTGACAGGTGAATCTATCGTTGAACCAGCACTTTCGCCTTTTGGGAATCTGACAACCAGCGGAATAGCTGAAACTTCAGGCAAGAAACTATGGCCGTGCTCAAATCCCCCATGATCAAACAGTTCTTCACCATGATCACTGACCAGAACAATAATACTGTTTTCCAGCAAGCCTGAGTCTTGTAATCCTTTTATAATATTTCCGAATACATAATCTGAGTATTCAACTTCGAGGTTATACAAATCTATTACAGCTTTTTTTACATCGTGGCTTACATCAGGCAATGCGTCCCTCAGTTTATTAACCGACTTAAACTGCCCATCTTTTAACCATTGATGATCCGGTAACTGGAGTGGTCTGTCACCGTTAACGTCAACACCCCTGTAAGGCAAGTGCGGATCCATCATATGAATCCAAAAGAACAATGGCCGGTCATCTTTTTTATTTAACAGCCAATTGACAGATTTATCGTAAAGTAACTGCCCATCATCCATATCGATATTTTTTTCTATTTGTCGAAGTAATTCCCTGACAAGGACCACATCTTTAGCTGGAACAAACGGCTCAATCACCGACGAATGATCATACCATTCAAAGCCACGATCGAATCCATAATAATTCGAGAGATACGGATTTGAAGCTATTGCAGCAGTCTGATAGCCATTTGCATAGGCTATTTCAGCAAGGGTTGTTACATCTGCAGGTAAACCGGTGTATTTGTCCAGCACCATGGACCCTGGAGCATAACCAGTATGGATTGTTGTCATGCTGGGCAAAGTCCAACAACTTGTTGACCAGCAATTTGCAAATGTAACTCCACTCTGAGCAAACTTGTCAAATGCAGGAGTTTTGAAGTTTTTATCGAGCACATCTTTTCGCAGTGTATCTATCGATATCAAAATCAGATTTGGTTGATCTATCTGTTCAGAAACTTTAACTTCCAAGTTACCGACCCTGGAGTCTCTCTGTTCCGTCTGCCAGTTTGGCCATAAACTTGTAGAAACAATCATCACAACTACAGGAACAATCAGACTCATCCTTGGCGATAGAGTCAATTTGTGGGCAAGCAAGTTCATCATATTCAATAGTACGATTGTACCTAACAACCATGCTATTAACGGTATCAACAGCCCCCATAACCACTCGTGTGCAACCCATAATTCATTAATGAAATCAATTCGCAGTGGAAGAATAAATCTGAAGACAAGAGTAAGCAGTAAAGAAATAGCAGCTGAAAGAGCAAGAGCAAAAGCCCGGCGCCATTTAACATCATCGCGTAAAGTGAGCAATGTTGCGGGCAGGAAAAGCAATGCAGCGAAAACAAAACCTGTCCAGCCATAGAAAACTATATGAGGAACCAGATAGCTAGCTAGCCCAGATTCTGGCGATAACTTGAATAGATGATATACACCTTCAACCAGACCATAAGCTCCAGCCAGGAGATAACCCCATAAAGCAACCGCTCCCCATGCCTTTATCCATCTGAATATTTCCATCGATTATCCCTTGTTTCTGTTTGAGATTCACCGTCAAGAATTACAGTTAAATTGAAATTGGTCAAGTTGCACTTGGCAATTCAGCAATAATGCAGTTCATTATAGCTACAACTCTAATGGAGGAATGATGCAAAAATACAACGGTGTAGACTTTTACAGTTTTGAAAAAACATTAACCGATGAGCAACGATCAATCCGTGACACAGTACGTGGCTTTGTTGAAAACAAATTTATGCCATTAGTACGCGACAGTTACAGAGATGGAACATTCCCTCTGGAGCTTAGTAGTGAGATGGGACAGATTGGGCTTCTTGGTTCTTCAATATCTGGATATAACTGCCCTGGTCTTTCATATACCGACTACGGCATTATCTGTCAGGAACTTGAAAGAGGTGACTCAGGCCTGCGCAGCTTTGCTTCTGTTCAAGGCAGCCTTGTAATGTGGCCGATTGCAACTTTCGGCTCAGATGAGCAAAAAGAAAAATGGCTCCCTGCTTTGGCATCAGGCTCTGCGATTGGTTGCTTCGGATTAACAGAAGCAGACCATGGTAGCGACCCCGGTTCAATGATAACTACTGCCACTCCAGACGGTGACAACTGGATTCTCAATGGCAACAAGATGTGGATTACAAACGCCACCACCGCTGATGTAGCTGTAATCTGGGCCCGAGGTCCAGAAGGAATCAGTGGTTTTCTTGTTGAAAAAAGAACTGACGGATTCTCATCTGCACCTATTCATGGGAAAATGAGTTTGCGAGCCAGTGATACAGGTGAACTAATTCTGGATAACGTTAAGATTCCAGGCTCATGCCAACTTCCTGGAGCCAAAGGTTTGAAAGCACCTCTTGCATGCCTGAATCAGGCTCGATACGGGATCGCCTGGGGTGCCATTGGTGCTGCAGCTGCTTGTTACGATCATGCCCTGAAATATGCTCAGGAACGAGAACAGTTCGATAAACCGATTGCCGGCTTCCAGCTTGTCCAAGCAAAACTGGTTGAGATGATTACTGAAATCACTAAAGCACAGGGACTGGTTTATCGGCTTGCCCAACTGAAAGATGCCGGCATTGATGATGTGTATTTAACTTCTATGGCAAAGAGAAATAATGTTGCCATGGCTCTTGATTGTGCAAGGGTTGCCAGAGACATTCTGGGAGCTGCCGGAATTACCGACGACCATCCTATCGCCAGGCATATGGCCAATCTGGAATCAGTTTACACTTATGAGGGAACTCATGATATTCACACATTGATTATCGGTGCTGAAATTACGGGGATTCCTGCTTACAGAGGATAAGATATCGGGGCTGTTGTTACAGCCCCATATTATCAACCAGATTGTCCAAGTGACTTGAATGCTGCAACCGCTACATCACGTATCGGCGCTGGGATAACACCAAGTAATACTGAGATTATCGCTAGCACAGAAGTTGCAAATGCAGTTTCCCAACTTGAACCTTTATAGCTTGATTCTTCAGGATCTTTCATATACATGACGATAATTATGCGCAGGTAATAGTAGGCAGAAAGAAGTGAGTTAACCACACCCCAGATTGCAAGAGGAATCATCCCGGCTTTAACTACACCTTCAAAAATATAGAATTTTCCGGCAAAACCGATAGTTGGCGGAATTCCAGCCAATGAAAACATGAAGATGGCAAGGCTTGCAGCAACCAGTGGTCTTGTTCTGGAAAGTCCTGCGTAGCGCTCAATATTGTCTGCTTCTTCACCTCTATTTTTTGCGAGATAACTTATAATTCCAAATGCACCAAGATTCATTACTGCGTATGCCAATAGGTAAAACAGTAGGGCTCCGCCAGCGTTATCGGCAACAACCGAAAGAACTGCAGAATCACTGGTAGGCTTCAGTAAGGTCATCAGGCCAAGTAGTAAATATCCAGCATGAGCAATACTGGACCAGGCAAGCATCCGCTTAATGTTAGACTGTGCCAATGCAACCAGGTTGCCTATGGTCATCGTCAGAACAGCAAGCACGCCAATCAATGGAGCCCAGACAACTGAAACTTGTGGAATCAGGACCCAGACTATTCTGATCATAGCTGCCATTGCTGCAGCCTTGACGCCAGTGGCCATGAAACCGGTGATATGCGATGGCGCTCCGTCGTATACATCGGGAGTCCACATATGAAATGGAACCATGGCAATCTTGAATCCAAAGCCGATCAGCAACAGGCCTACTGCCAAACTGGTCATCAGTCCGCCAGAACTGGAAACTGCTGCAAAGGAAGAATATAAAGTACTACCAGTTTGACCATAAAGAAGAGCCATTCCCATCAGCAAAATCGCCGACGCAAATGCACCTAGAATCAAATACTTGAATCCGGCCTCAACGCTTTTAATCGACTTGCGATTTCCAGCAACCATCAGGTACACAGCCATGCTCATCATCTCAATTGCAATAAACAGAACCAACATATCAGTAGCTGCTGCCATCAGACACATACCAAGAGTTGCCAGCAGAATCAAAGGATAGAATTCGGAACTGAAACTGCTGCTTCTGCTGTACAGGCTCGATGCATAATTAACAGTCAACAGCGCTATTGCAACAAAGAGGGTGTTCATGTAAAACGTGAACTTACTTGTTGCAAGCAATCCAGCGAACAAATCACTTGAGTATTGTTGCGTAAATTGTTGTGCAACAAGCGATCCAAGCAAAACAAGCAAGGACAGATTAGACAAGTGGTCTTTGCGCATACTCTTTACAAAAGAGTCTACCAGCATAACCAGCAGTGCACCGCCAGCCAGAACCAGGTAAGGTAAAATAGCCATTAAGTTGGCAGTCATCAGTGAATCTCCATCTCTGTCTGAGAATCGTGCGATTCATTTGTATGAGGTATAGTTATGTGATGATCAGCAGGTGTCTCCTGCCTCAATTCAAGCACCGGGGTCAACAATCGATCAATAGAAGGTTCTATTTTCTCAAGAAATGGCCCAGGCAAAATGCCGAGTACAATTATGAAAATAAGAATCGGCAACAGTACAAAAATCTCTCTGAGACTCATATCTTTCAAAGACTGATTTGCTTCATTGGCCAATTTGCCAAGGAATACTCTTTGATACATCCAGAGCATATAAATTGCGCCCAGGATTACACCAGTTGAAGATAAAATAACGAGAAGTTTTGCGTGTGGCAGCAAAGTACTTGAGAAGCTGCCAAACAAGACCATGAACTCCCCTGCAAATCCACAGAGACCGGGTAGCCCGATACTTGCCAGAGTTACAAACAGGAAGATCGATGCATAAACAGGCATCTGATGGGCAAGCCCACCAAAATCAGAAATCAGGCGTGTATGACGGCGTTCATAAATAACACCAACCAAAAGGAACAAGGCACCTGTTGAAAGACCGTGTGCAAGCATCTGGTAGATGCCACCTGCTACTCCAGCTGCAGTTAAACTGAAAAGCCCAAGTACAACAAAACCAAGGTGACTGACACTTGAGTAAGCAACAAGTTTCTTTACATCTTTCTGAACCATTGCTACCAGCGCACCATAGATTATTCCGATTACAGCAAGAACTGCAAACCATGGACCGAATTCAATTGCAGCAGACGGGAACAGTGGAATAGAAAATCTTAACATGCCATATGTACCCATTTTCAACAGGATACCCGCCAGAATTACTGAACCGGCAGTGGGAGCTTCAACATGCGCATCAGGGAGCCATGTATGGAATGGAAACAGCGGAACTTTAATTGCAAAAGCCAAAGTAAACGCAAGGAATAGCCACATCTGCTGTTCAGCTGGGATATTCAAACTCATAAATCCATCAAGGGACATTGTTCCGGCCTGGCTGTACATATACAAAATTGCAACCAGCATCAGCAAAGAACCAGCCATCGTATAGATGAAAAGTTTTACTGCTGCATAGATACGTCTCTCGCCACCCCAGATACCGATAATGAAATACATCGGAATCAACATTGCTTCCCAGAATACATAGAAAAGCAACATATCACGGGCAAGGAAAGTACCAATCATTGCGGTCTGCAGGAACAGCAAAAACGCCATGCTTTCAGCAACTCGATGTTTAATTGCACTCCATGTGCTGAGTATTACAAGCGGCCCCAGGAAAGTGGTCAACAGTACCAGAAGCAGCGAAACACCATCAAGCCCCATACTGTAATTGATCTTTCCATTTGCAAGCCACGGCACAAGCTCTGTGAACTGGTCGGCAGCGTTTGCATTATCAAAGTGAAACCACAAATGCAGTGACAAAATAAAGTCAGCAACAGCAACACCCATTGCTATCAAACGAGCAATATTGTCTTTGCGGGCAAACAGAAGTATCAGCAACGCTCCAGCGAGCGGCAGAAATGTTACCCATGACAAAATAGAATCCGTTACGAAAGTCAAAACAGTCTCCTAACTTGCCAATTGAAGGTAAATGATAAACATTGCAACACCTGCGAAAAGACCCCAGGCATAGAATCGGACCATGCCATTTTGGAAGAGCCTCAGCAGTGAACCAGTCACAGCAACAACGAACGCTGAGCCATTGACCAGAATTCCATCGATAATGACTTTATCAAATATCTTGAAGAGGAACCCATTGCTGAATTTATAGCCAGGGTTAACGATTGCTTTTTCGTACGCTTCATCAATGAAATATTTATTGAGAAGCACTTTGTAAATCGAACCGCCGGCAAATCGCTTTGCAGCATTGGCAATGGCGATTTTTTTCATGTAAATGAAAGTTCCCAGACTGATGCCGATAAGTGCCCAGGCCAAAGAAGCAGATGCAAGCGTCCACTCCATCGCTACTTCAGCAGCATGATCAGCATGCGCAGCTGCTGCGTGAGCTGCACCATGGTGTGAACTGTTGAAAACCGGTTCGAGCCACATCTCAAAGTGATTGCCACCACCCATAAAGTGTGGAATGCCAATCCAGCCACCAACTATCGACAGAACTGCAAGCACAACCAGTGGCAGAGTCATGGTCAAAGGAGATTCATGGATGTGACTTTTTACTTCATCGGATGCTCTGTTCTTACCAAAGAAAGTCAGAACTACAAGTCGCATCATATAGAAGGCTGTCAAACCGGCAGCAAGGAACCCAGTAATCCAAAGCCAGATATTGCCATCGGAAAATGCTTTCCAGAGGATTTCATCTTTACTGAAGAAACCGGCAAACGGGAAAACTCCAGCCAGGGCAACAGTACCGATAATAAATGTAGGCCAGGTCAACGGGAGCTTCTTACGCAGGCCCCCCATCAGGCGCATATCCTGTTCATTGCTCATTGCATGAATTACCGACCCAGAGCCGAGGAACAAGAGTGCCTTAAAGAATGCATGAGTCATCAGGTGGAAAACACCGGTTGCAAATGCTCCAACTCCACAAGCCAGGATCATGTAGCCAAGCTGACTTACTGTGGAATAGGCCAGAACCTTTTTAATATCGTTTTGTGTTAGAGCAATTGTAGCTGCCAGAAGTGCAGTAGCTGCACCAACTATAGCAATCACCAACATCGCCGTATCACTTAATACATACAGGAAGTTAAGGCGGGCAATCATGTAGACACCAGCAGTAACCATTGTTGCAGCATGAATCAGTGCACTAACCGGAGTTGGACCGGCCATCGCATCTGGAAGCCAGATAAACAGTGGGATCTGGGCTGATTTACCAGTAGCGCCAAGAAACAGCAGCAAACCTATTACTGTTGCTGCAGGAGCAAGAATATGGGCGTGATGTTGCAGAACTGAAAATGCAAACAGACCTTCGCCAGGATTAAGATGAGGCAACAAGTTTACACCTATTACAAACAAGCCAAGCAGGAAGCCAAAGTCACCTACGCGGTTAACTATAAATGCTTTCTTACCAGCAGCGGCATTTGCTTCATCATTGAACCAGAAACTGATTAGCAGATAAGAGCAGAGCCCTACCCCTTCCCAGCCGACAAAAAGCATGATGAGATTCTCACCAAGAACCAGCATCATCATTGCAAAGATAAACAGGTTGAGGTAAGCAAAGAACCTGTTGGATCCTTCATCATGAGCCATATAGCCGATTGAATAAACGTGGATCAGAAAACCGACACCACTGACAACCAGCGCCATTATGACACCAAGCTGGTCCATCGCAAATCCGACATCAATCTGAATTCCACCAAAAGATATCCAGGTATAGACAAGATCGTGAAGACTTCTGTCAGCTACATCCATTCCAATCATCGCAATAAATAATCGCACTGACAACAAGAACGAAATACCAACAGCTGAACAAGCGATTATGCCAGCCAGTTTACGAGGCATCATTCGAACAGTGAAGCCGTTTAAAGCTGCACCGATCAAAGGAATTAAAACTATCCACCTAAGTGTGCTTTCCACAGTTCTACTCTTTCAGTGAATTGAGTTCGTCGGCATTCACGGATCGTTTTATCCGGTAAATAGCGACAAGAATTGCTAAACCGATTGCAGCCTCAGCAGCAGCAATCGCAAAATTCATTATTACAAAGACATGTCCGGACATGTCACCTAAAGCTCTACTGTATGCTGCAAATACTATGTTCACGGAGCAGAGCATTATCTCCACACCCATCAACATTATCAGAGTATTGCGTCGGGCAAGAACTCCCGCTGCTCCGGTGAGGAACAATGCAGCAGCCAGGATCAGATAATGATTCAGTCCAATTACCATGGCATGCCTTTCTTGTTACTTGCAAGAGCGACAGCTCCAATAATTGCAACCAGCAGAACAAGTGAAATCATTTCAAAAGTAATCATGTATTTGTTCAGGAGCAGTTCAGCTACTCCTTTGATTTCACCAAAACCGGCAGGTGCATCGTTAGTAAACCCTTCAAGACTTACGCCATGCATCCAATTAAGAAGAGCAACCAGAACAGCACCAACTGGCAGCCACCATTTGCGGTCACCAATCGATTTAAGCTCTGACTTCAATGTTGGGCCTTGCAACATCATCACTACAAACAGGAACAATACCATGATTGCTCCTGCGTAGATTAGAATCTGCAAGATGGCAAGTACCGGCGCAGCAAGTAACGCATAAATTCCGGCAGCATTGACAAAGGCGAATATTAACCAGACTACTGCTGCAACAGCACTTCGGCTGGTCATTGCAGCAATGGCCCCACCTAGCAGCAAAGCTCCGAATAGATAAAAAAGGACAGCTTCCACAGCTTGCCTCCTAAAGTGTCCCCTGCTGATTATCATTCAGCAGGAACTCTTTGTTGACATAAAATTGTTCACGGGAAGTACCAGCAATTTCATAAATACCGGTATCCATTCTGATAGCATCCACAGGGCATGCTTCTTCACATAATCCACAATAAACACAGCGCAATAAATCTATTTCAAAGGTTTCAGGGTACTTCTCTATAGAAGGATCTGAATGCTCTCCAGCAGTAATATGAATGCAGTCCGATGGACACGCAGTACTGCACATCATACAGGCAACACACTTCTCAGTACCATCTTCTCGTTGCATCAAGCGATGGCGACCTCGAAACCGGTTACTGTAGTCCCGATGTTCCTCGGGATATTGAACAGTTGGCATATCCTTGGTCCAAAAGAGATTCTTCAACAGGTGCCCCATTGTAATCCCCATACCACGGAATACTTCTCCAAGGTAGAGTGACTCACCAAAATTCATCCGGTGATGCCATCTATGCAGTTTGCTATCTCTACTCATTACTTAATCTCCCTGCCTAAACCAGAGCCAACCAGATTGCTGTAACAACCAGGTTTGCAAGGCCAAGCGGTAGCATAACTTTCCAACCAAGAGACATCAGCTGGTCATATCTGAATCGAGGGAGTGTCCATCGAACCCAGATAAATACCCAGCAGAAGAAAACGACTTTACCTACAAAAGCGCCAACCTGAAGTAGCGTTGCATAAATTGAAGCAGCACCTGGACCAAGTGTCCATGGAGTTGCACCAAGAGCAACTACTGCCCCGGCAGCACTGAGTGTAGCAATTACACCCATGAAAACGGGTTCACGATCACGATTATCGCCAAACTTGTTCTTTTCACGTTTTGCTCGCATGAAAAACAGCAGAGCAATAACAGTTGCCAACAGGAATTGCAGCCCCAGTTGGATTGGCATCACTATGCCGACATTTGAAACAATCACATCTCTGGACAACCAGGGAATATTCCAGCCACCAAAGAACAGTGTTGTTATAAGTGCTGCACCAATGACCATGTTGCAGTATTCAGCCATGAAGAATAGTGCGAATTTCAAAGAGCTGTACTCAAGGTGATATCCGGAGACCAACTCACTCTCGCCTTCAGGCAAATCAAATGGGTTTCTGTTGGTTTCAGCAAAAACAGCGACAATAAACAATATTGCACCGATAGGTTGAACTACTATTCCCCATTTTGGAAGGAAGCCCCAGATCAGGTCGCCCTGCCCGGCAGCAATATCGCTCAATCGTAATGATGAGAAAACCATCATGATACCCATAATCGCAAGGCCCATGCAGATTTCATAACTGATCATCTGTGATGTTGAGCGCAAAGCTCCAAGGAATGCATATTTATTATTCGATGCCCAGCCACCCATTACGACGCCATAAGTACCGAGACTTGCAATAGCCAGGACATATAGAATTCCTATATCGAGATCGGCTACAATCAAGTTGTACTGCACACCAGCGATTTCAATAAAATCGCCGAATGGAATTACTGCATAAGTCAGCAGAGCTATGAAGAACACCAGAAATGGCGCAAGTGCATAAAGAAATTTATGTGAACCTTCAGGCCGGAAATCTTCCTTGAACATCAGCTTCAATACATCGGCAATTGGATGCACAAGCCCAGCAAGTCTAATTCCAGCAATCGATGCACGGTTCGGACCTGTTCTATCTTGAATAAAGGCCGAGCCTTTACGCTCCACCCAAATCAGAACTGGAACCAGCCCAAGAATAATTGTCAATAAGAAGGTGATCTTCAAAAGACTTGGAACGACAACAGACATTATCCTTCACCTCCGTCATCTGGTTCAGCAGCACCAGGAATCTCACCGTTTATTGCAATCGCATTCATGTCAAAGTTGCTTAGCTCAGAAACTCTGACAGATACCAATCGACGGACAGCCGGCATGCTTTCAGGCACATCAGAAAGCCCCCATAATCTCATCAAGTCAGCTAACAGGCGCCAATCTTCACTGGCAGCAACTGGTCTTGCAACAGCACGTTTAAACAGCTGAACTCGATTGTGTTTATTAACAAAGGAGCCATCTTTTTCAGCCCAACAACTTACAGGTGCAACAATTGCAGCCTGCTTTGAAATTTCATTTTCATGAGTTCCCAGATAGATGACTGTTTTTGCATCAAGGGTTGTAGATATTTCGCTATTGCCATCGAAATCATTTGAGTGAATCAGAATTGGTGCATCCACTGCTTTGATTTTCTCAATCAATTCAGCAGCAGAGTACTCTTTTGCCCCAGCCAAACCGGCACCAGTTCTATTTGGAGTTTTATCAGCATCAACAAGCATATCATCTGCATTGCCCTTGAAAGAATCAGACAGACCAGAAGAAATGTTTCCGCCGCAAATTTCCGATGCTATGAACTGTCCCAGTACCTGCTCTTCCAGACTATTGTGTGGCGAAGTAATTACCAGTCCAGGCTTACCAAACTCTCTAATTTCATTGAACAGAGTTGGCCAATCTACTTCAGAACCATTGGCAGTAGGTACTTTTAAACGATCTTCAGCTGCAACTGACTTATACTCTTTCCTGCCGCTGTCACACATCCATCTGCCATTGACATCTTCATTATATCGAGGCTTGATTCTGAAAATAGAGTCAGCCTCAAAGTCCAGCCTGATATTGCAACCAGTAGCACAACCAGGGCAGATTGAGTCAACAGACTTCAGCATCCAGACCCGTTTTTTGAATCGGAAATCACGGCTGGTCAATGCGCCGACCGGACAAATATCAACTACATTCACACTGTATGGATTGTTCAGTTCAACTCCTGGAGCAGTACCGATTTCAGCTTTATCACCGCGATTGAATATTCCCATCTCACCTGTTTTAGTAACAGTTCTACAGAACCTTACACAACGGCTACAAAGTACACATCGATCTTTATCCAGAATAACTTCAGGGCCGATTACAACAGCCTTCGGGTTGGTTACTTTGTCATCTTTACAAACGTTGGTTTCATAGAGACCGTAATTCATGTACTGATCTTGAAGACCACACTCACCAGCCTGATCGCAAATTGGGCAATCGACAGGGTGATTAATTAGATGCAATTCCAGAATTTGCTTGTGAGCTTTGATTACTTTTTCAGTACGTGTGTGCACAACCATTCCATCACGAACATGAGTATTGCAGGCAATAGTCAGCTTTGGCATGCCTTCAATTTCGACCTGGCACAGCCTGCAAACACCCGCAATTGGCAAGTCTGGATGGTAGCAGAAGTGCGGCAGAGGTTCACCGCGAGCTTCTTTGCAAGCATCGAACAACAGAGTACCGTCAGGGAACTCCAGCTCTTTGCCATCTATTACAACTTTGGCCATCAGATTAACTCCTGATCTCTCTAGCCCAACGTGACGAAGAAATTGATTCTTTTTCGTTTTGAATCAATGCTTCAAACTCAGGTCGATATTTTTCGAGGAAACTAATGATTGGCATGACAGCCGCATCAGAAAGTGGGCAGATAGTTAATCCTGCCATTCCTTCACAAACATTTTCAATCAGATCCAGATCTTCCAGTGTACCTTCACCCTTACGAAGTTTCTTTACTATCCGATGTAACCAGCCGGTACCTTCTCTACAAGGTGTGCACTGTCCGCACGATTCATCCCAGTAGAAATGCATCAACACCTGAATGAGTTCTACCATGTCGCATCGTTCTGGAATTATTATCATGCCACCGGACCCGAGCATTGTCCCAGCCTCAGCAAGTGATTCATAGTCCAGGTTGGTTTCCATCGCTTCTTCAGCAGTTAAAACCGGAACAGAAGAACCACCCATGATTACTGCTTTGAGCTCTTCCCCATCGGCCATGCCACCCAGCCACTCATGAAAAAATTCATTGAACGGCAGTCCAAGTGGAATTTCGTGAATACCCGGGTTCTTGACCGGGCCACTGACACTGAACAGCTTTGTGCCTGCTGATTTTTCAGTTCCATGTTTACGATATTCAGAAGCTCCATCAATTATGATATCAGGAACAGAAGCAACTGTTTCCACATTATTAACGATTGTTGGCTTATCCAGAAAACCACATACGGCAGGAAATGGTGGCTTCAATCTGGGCTGACCTTTTCTACCTTCAACTGAATTGATCAGACCTGTCTCTTCGCCACAGATATATGCGCCAGCACCTTTGTGAACAATCATGTTCAGTGTATAGCCACTGCCTTGGATATTTTCACCCAGATAGCCAGCTGCATAAGCTTGATCAACAGCAGCCTGGACCCTGTCAACCAGCCAACCAAATTCACCACGAATGTAAATTACACAAAGTTTGGCTCTGACTGCCCATGACGAAATAATTGAGCCTTCGATTACCATATGTGGGTCATAATCCAGTAGGAATCGATCCTTGAATGTTCCAGGTTCACTTTCATCGGCATTGACCATGAAATAGATATCTTCAACATCTTCAGGAACAAATCCCCACTTTACTCCAGCCGGGAATCCTGCTCCACCACGGCCACGTAAACCAGATTCTTTTACTTCTGCAATTACCTGTTCCCTGCTCATATGCGATAGAACTTTTTTCAGACCGACATAGCCACCATCGGCTTCATAAACTGAAATGTTATGGGCATCATTACGGTCAAAACGACGGGATAAAATTTTGTATTGATTGTTAGTCATTATTATCCCTCCAGCTTTCGGTCAGTGTCAGGAGTAACTGGCTGGTCACTGCGGAAACCCTCAATTATTGCATCGACTTTTTCAATAGTCAGTTCTTCATAAAGATGACTGCCAACCTGCATAACCGGTCCCATTCCACAAGCACCAAGGCATTCCACACCTTCAAGTACAAACATGCCGTCACCAGTCTGTACACCAGGTTTCACACCCAACTGTTTTTCAATATGAGTCATAATCGATCTGGACTTCATAATATGACAACTGATGTTGTGACACACTTGAAGTTTATACTTGGCCTGAGGTGTATCCCTGTACATAAAATAGAAAGAGATCACTTCTCTGATTCTGGCTTGCGTGACTTCCAGTTTCTCGGAAATCCAGACAACAGCATCATCGGAAATGAAGCCGGCACTATCCTGAATCAACCATAATACTGGCATCAGGGCACTTGCCTTTGTGGGATATCGTTCAACAATTTTGTCGAACTCAGCCACCGATTCTGGTGACAATGTGAATACGCTACCTGCGTCATTCATGTTTTTTGACCTTTCTATCTATCAAGCTCGCCGGCAATGATATTGATGCTACCAAGTATTGCAATGGCATCAGCTATCATCAGCCCTTCAATAATTTCATCGAACGCTGAGAAAATCGGGAAACAAGGTGGTCGTACTTTAAGTCTGTGGGGTTGACCGGTGCCATCTGAGACACAGAAGAAACCAAGTTCTCCATTAGCTCCCTCACCATAGCCATAAGCTTCACCAGCAGGAACTTTGATTCCCTCGCTGATTAACTTGAACTGATTCATCACACCTTCAATTGAACCGTAAACACTCTCTTTGGGAGGCAAAGAAACAGAGGCATTATCAAGTGCAATTGGTCCAGGGGTCAGTTTTTGAATACCCTGCCTGATGATACTTGCACTTTGGTACATCTCTTCCATCCGCACCATTATGCGGTCACGTGTATCTCCATTTTCACCGATAGGAACATCGAATTTATAATCTTCATATCCGGAATATGGAGCATGTTTACGCACATCATAATCAAGACCGGTTGCACGCAAGCATGGGCCGGTATAGCCATAACTCAAAGCTTCATCAGTAGTCAAAACTCCAACATCGACTGTCCTGTCCAGGAATATTCTATTTCTGGCAATCAACCCAGTCACTTCTTTTATCGCGACTTCCATTTTCTGCAAATGTTTTTCAACTGCATCTTCAAAACCATCGAACAGATCGTGGGACAAGCCACCGATACGAGCAAAATTTGTTGTTAATCGCGAGCCACAAAGAGGTTCAATAATGTCATAGTATATGCCCTCTCTGATGTTGTAGAAATACCAGTAGTTAGTCAGTGCACCGATATCTACCAGGTTGGCACATATACAAACCAGATGATCGATAATTCTGGATAGCTCGCTTACAATCACACGAATAATCTGTGCTCTTTGAGGCACTTCAACACCTAACAGTTTCTCAACCGAAGAAGCATAGATGCAATTATTAAGCATCGATGAAACATAATTCAGTCTATCTGTATATGGCATTACCTGAGACCAGGTGTGATCTTCTGCTTCTTTTTCAAAACAACGATGCAAGTATCCAATCTCTGATTTGGCTTTGACAATAGTCTCACCATCGAGCTGTACTTCAATCCTCAATGCGCCATGAGTTGCCGGGTGGCTTGGGCCGATATTTACATTCAACAGATCAAAAGGATTATCTTCACCCTCCACTTCATCTGCTCTGAATGCTCCACCGTGATATTCAATATCGTCGATCAGTTTTTCAGGAGTAGACAGAAACTGTCCCTGCTCAATTGGATAATCCTTGCGCAGAGCATGACCTTCAAATTCGTGATGACAGAGAATCCTGCGTAAGTCAGGATGATTGCGGAATTTAACACCATAAAGATCAAAGACTTCTCGTTCTGCCCAATTCGCGCTTTTATAAATGTCACTGACAGTTGGGATATCCATCCCCTCTTCAACAGCAACCTTTACATTGATTCTACTTTTGTTGGCAATTGATCTCAGCAGATAATTGACTTCAAAGCGTTCTGTTCTTTCAGGATAATCAACGCCAATAACATCAGTTAATTGTTCGCAAGACTCTGACTCTTTCAGGTACTTCAGAACAGCCGGCAGACTATCCCCAGGCACTAAGACAGACTCATCACCACAAGAATTATTGACACTGACAATCTTATCACCGAATTCAGATTTTAGACTGTCGACAAGTTTTTGACTCATTTTATCTTCCGGTCGTTTAACCCGATGGGTTATTTATCTGATAACTTGTTGATGGCGTTCGGCTGAAGGAACCAATCCCTCATTCTGAACCCTGTCTTGTAACGAAACCAACGCACTGAGCAAATTCTCTGGCGTTGGCGGGCAACCTGCTACGTAATAGTCAACCGGGATTATCTTGTCGATCCCTTGAAGCGTTGAATAGTTATTGTAGAAACCGCCAGTACTAGCGCAAGCACCCATCGATATAACCCATTTGGGTTCACACATCTGGGCATAAATTGTTTTGAGAATTGGAACCTGTTTGTAAGAAATTGTGCCTGCTACGAGTAGCAAGTCTGATTGTCGAGGTGAAAAGCGAACTGCCTCAGCACCAAATCGACTGATATCATTGTATGATGAGACGGTACTCATAAATTCAATTGCACAACAAGCTGTTCCAAAAGGCAATGGCCAGAGAGAATACTTGCGACCCCAATTTACTGCCTGCCGCAGTCTGGTTGTCATAAAATTGCTGGGATTGTCCAGTGCTACTGCCATTCCAGAGCCCCCTTCTTCCATACATATACAAGGCCGACTACCAGAATTCCTACGAACACACCCATTTCACTCAGTGCAAAAATCATCCGGCCACCATCAAGCATCGATTGATACATAACTGCCCATGGGTAGATGAATACAGCTTCCAGATCAAAAAGAAGAAAGAGTAACGCAACCAGGAAGAAGCGGATGAAGAATCTTATTTCGATGCCACCCCTGACTGGGATACCACACTCGTATACTGTCTTTTTGAGCTTGGATGCCTTTTTGGGACCAAGCCAATAGCTTAAGCCTAGAAACAGTAAAGCAAAGATTAATGCCAATGAAATAACAAGAAGCAGTGGAACAAATTGTTCTGCCATAAATGCGGCCTCTCCAGCATCGAACCAAATGTAAATTACGCGCAAACGCGCGTATTTCCTACTAGCTAACTCTTTATTAGTGATTAAAAGAGCTATCAGAAAATTAACAGAAAAGTCCCTCCTGTCAACAACCACTTGAGAATATTCGAAACTTAATATATATTTTTTTCAGCATTTAAAACATGGAGAAAACAATGCTGATATACATTGATGGAAAGTATATTCCTGCAGAAGATGCAACAATTTCACTTTTTGATGGTGGATATCTTTACGGAGACGGGTTATTTGAAACTATCAGGTTATATTCCGGTCAACCATTTGATTTGGACGGACACCTCAAAAGGCTTTCAACCCAACTGAAAACACTCGAGTATTCCTGGCAACCAGCCCCAGGTTCAATTCATAAAATAATTACTGAACTTACAATCTTGAATGATTTGACCGATGCAGATTCCAGATGCCGTATAACTGTCAGCAGAGGCGGCTCTTTTGATGTCCTGCTCCCGCTTCAGGATTTGCATGAAATCAAGCCGACAGTTTCAATTTTTCTAATACCAATTGCCGATACTATTTCTCAAATGCAGAAAACAGGTATTGCAGTTACCGCAATGAAATCCGGGTTTGCCAGGGGTAACTTTCCGGGACTTAAAACACTGAACTACCTACCAACAGTTGTTGCCTTACGCGCTGCAAGAAAGGCAAACTGTCAGGAAGCACTGTTGATTGATATCGACAACAATATTCTGGAAGCTGCTACCAGTAATGTATTTATAATTAAGAATAGTACTTTATACACTCCACCATTGGAGCTTGGATTGCTTTCAGGGAGAACTCGATCAATTGCATTAACAACGGCCTCAAAAATTGGTTTGAATTGCGTTGAAAAATCATTTGATCTGAATGAATTGCTCAATGCTGATGAAGTTTTTCTGAGTGGCTCAGTAAAAGAAATATTGCCTGTTATAAAAGTGGATGGCTCTGTAATTGGGAACGGCAAACCTGGCGAACAAACACTGAAGCTGGCAAAAAAATACCGCCAAGGGGTTTTGCAATCCCTCGGCGGTTAAGATATATCACGGTCGCGATCTAGTATTCAATAGCGTTGTAATCAATCTTGTCTTTACCAAGATCTCTTACTTTATCCATTGGGGGGTCATCGCCGCTTTCTGCTTCTTCCTTTTTGTAGTCTTCACGAGTCTTGATTGGCTCTGCACCTTCAAGAGAGACATCATTTCTGATATCATCCAGGTCAAGGTAGCTGTCACAACAAGCAATCAGTTCAGTACTAGTCATCTCACGTAAGGCACAAACTTCAATATGCTTACCTTGACGACCGATACTGTCTACGACTCTAATAAAATCACCATCACCAGTGCAGAGGATTATTGTATCAACGTGTGGAAGCAATTCATAGATATCGACGGCCATATCGAGATCCAGATTTCCACGATAGAACTTTTGTTCTACACCGTCATCACCTTCGACAATTTTGATTTCCTGAGTGATAACCTTGAAACCATTCAGGCGAAGAAAGTTGACGAAATCGATTTTTCCTTCTGACTGATTTGAAATTGCTGTGTAGAAATGTGAACGAACCAGCTTGCGACCGTTTGCTAAGCGTTTGCACATCTTCAAGTAATCCAGTCTCATATTCATATGCTTTGCGCTATAATGAATATTCTCGCCATCAATGAAAATGGCGACACGGTCATTCTTGTCCTGACTATACATCAGGTCCACCTTTCGAAATAATTGAACAGTAGGGCGATTTATACTTTTTCCCCACCAACATGTGGGATGTATGCGCATACTATAACTTATACTATCAATATTTGCAAGACTTCCGAACTGGAATTTCCCACGCTGTCAACGTATCTTTGGCACTAGTTGTTGTTGAATAACAATCTTTTCAAGAGGTGAAAGAATGCGCAAGCTTGTTGAGTGTGTACCGAATATCAGTGAAGGCAGAGACCAATCAATAATTGATGCAGTTACAGCATCAATCAAAGAAGTCGATGGGGTATCGCTACTGGATGTTGATCCAGGCAACGCAACCAATCGCACAGTAATAACTTTCATTGGTGAACCTGAACCTGTTGCAGAAGCAGCATTCAGAGTTGTCGAAACTGCAAGCCGCTTAATCGATATGACACAGCATAAAGGGACTCACCCACGCCACGGCGCAACTGACGTCTGTCCGTTTGTTCCAGTCTCTGGTGTCACTATGGAAGAATGTGTCGAGATCGCCAATAAGGTAGGCAAACGTATTGGTGATGAACTCGGTGTACCGGTTTATCTGTATGAAAACGCTGCCAAAAAACCGGAAAGACAAAATCTTGCAACAGTAAGAAAGGGTGAATACGAAGCCCTCTCAAATAAACTTGGCAAAGAAGAATGGGCACCTGACTTTGGCCCAAACGAGTGGAATGAACACACTGCAAAAACCGGAGCTACAAATGTATCTGCCCGTGGTTTCCTGGTTGCTTACAACGTAAACCTGAACAGCCGAAGTAAATCCATTGCCTCACAGATTGCACTGGACATCAAAGAAGCAGGCCGTGCCAAACGCAACGACAAAGGTGTTCTGGTAAAAGACGAAAATGGGAAAAACATCCTTGTTCCAGGTCCATACAGACTTGAGGCATGCAAAGCTGTCGGCTGGATAATTGAAGAATATGATCGAGCACAAGTTTCCATGAATCTTGTCAACACTGCAATAACCAAACCACATGAAGCTTTTGAAGCTTGTCGCAACAGTGCACGTGATCGTGGAGCAAGAATTTCAGGTAGCGAACTTGTAGGTTTGATTCCTGAAGGAGATTTGCTGGCAGCGGGAAAATATTATCTACGCAAAGCGAATCAGTCAGCTGGTATTCCTAAAGAGATGATTCTTGAAACAGCAATTCAATCTATGGGCCTCAGGGAAATAACCGATTTTGATCCAGCAAACAGGATTATTGAATACCAGGCAGGTCTGGTTGATGGTCCCCTGGTTTCAATGACCAATCGTGAGTTTGTAGATGTTCTGTCATCAGACTCTCCTGCCCCAGGCGGCGGATCTGTTGCTGCACTATCGGCAGCACAATCGGCAGCACTTGTAGCGATGGTTTGTAACCTGACCGTTGGCAAAAAGAAATATGCTGCTGTACAAGATCGTGTAAAAGAGATTGCTGAAATCAGTCAGGACCTGAAAGATTTCTTCCTTGATGCTATCGATGCAGATACAAATGCTTTCAACAAAGTTATGGACTGCTTTGGTATGCCTAAGAAAACTGAGGCACAGGTCAAGGCAAAAGGGTTGGCAACTGCCGCTGCAACTCGACTGGCAACTGCAGTACCTCTTTCTGTGCTTGCAAAAATCCCTACACTGCTGGAGTTGGCAAAAGAAGTTGCCGAGATAGGAAATGTAAACTCTTTATCCGATGCTGGTGTAGCTGGCCTTACCGCTTTGGCTGGCGCTGAAGGTGCTTATTATAACGTCCTGATAAATCTTGAATCATTGAAAGATATGGATCAATCAGAAGACAGTGAGTTTTACGCTGAAACTCTGAGTGCAGCCAAGAAAGCAATGGCTCTCAGTGAAGAGAATGCTCAACTAGTTAAAGATTTTGTAAAAGGGAAACTGGAAAAAGCAGTAGAGTAAAAAAAATAACCCCCGACAACAGTTTTGTTGCCGGGGGTTTTTATTATTGACAGGCAATATTCCCTTCACCTGCAGAAATATTGTCTGGCGAGATTCTGAGTATTTCATCAAAAACCAATTTTGCTTCTTCCTTTTTACCATCCTTCAAAAGAGCCCAGCCAAGGCCTGCATTCATATCGATGTCTGCTGGATGCAATTTGATAATATTCCGATATACATCGGCTGCTTCTGCGTACCTGCCCAAACCATAAAGAGCCCAGGCTTTATTACTCAAGGCGTAATAATTAGCGGGATCATTTCTTTGAATATTCTCAATAGTGACCAGGACAGATCGCCACTTTTTTTGAGCAACCAGCGGTAAAATTAAACCGAGATAAGGCTCCACAGACTCTGGTTGCATTTCAATTGCCATACCGTATGCCTCCACTGACTCATCATAACGCTCCAGTAGATATAGCAACCAACCGATTCTCAATCGACACAGATAGTCATCGTCTTGCGATTTTATCAAGAGCATAGATTCAAGTGCCTGATCATACCCGCCCTCATACTCCTGGCTGTATGACTGACTATATAACTCAGGAACTGTTTCCGCAGCACATAGTGAAACCAGAACTAAAACAAAAATCAGACTTGTTACCAACCGCATAACCAACCTCCACTACTATCATATCTCAAATGAAAACCCAATTGTCATTAACCAAAGATTTCCTTCACTTGCAGGAAATGTTTCATACTCCAAAGTATCGTACTGCCACATTGTCGATTCAGGAGAATAAATGGTCTGACACTCTCCCCCTACAAACACAACACCAAGAGGCAACTGCCTGGAAAAATCAATACTGCAGGAGCTGTGAATCTCTTGCTTGATGTTATAAACCGATAGATCTTTCAAATAAACAGGGCGTATTTCGTTCCCACCACGTGCAGAAATATCGGCTGCCCATTTACCAGATGAATAGTGTAAAGAAGCACCGAGACTCCATGCAGGCTTTCTACTAGCATCCTGACATGAAAGAAATACTGTAGCTACTGAATTGGCACCAACAGCAGCAGCTGTCTGGAAATTATATTGGCTATAAACTCCATCATCATAATCAGAAATTATGGCCGACATTTTAGTATTGTGTCTGGCTATTTCAATACCAACAACTGATCCCTCTTCATTCCAGGTACTATCATTTTCATATTTGCCACCAACAACTCTAACTGAACCATTCTGACCATATTTTCCAAGACTCAGCCAATACTCCTGCTGAATCATTGTAGAAGGTAAATTGTCGGGAGCGAAATTCATTTCATCAGGTGTATAAATATCATAAACAGTTCTTCTTTGAGTTACCCCAACTGATAGATCAGACCAGGTTGTAAACAGGATATTTGAAGTCAAACCAATCGCAGATTTTTTATAAAAATCATTGGAGTAAATATGGCTGGTTACATAATTACCTACCCGATTCCGTGATGACTTCTTAGCAAGAGCCAAATCAACACCCTGAAGAGCAGACTGATTCTCAGGATCGAGTTTTAATACCGACTGGAAACTATCCAGCGCTTGCCAGTAATTCCCAGCATAATATTCAGACCACCCCAGCAACAACTGCGCATCCTTGTTGCCTTCGGAAAGGTCCACCGCAATTTTGTAATATGTTACTGCATCATCGAATAATTCGTTCTCATAAAACAGATGTCCGGAATTCATGACAAAAACATAGTCCTGATGGCAAGCCGATTGTTCTACAATTGCTATTGCTTCATCGATGTTGCCAGCGGCAAGCAACAATTCAGCTGCAGTTATTGTATCATTACAATTATCAGCAAGTAGTTGTGAAGATATCATCAGAAAGAAAATTAGAACTAGCCTATTCATCAGCAGTACTCAGCCTGACTAGCATTTCACTACCATTTCTGGCTATCGAGAACAAAACTGGCCCTTTGTAATCATTAAATTCCGCAATCGTGACCAGCTTGCCCCGGGAACAAAAGTTTGCATCGCCCTTGATAACCAGTGCATTGGCTGTTCTTTTCATCTTATATCCAACTTTACACTTCAGCCCATGATACCCACCTGGAGTAAAATCGCTCAACAGCCTCTTCCACAGAGGAGCAAAATGTCGAGATGAAAGCTGATCATAAAACTTCAGCTTGTAATCTTCTTCAAATGGAACTTTGGGTGTACAACAATAAATTGCAAAAAGAGCAGACTCTCTGGAGCCCTGGTAATCGTACACAGTAAACATATCCCTTTTGTTCTCATAATGAAGGACTGCGCCATTATCAGATTTCAAAAGATAGTTTCCATAAATATCAATTTCCGGTTCAATTGATTCATTTGTAACTTTGCCATCGATTGCAACTTCGCAATTATAGGTAGTCCCAATTGGGAATCGGAACATACTTGCCATCTCGATTTGTCGGTCTATAGCCCTGAACCGCTGCCCTTCCTCTGGAACGAAAACAGATTCCAAGGCCAGGTCGTTGCCATGAACAATCACATCATGAAACTCCGAATAAATTGTCGGTGCACCGATGCGTGCAGTTGCCTGCATTTGGAAATGAATATGCGGACGCGGTGATCGACCGCTATTGCCGCACAGCCCGACAACATCTCCGGCACGAACCTGCTCACCTTCATGTACAGTTACAGAACCACATGCAAGGTGACAAACTTTTGAATAAATACCGGGACCATGCTCAATAATTACAAGGTTGCCCCAGTTTTGAACAAGATTCAGCTCATCAATATCATTGTCTTTTACATCATTGACAACACGTACAACCCTGCCATCAGCACAGGCTAAAACAGGTAACTTCCAACAATAATAGCTTGTCACTACTTCGCCTGTGTCATCATGCATTTTCCCTTCTTGAGAAATCACTTCAAAATCGAATGCATGGTTCCACGGCCCTTTATGCGTATGCTTGCCATCGACACCTTGAGTACAACTCCAGCTGCCATTGAACGGGACTCTGATTCTCATCAGGAATTTTGAGCCAAACCTGGCTACTCTCATTTTGTAAAACTCGCGATTGGCTTCCGGAGACCCAGCCACAAAATCGACAGCTTTAGGCTCAGTATCTTTTGTCCTCTGCCTCATTGCATACAGCACCAGGAACATCGTTACATTGAATGGAAGAATCAGCACAGGCAGGCCAAACGGTTCAAGCAGTGCAACCGAACCAGCTAATATTGCTCCTGATATTAATATCGATGCAAAAGTCAAAACCAGAGATGCAAACTGAGGTACAAACCAGATTCCACCAATTGCAATACCTGTAAGCATAAAATTGAAAGCTACATAATGGTAAATGTCACTGCGTGGGAGATTAAAAAGATGCTCCATTAATATCCACGCCATGAAATATCCCAGCCATGAAAGCAGTATTGCGTAGCGGCTGAAAATTAAAATGCCGATAAATATTAAAAATCCTGAGATAACATTGGGGACAAAAAATATCGCACCCAACGACCGCAGATAATATTCAATCATATCTGGAAGCCACAACACCTGATCAGCATCAATTATCCAATCATAATTTCTTTGCAATGTGTCGAAAACTGGAGAAGCAGCAATAGCTAAATAGGTAACAAGTAGAAATGGAACTGATAGAACAGGTAAATTAAATTGATAGCCAAATGCATTTCGCAATGCAGCAGTTAAAAATACAACTGCCACAATACTCATAATCAGAACAACCGGCATTACTGCCGTGAACTCAAACATCGCTGGGATTGCAAGACCAACAAGCAATGCATTGTAGCCCAGAAAACCTTCGCGAACTGTATCGCGATGCAAGTTCAAAATCAGAGCAAGACCGTTTGCCAGAAGAATTGACAACAACCCGATTACTCCGAGCAGAAATCCATGCAACAATCCAGGTCCACCATTAAAGGCAGGTCTAATCATTGTTGCCAGAAGGATTAACAATCCAACCAACCTGTTTCTGGCAAAAAATATCTCTGAGTAACTGTATACGACAGAGTCTCTTAGCAACCTTGAATCAAGTTGATTATCAGATTTTCCTGCTAGTCCTGAAGCCAACCTGGGACCTCTTCCATATCAGTTATTGTCGACAACTCTTCTGCGCGTCGTATCAGTGCATGCTCTCCCGATGTGGAAATCATCACCACCGCAGGCCTGTATGTTATAAACTGCATCCATTGGGTAACATTGTAAGCGCCTACGCTCTTGATCACCAGCTTGTCCCCGACCTCAACTGGAGGGAACAAAAGAGATGGCCTGATTACATCGATATTCATACAAAGTGGACCATGAATAATTGCCTGCTCAGGAGTTCCTGATACTGGCTGGGCTGGAACTATTTCATGTTTATACCAGAATGCTGTAAATAGAATGTTCACACCAGCATCAATAACTACTGAGCGTTGACCATCTGGTAATCGTTTGTTGGCAACAACAGAAGTCAGTATGTACCCTGCATCATCTATCAATGCACGACCAGTTTCCAGAAAAAGAGTTGGATAGTCATCAGGTTGACAAGAAAGCTCAGACAGCCCACTTGAAACTGCTTCGGCAAATCTGCTCAGAGGTGGAGTGGTCTGGCTACCTGGCAAATATTGAGTATGCAGTGTATTGCAAGAAGCAATTCCGCCACCAATATCGATATAATCCAATGTGATACTATGTTCTTCGCGCAACCAGTTTGCAAAAAGAGCCAACTTTGCAGATTGCTCCTGGTATGCTTCCGGCTGTTGAATAAATGTTCCCAAATGACAGTGAAGCCCGTTGAGAGACAGTTTCCCGCCAGCTAAAATACGCCTGACAGCATCTCTGGCCTGGCCATTATCCAGGTTAAAACCGAATCGGCCCCATGGCGGCGTAGCTGATGTACCAAGATTAACTCTGATACCAATAGATACATCTTCATTGATTTTCTCTGCGACTTCTTCTGCAGTCTGCAGTTCATCAAAATTATCCAGATTGACTATCGATTTATTACGAAAAGCTTTTTCAAGTGCATCAGCAGGTTTCAAAGGGCCATTAAAAATAATTCGAGAACCAGGTACACCATTGTGAATTGCTTTATCGTACTCAAACTCTGAAACAACTTCAGCCCAGGACCCTTCACGATGAAAAACTTTACATATAGCATCCAGGTAATTGGTTTTGTATGACCAGGCTACTGTTGTTTTTGGATAACGAAGCTTAAATGCTTCATTCAGTTCCTCAGTTTTATCAACAATACTCTGCTCTGAGAATACAAAAAGAGGAGATCCATATTTCTCCAGCAGCTCTGCGACAGCAACTCCATCGATGCTGACCATAGGCTCAACAGAAGGAACAGATCCAAATTTATTCAGCATGCCAAGTTGATGTTTAACCAGCATCGGTTTTTCATAAGGCTTTCGACTCATTTTGGCTCCATTCCATGGCACTCGCCACTGGCAACAATGTGCTGGAATTGATCTACGTGGGTTATTTGATCTAAAGAAATTCGTACGAACATTGTACCTGCATCTGGTGCTGGCATAACATCAGGATCTGATCCGAATGCTAATTGTGAAACTGCCATTGATAGATTTACTCCCGCACCGGCTGATAAAAAAGTCCAGGCTGGGAAACGTGGATTTACTTCCAATAGCAAATGCTCTCCCGTTGTTGTGCGTAGTATTTCCAGCTCACATGGACCACGCCATTTAGTGGCCTTCATAAACTTGTTAGTCATTTCCATCAACTCATCACCTTTAACCACAATACCGGACCAACCTTTGCCTTTGTCTGTCATATACATTTTTTTCATCGGCACTGCACCAACAAGCCCGCCTTTACCATCACCAACAGCAACAACATCAAACTCAGTGCCAGAGATAAACTCCTGAACAATTATTGGCACACCCCATTGGGCAACCATCTTATTATAAGCTATCGATGCATCTTCAACAGAGTGACAAATTTCTGCTCCGTAGAACACACCTTTGATTACCAATGGGAAAGTGAATTGCTCGTGTAATTTGTAGACATCATCAATCGATGCTATTACACACTGTGCTGGCACTCTGATCTTGGCTGCAGCTCCAAGCTCTGGAAGTTTGGTTTTTGACCGCATCTCATACTGATCTTTGGTCGGCAGAAACATTTTGCATCCTGCCTCTTCCAGATTGTCAGAAATCGCATTAAAACCAGGAAGCTCAGAATCCAGGGTCGGAATACAAATCTGCATTCCTGTCTGGTTAATAATATACTTTATTCTGTTTTTAAGAGCGTCTTCACCTTCTGATGGATAAGGAATCAGATATACTGCATCTGCATAATCTGAAAAGTTACCAGGATCCAAAGCATCATATGACAGACCAATTATTTTTCCTTTGAATTCAGGGTCATGTCTTAAAGACCTGATTACTGATATCCCTGGGCCCGGGTTATCCGTTGCATTCAGACCAGTAACACCAATTACAACATCTGCTTTATTCAACAGGAGCCTCCAGCGAACTCAACCCCTGCTCCTGAAGATTATGAATAAACTCCAAAACATGTCTGTAAACATCTCTGCCATCAGCTTCAAATTCAGCTTTTATACCTTCAACAATATTTTCAACAGCTGATCCAGCTTTCATCTGTTCTATAACATAACGAGCTGTTTCATTTGCTGTATATGTCAATCCTGTGTGAGGATCAAAAACAAAACCAGACTCATTAACAGCTAATTCCTGCAACCTTACGTTTCCAGTCATAACCAGCTCTTTCCTGAAAATAAAACAATTTCTCAACGATTGAGAAAGAGTCCCAGTTCAATTGTACCGATATTTTATACATAGGCGGGGGATGAATCGTCTATCTTCAATAGATTATACCAATTATGCCATAATTAAGCAACTTGTTAATTGATTATGTATCATCAATCTAATGCACAAAACCAGATATAACCTTGACCCCGTATCATGGGATGCTTACCATCTACAGAACTCATATGCTTATAGGCAGCTCTTGCTTATTAATTCCCATTAAAGAAAGGTTTACCTTATGGGTGGCACTGCACCAGGAACCGACTCAAAGTCCCCGTTACGGGAGATAACCCAACCGTTTATTGATATGATTCATGCCCCAAGAGCACTTTGGGGAATCAATCTCGCCTATTTCCTTGAAGGCTGGGTCTACTTTGGAATGCTTGGCTATCTTGCCATGCACTTCTCAGACTTCATCTTTGTAGATAGTCACAATCCGGATATCGATTCCCACCATATGGTAATGTTCCTGACTGCCGGTATCACTATTTCGATGTTCTTTCTGGGATCTGTTGCAGACAAAAAAGGAATTCGTAAAACTCTATTAATGGCCTTTTGTTGCCTGCTTGCAGGTAGAGTCATCTGGGCAGCAGCCCCATTTGTTTTCACAGAAACTGGTATGTGGAGCGGCATGCACCTGATGACTATGGCTGGTATTCTGTTAGTTGTCATTGGCTATGGTATGTATCAACCAGCTGCTTATGCTGGGGTAAGAAAGTTCACCACTCCCAAAACAGCTGCAATGGGGTTTGCAATGCTATACGCATTGATGAACCTTGGTGGTTGGTTGCCAACCTTCTTCTCACCTATTAGAAATGCAATCGGCATCACTGGATCTTTCTGGGTTTACACAACCATCTCTGCAATTGCACTGGTTGTAACATTCTTTATCCTCACACGACAAGTGGAAGACAACGCAATTGAGCAGGTAAAACTGGAAACAGCTGATGATGAGACCAAAAAAGACGAGAAGACTGAAGAAAAAGTTGTTGTTGTAGAAGATGCCAAAGTTCCAATTCACTTACTTGTAACACTGTTGGCAGTTGCTGCCGCAGCTCTTCTACTTCCTGCACCATTCAGTTATGTTGTAGCTGGTTTACTTGCCCTGATGGTAGTCCTGCTTCCAATGCGGATAGGATTTTTACAAGCTGCTTATACCTGGCTTGCAAATCACCCACTTTCAAACGCAAAGTTCTTCTTCTTCATTTTTGCGCTGATTCCAGTGCAGACTCTGTTTACTTACAACTGGCTGATTCTGCCTCAGTATCTTGAGCGCGCATTTGAAGGTGGATTTGTAAGTGATAACTTTGAAGTCTTTGCTAACATGAACCCAATTCTGATTTTCATTGCAGTGCCAATTATCACTGCAATTACAATGAAACGTAATGTCTACAGTATGATGATAATTGGAACATTTGTTATGGCTGTGCCTGCTTTCCTGCTGGCTGTCGATACAAGTATCTACACTCTGTTGGGCTATTTGCTGATTATGACAATTGGTGAAGCAATGTGGCAACCTCGATTCCTGCAATACGCAGCTGAGATTGCTCCTGAAGGCAGAACTGGTGCTTACATGGGTGTAGCTCAGTTCCCATGGTTCCTGACAAAAATGGTTGTTCCATTGTACTCAGGCTACATGCTGCAAAGATTCCTGCCTGCAAGAACTGAGGATGTTACCGATGTCGTTCGTGAACCTGAAACTATGTGGCTTTACTTCTCACTGATTGCAATTTCATCAACAATTATGTTGATGCTGGCAAAAGGGTGGGTTGGTAAGGACTTTAAAACTAAACACTAGACTTCATATGGACGGGTGGTTTCCAGACCACCCGTCTTTTTTATTTTTTCCTGCCATATCCATAGTGTTTATGACCATAGAAATACGGTAATACTTCAGCTAAATTATTAGCAACAACTCCAATAATATTGGCACCTACACCTTTTAAAATATCGATCCCACGCTTTGACAGAACACCAGGAGTTCTGCCAGCCATAACCAGATAAAGAATCCCATCTGCTACTTCGTTGAAAAGCAAAGTGTCACTGACAGGCACAACTGGTGGACAGTCAAGTATGATAATATCATAGTCTTCTTTATATTGACCGAATACTGTTTCCATCTTTTTTGTATCAAGCAAGTGGCTTGGTTGATCGAACATTGTTCCAGCAGGCAGAAAATCCAGATTGTCCAGATAAGTATTAATCGGTTTTATTTTGTCCACAGAACCCGACAGTACATCAGACAATCCTGGTGTAATTGGTACATCAAAAGCAGAATGTTGAACTGGGCGCCGCATATCTCCATCAACCAACAAGATTTTTTTCTTCATATGACTAGAGAGCACCAGGCTGAAGTTAAGAGCAAAAAGACTCTTGCCCTCTCCACGTTCAGCACTGGTTATAAGAACACATCGCTTACGATCAAAATCGAGTTCACGATTCAACCTGATCATTATCCGCCGTAACTCAATTGCCATCGGCGATTCGATATCCAAAATTTTATGTCGCGATTCAGCCACTTTAATTCCCTTCATCGCAGTTGTGGATACAGATAGAACAGGCCAAGTGCTGCTATAGCAAGTATCAGAATAATAAGTATCGTCCAGACAAGCACTCTGGTCCTGCGACCAGATCCGAAAGGACCATTCTTTATAATTGGCATTGTTCCAACCACAGTAACTTGTAATTCTCTTTCAATTTGCGAAACAGATTTTAACGATTTGTCCAACATCTCAGCTAATAAAACAAGCCCAGCACCAATAGCCATGGCAATTGCAACCGCCATCATAGCCAGTCGTTTCTTATCTGGCTCAAATGGGTACTCAGGATAGCTTGGATCCTTACGTACAACAATTTTGTACCCAATCTCGGAAAGACTTGCAGCCAATCTGAGATTTTCCCTGGAAATATCTTCCTCAACAGAGTTAAGCATCTCCTGGGCAGACAACACATTCTGCTCCAGCGTATTCAACCTGGCAGATTGCTCCGGTTGTCCGGCCATAAAATCCATACACTCCTGCACATGAGATCTCAGCCTGCCAATGACATCCTGCTTTGTTGATCTATAAAAAAGTTCATTCAAATATTTTTGAATTACAGAACGATCTTCAAAATTCACCTGTGGAAATGATTTTCGCAATAACTGCTCAATTTTCCGGTCAATATTCAGACGAAGAGACCCTGCAGAAATGCCAAAATATGTCTCTCCGTTGAGCAGAGAGATAGCACTCTGATAGCCAGCGTTTTGCAAAGCATCAAGATCTGTTGCAACATCAACATCATTTTCAATAGACTGTGCAATTTGATCAGTTTCGGGTATAGCAGAAACCGACAGCCTCTTCATCGTCACAAAAGCTGCATCACCTGCTCGAAAATCATTCTCAAGATCAGATAGCAATGAATTCGCCTGAGACAAATTATTTTCACTGACTGGATTACCAGACAACAGAGATGGCCCTGTTTTAATTCTGTAGGCAGTGAGCGATGATTGAGCAGCTTCAAGATTGTCTGCCATTATAGACCGTTGATTTTCCAGGAAAACCATCGTGCTTGTACTTGGTTCAAGCCTGCTCGCACGCTCTTCTTCCAGGAATCTGTTTAAAATTTCCTTTGATAGCAGGTACACAAGATCAGGGTTCTGATGTCTGATACCGATTGAGAACAGATGTGTATCATCATTTTGTACAATAATCCATTTCTCCAGCTTTCTAACTAAAGCAGCTACGGCGGCATCTTCATTAAGGTTTGCTTCTGGAGTCTCATCTTTGTCCCCTAATAGAGAAGATCGATGTAGATTCAGATCCCGGACAATTCGCTCTAAAAACTTGGGGCTGGTTACAATTGTGCGAATAATAACCATGGTTTCTTTATCTGCATCGCGAGATCGGCTGTACCTGCGATTGCCATCCGGAATTGTTTGTGCAGATGTAGATTCTCTAATAACTCGCAACTGCCCTGATGTCCGATAAACGGGCGCCATAGTTTTAATGGCAAGATAGCCCATACCAAGACAGATAATGAAAGGCACAAAAAATAACCATTTGCGGCGCCAGAACATTCGCAATAGCTCAACCGGGGAAAAGCTACTTTCCTTGGCCTCATTTTCATATAACTGATTCATCGTCCCCCACGCATTTTATGAGTAGTTTAGCATTCACTTCGAATAGGCTATTACAAGTTTGCTACTTATGCAACATAATGACAACCAACATTTACAGTTTTTCCTTCTCTTGTAACCCACCTTTTACAATCGATTCCAAAATTCTGTCCATATATCCAGATTTCTGCCGGCATAATTCTCGCTGTGCTCATTTTATGAGAACAAAATTATTACTCTTTTCACTAACTTTACTTCTTGGATCATGCCATTCTATTGATTCGACAGCTCCTTCACACGCTGTCCTTGTTGCTCAACACACTATAGAACCTGAGTTTGCCGTATTGCTTGCAAGCTCCGGAAATTCCGCATCATGGTGCTGGGAAAAATCTGGAGATACCGGTTTTGCAGAGCTGGAACTATCAAGCAATAGTTACAGCTGGAAGCTGAACGACTACAATTCTCACAGGAAAGACAGCTCAATAATTACACTCCAACCCGAGAATACATTGACCTGGCACTGCCTGACCACAACTCATGCGAAACTTGTTGCTGGTCTCGCCCCCCCGTTACCTGTTTTACAAATTGACTCCACAGAATATACAAACCTTCATCATTTCCTGGTTGAGATGACTTCTCCCAGGTACAACAGCGTTGTTACCCATTGGGTTGGAGAACCAATCCCGGTTCAGGTCGATAATTTTGTATCAGGTTTTATAAATCTATCCGATGCGCTGTCCCATGCCACAAATATCTGGAATGAGGCTTTCGGTTATACCGTTTTTGAAGTAAATCAATTCATTCCGTGGGGTGTCAGGCTCATCTACACACCAGGTATGCAATCGCCTCCTCTTTACATCAGAGGCGTGCGATTAGATGATTCCGGACATCCAATGCTTATGCATATTCATGCCGGCGATAATTACAGCAACAATCATACAAATATCTGGATAAACAGAGCGATGGTACACGAGCTTGCTCATGCAGCCTGTTTATGGGGTCACAGCCGCGACAGAAATCACATCTTGTGGGAGAATGGACCTATAGTAGATACGCCCTCTGACGATGAAATCAGAGCTATCAGGCTGTGGCGTGCCATGCCCGATGGAACTAGTCTGCTGGATTACTCTTTAACTGACTTCTGACAAAACTTGCCAGAGCCTTGCTCGCGCGATCGATCTTGCGGAACACAGGAATTCCAGCCGCTTCAATCATCACTGCAAGTGGATTGTACAGTTCACCAGAATCAATTACAACTACGACCGGTTTATCAACTTTGCTTATAATCTTTATGAACTCATGGCCCTGGGAGCCATCGGCATAAAGGTCTTCTCTTAACCTGCTGTCAGGGTCAGCCGGGAGATTGTTAAGTGCTGGAGTCACCGGAACTGATGAGATAATAGCGCAATCGATGCCATCGGAATTAACAATAGCATCAACAGAAGATGAATACGCTTCAGTGTTTGCCATCGGAGTTGCATCAACCGGGTTTTGTGCATGAGCATAAGAGGGAATCGATTCCCCTACTTTCTGCAATACATCTGCATCAAAATCAACTAATTCAAGTTGAAGAAGGTTGTCAGTTACAACTGAACACTCGAACCCGGCATTACTCATGATGCCAACTCTGCTGCCGTTGGTAGATTTGTCAGCAAGCATAGTTTGAATTTTAATCATATCTTCAAATTCATCGAGTGAAGATGTGATGATTGCACCACTGGCAACAATACAGGAACTGGCGATATCGTAATCACCAGCCAGAGATGCTGTATGACTTGCAGCAGCTTTTGCCCCAAGTTCTGTTTTCCCTGCTTTGTAAACAATGACCTGTTTGTTTTGCTTTCGAGCTTCAGCAATCGACTTGATAAATCTTGCTCCATCGCCTTGCTTGAACCCTTCAATGTAACAAGCAATAACGTTTACATTTTCCTGTTTGATGTAGTAATCAAGTAAATCGGAGACTGTCAAATCCATCTGATTACCAAAACTGATACTTGCTTCCGGATTAATTATTCCATCGTAATTACTGGCAAATGTAACCAGGTATGCTCCCGATTGGCTGATTACAGCCAAATTTGAGCCTACATCAGCTGGACTGAATGGCAGTTTTTCTGAAGGTAGAAAGAATGTATTATATTTTTCTCTGCTGACTATCCCCAGACAATTACCACCTACCATTACCGGGCCACCATCTTTACTTCCATGCGATTCATTCAACATATTCTCGATTTCTGCCCCCAATTCAGGATGGCCAGCTTCAGCAAAGCCACCAGGAATCAGTATTATCGATTCGCATTTATCAGATTCAATTAATTCTGAGATTGTCTGACCAGCAGCTTCGGCAGGTACACAAACAACTGCCAAATCAACTTTTTCCGGCAAAGCTGCAATAGAGTTCAAACATGGAATTGCATCAATCTCCTGCTGCGTGGGATGAACAATAAACAACTTGTTCTGGTCAATGCTTTCTGCCTGCTTCAAGTTATTAACAATAATCCTGCCAGGGTTCATCGAACTTGCACTCACTCCAAGCACAACTGCACTGGATGGGTTCATCATGTTTTCAATCTTATGAACTGGCTTGTCCTGTAATGAAAGTTTTTCAACTGAAATTCGCCCGACGCCATCAATTGCAACAGCTTTCCCATTTGTAACAACCATAGGATTAATTTCAATCTCTTCCAACACCACATCGCTTTCAGAACTTGCTGAAAACGTCGACGCGAGGGCGGCCATTGTACTAACAATATCTACAATTACTTCAACATCCAATGGAGCAACTTTGTGTACTCTGGATTTTGAATGGTATATCGAGAAAAGAGGATGACTGATTATAACTTGTCGAAAGTAACTGGCATCAAAGTTTTCTGCAGGGATAATTATTCGGCTTCTGTTTTGGGTAGCCTCACCGTACCACTCAGTCAACAAGCCACCAACACCGAGTACAACAACAGGTCCAAATGCAGAGTCCTGTTTGATGCTGACTAACAATTCCTGTCCAGGAATATTGCTTTTATGTGGCACAAATTCTGCAGCCAAAACACCTTCACACCCAGTAGCAGTTGCAGTCATTTGATCAACTATGGACAGGAGGTTATCTGAATCACAGACATCATCTGAAGAAAGGATTTTCACGCCACCAACATCACTTTTATGCAGAATGTCTCTGCCAACAATTTTTAGAACCAGTTTATCAGTTGGCTTAGCAATAGTAATAGCATCTTCGGCCCAGCTCATTCGTTCTTTGTCAGTGCTGTCAATTGACAGGAAGCATCTATCACAAACATCTATTCCAGCCATCTCTAAAATATTGTAAACTTCAATTTCATTTAAATACTTGGCAGATGATTTATAATCCAACTTAAGATTAGCCAGATATTTAGAGACATTTTCAAGCAAGTTTGGAATCGACATTCCATCCTCCAATTTATTGGTAGCTGGTTATTTCTTCATAAAGATGATGGTATTATTAAAAGTTATCCAGTTCTTTAATACAATAAAAAAAGCGACCTGCATTAAATGCAGATCGCTTTAAAAATATTATAGTAGGCTAGAAGCCCATACCAACAGTCAAAGTAATGTAGCTAAAACTTTTGTCAAAACTTTCTGCATCACCAAGGTCTGACCACGCTACAGGACGGTCATCCCAATTTACTATGTGATATTGAGCTGACAAATCTACCAGCAGGAACTTCATTCCAGCTCCAATAACTCCAACCATATGAGATTCACTCTCATAGATCATATTTATAGACTCACTGTCTGCAGCAATTCCATATCTTGTAAACCCGAGACCTGCTTTTACATGCAAACCACTTAATGGGAAAGATAGTTTTCCAAACCCGATAACCTCACCTAAATACCATGTGTCTTCATAATCATCATATAGAGGATTGGAAAAGTCGCTGTAGTCAAAATTACTTCTCGAAATAAAGCCCTGAACTCCAGCCGACACGAGTGTGGGAATGATAGGAACAGAAAGCTCTGCTCCAACCAACATGCCTGTTTCAGAAACATTTCCAAACTGCTCTTGAGGTAACATCAAACCGCCAAAAACTGATACTCCTGCAAATGAGCTTGAAGCAATTGCAACTAAAGCTACAACAAGTAACAAAGTCTTTTTCAAATTCATCATGACCCTCCTGGCATTAATGAAAAGTGTGTGCCTGTACATCCAACTTGGAGAACAGGTTAAGCATACAAATAAATTATACATATGTATACAAAAAAAGACACCGGTACATTAAGTACCGGTGTCTCTAATAATTTTGGCGGCGACCTACTCTCCCACATGGTCCCCCATGCAGTACCATCGGCGCTGAAATGTTTCACTTCTGTGTTCGGAATGGGAACAGGTGGATCCATTTCGCCATAGCCACCAAAAAACGATTGGCTTCAATGACCAAATATAGAGGGCAATCATATAGGATTGCATCTAGAGGTAGTTTCTGCGTTATCTTTCAAAAGAAAGAAATATGATTAAGCCTCACGACTTATTAGTACTGCTCGGCTGAACACATCGCTGTGCTTACACCTGCAGCCTATCAACCTCGTAGTCTACGAGGAGTCTTTAGAGATTTAAAAATCTAGGGAGAACTAATCTTGAGAGGGGCTTCACGCTTATATGCTTTCAGCGTTTATCCCTGCCGAACATAGCTACTCTGCAATGCCGCTGGCGCGACAACAGATACACTAGAGGTATGTCCATTCCGGTCCTCTCGTACTAGGAACAGATTCTCGCAATTCTCCTTCGCCCACGGAAGATAGGGACCGAACTGTCTCACGACGTTCTAAACCCAGCTCGCGTACCACTTTAATTGGCGAACAGCCAAGCCCTTGCGACCTTCTCCAGCCCCAGGATGTGATGAGCCGACATCGAGGTGCCAAACCTCCCCGTCGATGTGGACTCTTGGGGGAGATAAGCCTGTTATCCCCGGAGTACCTTTTATCCGTTGAGCAACGGC
>JAAESD010000093.1 GCA_024229695.1 bacterium
ACAGAGTACATGTCGATCCCCTACTCTCTCTTTGATTTCAGAAATTGTCTCTTCTACAAATGCCGACGGAGACCACTTTTCCGTAATCCCGCAAATGTCACGCGTAAAGTTTTCAAGCATCTGCATACCGTGATCGCTATGAACAACTTCTGGATGGAATTGAACACAGTAGAAATCTCGATCGATATCAACAGCAGCGGCATGTTCAATTGAACCGGACTTGGCAATTGTCTTAAAACCTGCGGGCAAAGAATCAACTCTATCTCCGTGGCTCATCCAAACATTCTGTATGTCAGGTGTGTTATTCATAAAACTGGATGTATCTGCCAATTCAATTTTGGCAGGACCGTACTCTCTTTTGTCAGAGCCAGCAATTGAACCGCCCAACATTTTACACATCAACTGCATTCCATAACAAATTCCAAGAATTGGTTTGCCGCACTCAAGTAAAGCCATTTCCACTTCTGGAGCTCCCGCATCAAAAACAGATGACGGGCCACCAGAAAGAATCACACCATGTACATTATCAGCATGTACGATTTCCTGATACCTAGTGTATGGGTATATCTCACTGAAAACACCCAGATCACGAAGTCGGCGGGCAATCAACTGAGTGTATTGCGATCCAAAATCGATTACTGCAATTTCAGATTGATTTGAAATGGTTTCCATCAAGACTCCTAGTGTCTGAAATGTCGGCGGTTAG
>JAAESD010000094.1 GCA_024229695.1 bacterium
ATCCAGACCACCGTTGTACTCTACCAGATTCCATACCATCAAAAAAGCATTGTAACGTGCTATACGGAAAATCTTGCGATCGGTTTCAAGGTCAGCAAGTGGATCGTGGTAAAGGACCTGGTCTACAGACATCGGGTCACGTAAAATTGAACCCTCTGGACGAAACTGTGCTACATAACTGATAAAATGTGGGCCCATATCGGCTACATATGCTCCAACACCGTTTGTGAACCAGTCAGGCATTTCGCCATAACTTTGGAGCAACCATTGAGTAATCATATCGACAACAATATGTGAAATCATAACAGAACTGCTAAGTGATGGGATACAAGTGTCGCCCTGCAATTTGAATTTGCGCCAGGTACCGTAACCGGTCAATTCCATATAATGATTTGGATTATTCGGTTTGATAAGACGAAGCTTGCTTTCAGGCTTGAGACCGAGAACTTTTTCACATCGATCAAGAGCATATTGAGAAAACTCCAATGCCGGCAAGACCTGGCATGGCTTGAAATAGGGATCAAATTCAATACTGGTTACTCCATAAGTGATTTTATCCGATTGAATTTCAAGACCTTCTACTGCCTTCAGGATCTTTCCCTGGCAAAACATACCAGGCCCAAGTTCGCCATCGTATCCAGGCCAGTAAAACTTGTGCAGATGATCTGGAAAACCTGTTTGCTCAAGCTCTTCTTTTGTAAATCGAGGGAAGTCAGTTGCATCGGTTAAATCAATCATCTGACTTGGATGATCGGCTGCGAAAAGAGGCAAAGCCAACAACAGCAATAAAAGTAATTTCACTATTTCATTCCTTTAGCAATTTTAAAGCAACTGTTCGCTTCTTTTTTGTCTCCAAGCGCAAGATATGCAAGACCAATGTTGTTCCAGGCAGCAGAAGTTTCTTTCTGCTCAAGCGCCTGATCATAAAGTTCTATTGACCTGTCATACTCCTCAAGAGCGTAACAACAAACTCCCATATTGAACAGAACACGATAGGAGTTGTCTTCCAGCTCTCTGCATAGCCCTAGAATATCAAGTGCCTCTTCGTGATTTTCCAACGATATCAAAGCAAGAGCAAGATTGTATTGTGCTTTTGCATAAGTGGGATCTAGTTCAATTGTCTTGCGATACGCTTCAACTCCCTCTTCAACTCTATCTGATTTCACAAGTGACCAACCAAACAAAAACCATTGCAGTTTGTCATCGCCAAAAGAAAGAACTTTTTCGTAAGCATCTGCAGCTTCAGAGAATTTTTTTGTTTTGCGTAACGATGTTGCAAGAGCACGCCATGCTGGCTCAAGTGAAGGATCTTTTTCTACAGTTTTACGTAACGGCATAATTGAGATTTCCCACAAATCTTCACGCTGCAGGCTGAGTGCATAATTGTATAGTGCCTCAGGAGGCGCATTTTCATCATTGACCAGATGGCTCATATAAAGCCTGGCATTGCGTGCGTCGCCGATTGAGAGATACAACTCCCCGATTTTGACTGCCAAATCAGTTTTTGGTTCAATTTCCTGGGCTTTTATAAATGCTTCTGCAGCATCACGAACTCGACCCTCTTTTTCAGCTATCAACCCTTCGGCACGCCAGCCGCCAGCTTTTTCAGGGTGTTCATTAACCGCCA
>JAAESD010000095.1 GCA_024229695.1 bacterium
GATATGTAGAGCCTGTTGTCTGGATCGCTCTGTGTCTTGTAGTAACTGTTCGATCCACGGTGGTATTGGTTCTTTCCAGACAGGATTCGTGATGGGCAGCAAATCACCATTTACTAATAACATCCGTCGGTTTCGATTTGATGCCGGGGAGATGACCCAGCAGGAATTGGCTAACAAGGTTGGTGTCAGCCGACAGACAATAATTGCTCTTGAGGCTAATCGATATGTTCCATCGTTGCTCTTGGCTATTCGCCTGGCCCGAGTTTTTGATGAGCATGTGGAGGAAATATTTGTTTTAGGTATGGAAGGGGATATCCCAATAGCAGGTTGTTGAGAACAGTCTTACTATTTCCAGAGATCAACATGGCGCCATTTACCAGATAGGAATCTGCCATAAAGCAAGGCAGAGCGGATTGCATAACAAACTACAGAGCCAACCCAGGCAACTGCAACAGAACCGTTATTATAAACAACCAGATACCAGGTCAGGGGTAGGAATACAAGCCAACCGATAAAGAATGCAATCAGCATTGCAGGTTTTGTATCTCCCGCTCCTGTGAGTAGGCCGTTGCCAATCATGCGTGCACCATCGAAAATCTGGAACAATGCAGCAAGTGGA
>JAAESD010000096.1 GCA_024229695.1 bacterium
CACGCATACCTCATAGCAACACGAATTAGCTCAACTTATGGTATTGAAGCATGGGGTTGCCGTGTGATGACTTACGGGGAGCCAATTTATTCGACAATCCGGGGCAATGGAGTAAATTCATTCAGCAATGTAACTCATTGGGAACAATGGTTTGAAGTGACTTATCCCATGCCTTTGCCTTTCTCTACTGCAATTGTATTGGCTGATATTTATATACCAATTTCAGATGAGCAGCCTATTGCCCTTTGTGTTGATTTTTTGTATGGCGACGGTATGTACTATCTCAGCCTTGGTGAAACTATTCCACTTCATGCTCCCGTGTGGTGTAGCATGCCACCATGTTATCCTGCATGGGTTGCATCTATAAATTCAGAAGGACCTGTAGTGAATGAAGAGAAAAGTTGGGGAGAGATTAAAACCCTTTTCAGGTAGCTATATATAGTCACATATAATTCAATTATTCCACACGTTTTACTTGATATTTGTACGCTGTTTATTATATTTAATTCATCTCCCAGAAATGCGATAAGATTATGTCAGACAACAACATCCACAAGAGTCAATCCGCCAAAAAAGCTCACCAAAAGCTAGTAATATTGCTTGAAAAAATGCGCAGATATGAGCAATCAGCTCTGCTTGTTTTTTCTGAAATTATGCATCAGAAACTGTATGAACAGTTGGGCTATTCCAGCATGCATAACTACGCAACAGATGCTCTGAAAATCCCCAGATCAACTGCATTTCAATACATCAGTTTGACTAAAAAACTGGAAACTTTGCCTGAAACCAGGAAAGCAGTTGAAAGTGGAGAGCTTGGTTGGACCAAAGCAAAAGAAGTTGCCAAAGTTGCTACTCCAGATAGTGAAGTTCAGTGGGTTGCAGAGGCAAAAAAGTCTAGCCGGCTAGACTTTTCAATAAAAGCAAAACAGGCCAAACAGATTGCTAATAATGAATCAAAACAACAGCCTGAGTTGATTCCATCTGAACTGTTACCAAAAGCAGATCCAAAAGTTTCAACTTCCTTGAGTTTTTCAGTTGAGCAAATGGAAAGGTTTAATGCACTGATTGAAAAGATGCGCAAGCAAGGTGAAACTGGAACTCGTGAGGAACTGCTGATTAAGGCACTCACAGATTCTACAGCTCAAAATTCCCCACGTGGGGAAAATGCACCTTCAACTCAAATCGTGATTCGTCATTGTCCTGAATGTGAGAAAGCTGAAACTGGAGCTGGCGAAATCAGCCAGAATGATCTGGAAAAAGCATATTGTGATGCTCAAGTGCTGGAAAATGGCCGAAATAAAGCCACAATAAAACCATCGACAAGAAGAGAAGTGATGAGCCGTGACAATCACACCTGTCAGGGGCAAGGTTGCAGCTCAAAAAGGTACCTGGAAATTCACCATAAAATACCGCGATCACAGGGTGGAAATAATAGCATTGGAAACTTGATTACATTATGCAGTGCGTGTCATAGTATGGTACATTCACGCAGGAGTTTCGTTAACCAACACAAAGGAAAAATAAATGCGCAAAACAGTAATCGGGATAATGGGCGGCTGTCAGGCCGATGAAAATACAGTTCAACTCGCTTATAATGCAGGCAGATTAATTGCAGAGAACGGTTGGACGCTACTTAATGGTGGCAGGCCTGCTGGAGTTATGGACGCATCGTCAAAAGGGGCAAAAGAAGCAGGCGGCACCACAATTGGTGTGTTGTTTGAAGATGACAGACAGTTTGCATCTGAATATCTGGATTATGTGCTTCCAACCGGGCTTGGCTCCGGGCGAAATATTGTAAATGTTCTTTCAAGCGATGTTGTAATTGCGTGTGCAGGTTCTGGTGGGACAATGAGCGAGATTGCAATGGGACTTCGTTTTGAACGGCCTGTAGTTTTGCTTGGTTTTGATCCTGGTTCTGATTTCCTGGACCGATGCGGTGCTGGAAAATGGAAACTTGCCGGAACTCCTGAAGAAGCAATTGAGCATGTAAAAGAGTTTTTAGCTGAACTTGGACGATGATGAAATATTACTTCGATAATAACGCCAGCTGTACTATCGACCCTGAAGTGCGATCCGCAATGCTGCCACTGCTTGAACAGGCTTATGGAAATCCATCGAACAATCATTGGGCAGGAGCACCGGCAAGAAAAGCTGTTGAACAGGCTCGTGAAAAAGTAGCTGAGTTTCTAGGCGCAAAGCCAGAGGAAATTGTTTTCACAAGTGGTGGGTCGGAGTCAAATAATCTTGCACTAAAAGGTGCATGGTATTTTCAGAACAGAAGCCGCAATAAGCTGGTGGTATCGGCAATTGAGCACCCATCAATAATACAACCAGCCAGATTTCTGGAACGACAAGGGGCAGAGCTCTCCATTGTTGGTGCAGATGGGGCTGGAACTGTTGAATTTGATTGTGATGAAGGCTTGTTGTTGGCTTCGATTATGCACGCAAACAATGAGGTTGGGACAATTCAGCCAATCGCAGAAATTGCCGAACAGGTAAAATCATGTGGTGGATTGATGCATGTTGATGCCTGCCAAAGTGCTGGTAAAATTACAGTTAACAATCTTCCTGCCGATATGATTACTATCGCTGGTCATAAATTGCACGCCCCAAAAGGTATTGGTGCGTTGTTTGTGAAGTCATTGACTCCAATTGAGCCGATAATTCATGGTGTAAATCATGAGCACGGTTTGCGAGCTGGCACTGAATCTGCGTTGCTTGCTGTAGCACTTGGTAAGGCGTGTGAAGTTGCTCAGCGGAAGCTGTCCGAAATTGGAAAAGTTGAAGCAATGAGAGATCTGTTGTGGCAGAAACTTTCTGCACAGCTGGGTGACAGAGTGCAACTGGTTGGCCATCCGGAAAACAGATTGCCAAACACTCTGAGTGTCTCATTTCTTGGCAAAATTGGTGGCGATATACTGGCAATGTGCCCTGACCTGGCAGCTTCAACCGGTGCAGCCTGTCACAGTGGTACTGCAACAATGACAGCCACGCAAAAAGCGATCGGATTGAGCAAAGAAGTAGCCCACGGAGTTGTCCGCTTATCTCTTGGGCACAGCAATACTGAGGAAGAAGTCAGTGCGGTTGCTGATATGTTAATCAAAGCGATGGAGCAATAGAATGTGCGGAATTTGTGGTGCAATTTCATTTAGTGGTCAGCTCAATTGTGATGCTGCCACGATGATTGGTGCGCTACAACATCGAGGTAACGAAGAGTTCGGTGCCTGGCAGAATGAAAAAGTATTTATGGGTCATGCCCGGTTATCGATAATCGATATTGCTACCGGCCAGCAACCAATGTCCTCTGATAACAGCTGGATTACATTCAATGGTGAGATATTCAATTACATAGAGTTGCGAAGCGAGTTGGAATCCCTTGGCAGGTCTTTCAAAACAAGCAGCGATACAGAAGTAATCATTCAGTCATACCTGCAGTGGGGCAGACAATGCGTTGAGAAATTCAATGGCCAATTTGCTTTTGTAATTTATGACATCGACAAGAATAAACTGTTTTTTGCAAGAGACAGATTCGGTATCAGGCCACTTTATTATGCCAGGTTCAATGGACACCTGATTTTTGCATCGGAAATAAAATCGATATGTGGATTTCCTGGTTTCAAGCCTGAACTCGACCCCTCAGCAATGGCTGAAGTGATGCACTACTGGGCCAACCTGGCCCCGAGAACCCAGTTTTCAAATGTTGAGCAGTTACCGCCTGCACACACCGCTGTTGTTGATATCGGCACTGGAAAAATGGAGAGCGAGCGTTACTGGTCTCCTGATTTTTGCGATGCCGCTGAAGACAATTCATTTGTGAGTAATGAAGACCGTAATGATTTCGCAGAAAAAGCACGCGAGCTTCTTAGCGATGCCACAACAATTCGTCTGCGGGCCGATGTGCCGGTTGGAGCTTATCTGAGCGGTGGACTTGATTCTTCTGCAACATCGGCGTTGGTACTGGATTCAGGTGTCACTTCTTTAAGAACATTTTCTGTCGGCTTTGAGAATCAGGAATTCGATGAATCAAAGTGGCAGCAACAAATGGCAGATCATCTTGGGACTGAGCATACATCGGTCTCTGTTGGTGACGCAGATATTGCAGATCGATTTGAAGATATTGTCTGGCACACCGAATCTGTACTGACACGCACTGCGCCAACTCCGCTTTATCAACTTTCAAAACTTGTGCGAGATAACGATTACAAAGTTGTGCTCACTGGTGAAGGTGCCGATGAAGTTTTTGCCGGCTACAATATATTCAGAGAGGCAAAAGTTCGTGCGTTTTGGGCTCGAGATATAAATTCCACCTCAAGACCTGCGCTTTTGACCCGATTGTATCCATATCTGAAGAAATCGCCGCCAGCTTTTCTGAACAAGTTTTATGGCAACGGTTTGGATGATCTTGAAGATCCATTCTTCTCTCACAGGCCAAGGTGGGCGAATAGTCAATCGTTGACTGGTCTCTTTGTTGAACCGGTGACTGAAACTCTTGAACAGCGGCTGATTGAACAACTGCCAGATCGATTCTCAAGCTGGGGAACTGTATCAAAAGCCCAATACCTTGAGATGGCACTGTTCTTGCCAGGTTACCTGCTCAGTTCACAGGGAGACAGGATGCTGATGGGTAATACTGTTGAGGGAAGATTCCCGTTCCTGGATCACAGGCTGTGTGACTGGCTTGCTACAGTTCCGGCATCGGTGAAAATGGATTCTTTGATTGAAAAACAGCTGCTCAGAAAATCTGTTGCCGACTTGTTGCCTTCTGATATTGTGAATCGGGAGAAGCAACCGTATCGAGCACCGGATTCCAGCAGTTTCAGGGAAATTGAATTTCCTGAAGACGATATTTTTTACAGCAACAAAACCGGAATGCTCTTGAAAAAATGGCAGGCAGGAAAACTGACAAGTACACGGGATAACATGGCATTTGTAGCTGTGTTGTCGGGGAAAATATTGGCCAGACAATTTGGTCATGAGTTGACGGACAGACTTGCAGAAACTAAACTAGCTGCAACTCAAATAACATGGAGAAGTTAATGGAGACAAGAACCCAAGTCAGAGAATTTATTGTCGAGAATTTTTTATTTGGTGACACTAAACCTCTTGAAAATGATTCGATGTCCCTCTTGGATAACGGTATTATGGATTCAGTCGGTGTTATGGAACTCGTTGCCTTTCTTGAAGGTGATCTGTCACTGAGTATCAACGATGACGAACTGGTTCCGGAAAACCTGGACTCTGTAGATAACCTCACAAAATTTGTTGACACTAAACGGGGGTAAGCAAAGTGAATCTGCACAACTTGTTGGCAGATAAATCACCCGATGCTTTAGCTGTTACTCACAACAATAATCTGACTTTTGCCGAACTTGAAATCGCAGCCAATTCTGTGGCTGCGA
>JAAESD010000097.1 GCA_024229695.1 bacterium
GATGGAGATCAGACGCAAGCTCAAAAGCAGAAAATTGTCGAAAATAATTTCACCAAATCACCTCAAGCAGAATTTGGCTGGCGAGCAGCACAGCAAAACCAAAAAGCACCGCAAGAAGAAGGAGAGATCAGTCCTTTTCAGGCCTTGATGACCTCCCTATCAGCAACCATTGGCACAGGAAACATTGCTGGTGTCGCTGGAGCCATTGCCATTGGTGGTCCTGGAGCTGTCTTTTGGATGTGGCTGATTGCCGTCTTTGGGATCGCTACCAAATACGCCGAAGCTGTTCTTGCTGTTCATTTTCGTGAGGTCGACCCTCTCGGCAATCACGTTGGTGGGCCGATGTACTACATCCGCAATGGTCTTGGTCCCAATTGGGCATGGCTTGGCGTCCTGTTTGCAATTTTTGGAATGCTTGCAGGATTTGGTATTGGCAATGGGGTTCAGTGTTTCGAGGTTTCAAGTGCTCTCGCCACGATTGGTGTTCCCAAGTTGCTCACGGGCATTGTTCTTGGAGCACTTGTTTTTGTTGTGATCATTGGTGGCATTCATCGCATTGCCAGGGCAGCGTCAGCAATCGTTCCAGTGATGTCCCTCTTGTATGTGGTGGCATGTTTGCTGATCATTCTCAGCAACTTTGCTGATGTTCCAGGTGCTTTTGGAACGATTTTCTCCAATGCTTTCACAGGTAAGGCAGCCGCAGGTGGCACGCTTGCTCAGGTTGTTTTGATGGGCTTCAAGCGCGGCATCTTCTCCAATGAAGCGGGCTTGGGCAGTGCACCAATCGCTCATGCAGCAGCAAAAACCAATGATCCAGTTCGGCAGGGAACAGTTGCGATGCTCGGTACGTTCATCGACACGATGATCATCTGCACGATGACGGCGCTGGTGATCATCACAACAGGTGCATATCAGAGTGGTGAGTCAGGTTCTGATCTTTCGATTGCAGCTTTCAATAGTGGTATTGCTGGAACCGGTTGGTTTGTAACTGCAGCTCTGGTTGTGTTTGCCTTCACCACAGTGATTGGTTGGAGTTTTTACGGCGAGCGTTGCACTGAGTTTCTGTTTGGTGTCAAAGCGATTCTTCCCTTCCGTTTGGTTTGGGTTGCCGTTGTGGTGATTGGTTCAGTTGCAGGAGATCGAGGCGTTGTCTGGGGTGTTGCTGACACGCTTAATGGCCTGATGGCGATTCCTAACTTGATTGCCTTGTTGCTGCTCTCTGGAACAGTGTTCAGCCTCACCAAAAACTATCGCTTCGAAGATAGCTAGCAGCCAATGCCGAAGGGTTTTACTGATTAATACATCTTTGCTATGTATTAATCAGAGCCTGTTATAGATGACTTGCTTGTGATTCTCTCGATTGTTCTCTTGTTAACCAAGTTGCTGCTCTATCCAATTCCGCTTTAATGCTTGATTTTTCTCTTTAATGCTTAGTTTGTTCTGATAGAGCATCGGTACACTGTGTGTTGCTCAATACTTCGCTTGCTTAAAAGGAACAGATAAGCTCAACGTGTTTGCCTTTTGTCGCTAGATTTTTATTGGCTACAATTAGGATGACTTGTGGATCAGGAAAAGAACAATACCTTTGCAATGAAGAATTGATGTCAATCCCGATATGTTTGTCGACTTGTTTTTGTTGACATATGTTCGTCTAAACAACGGTGAGCTGAAAGTTGTCTGCTTTCGTGATCAACCCTACTGGTTGCTTATCAGCGTTAACAGCCGGGCTTACAATTATTTGAAGCTATTTTTAAAAAGCTGCTTGGTAGAA
>JAAESD010000098.1 GCA_024229695.1 bacterium
AGACCCTCTCAGAAAGTAAGGCAGGTGGCGGGAATGTGTGGGAATCGAACCCACCCAGGACGGTAAACGCGCCCAACACAAGGATTTGAAGTCCCGGGGGACCACCAGGCCCCATCCACTCCCACCTATGATTCCACTATATAACGGCCAAGCTATTGCTTGACGCAAATCATTTCTATTTCAACTGCAGCATCAACAGGAAGTCGAGCAACTTCCACTGCAGAACGCGCAGGTGGATCCTGGCTGAAAAACTTGCTGTACACTTCATTGACAGCGGCAAAATCATTCATATCGCGCAAGAAAACAGTGACCTTAACAACATCGTCAAATGTCATTCCGCCTGCTTCAATTACTGCTCTGGCATTTTCAAGAGCTTTTACGGCTTGCCCTGCTGCTGTTTCGCAAACAAAAAGACCTGTTCCTGCATCGATGCCCAGCTGTCCGGCTGTAAAAAGCATTCCACCAGAAACAATACCCTGACTGTAAGGACCAATCGCAGCCGGCGATTTATCTGTGCTGATTATTTCTCTAGTCAATTTGGTCTCCTATTCAACTGTTACAGACTTTGCAAGGTTCCTTGGCTGATCAACATTTTCGCCACGTAACAATGCTATATGATATGAAAGCAGCTGCAATGGAATTACAGCCAGCAATGGAGTCAGCATATTAAGTGATTCAGGAATTTCTATCACATGATCACTCATAGAGCTTATCTCTTTTTCACCTTCAGAAACGATACTGATGATTTTCCCTTCGCGTGCTTTAACTTCCTGTACATTACCCTTGATTTTCTGATAGCTACCATCACTGGTACTGATAACCAGCACGGGCATGTCGGGATCAATCAACGCAATGGGACCATGCTTCATCTCTGCAGCCGGGTATCCTTCTGCATGAATATAGCTGATCTCTTTTAATTTCAGAGCGCCTTCTAGGGCAATTGGAAAATTATACCCTCTGCCAAGATACAAGAAATTTGCAACATCCTTATAAACTTTGGCAATCTCCAGGATCTTGTCAGATTGTTCCAGAATCTTGTTAATCTTTTCTGGAATAAGCTCCAGCTCTTTAATAATTCGCTGTCCTCTGACCAGAGACATATTGCGTCTACGTGCAAGCAACACAGTCAGTAACAACAATATTGTAACCTGACTTGTGAAAGCCTTGGTTGAGGCAACACCAATTTCAGGACCAGCATGAATATAAATACCGGCATCTGATTCTCGAGCAATAGTTGATCCAACCACGTTGGTCAAACCAAGTACTTTTGCTCCTCTGCGTCGAGCCTCACGCATTGCTTCCAGAGTATCAAGTGTTTCGCCACTCTGGCTAATCACAAAACAAATCGTCCCAGACTCAATAACTGGTGACCTGTAGCGAAATTCCGATGCATATTCTACTTCGACCGGAATTCCTGCATGTTCTTCAATAAGGTATTCACCAAGCAATGCAGCATGCCAGCTAGTGCCACAAGCTAAAATTACAATTCTTTTGATCTCGCGTAATTCTGTGTCACTCATCTCCAGGCCATCCAGTTTCATATCGCCAAGCTCAGGCAATATTCTACCTCTGAATGAATCACGAATTGTTTTGGGTTGCTCAAAAATTTCCTTGAGCATGAAGTGCGGATAACCGCCTTTTTGGATTTGATCAAGGTCCCAACTAATTTCATTTATCTCACGACTTAGAGACACATTATCGATACTTGTTACGTCAACCCCGTCAGGAGACAAAACAGCCACATCTCCATCCTTGAGATACAAGACACGCTTGGTTTCGCCCAAAATAGCTGCAACATCGCTTGCTAAATAGTTACAATCCTCTCCCAACCCAACTACAAGTGGCGAACCGAGCCTGGCAGCAACAATTTTTTCAGGTTCATCAGCATGCATAACTGCAAGACCATAAGTACCTTCAACAAGGTGCAGAATCTTACGCACAGTAGCTTCAAGACAACCTTCGTAATACTCACTGATTAGATGAGCCAGCACTTCTGAATCGGTATCTGAAATAAACTCATGACCAGAAGCAGAGAGCCTGGTTTTAAGAGCAGTAAAGTTTTCAATAATTCCATTATGAACGATTACAACATTACAATCACCATCACAATGTGGGTGAGCATTTATTTCATTTGGTGGGCCGTGAGTTGCCCAGCGTGTATGAGCAATACCAGTCATACCTTCCAGATCTTTCCCACGAGTCACGTTTTCAAGCTCGGTTATTTTACCTTTAGCTTTGAAAACATTCAGGCCACCATTGGAAATCGCGATTCCAGAACTATCATAACCTCTGTATTCAAGCCTTTTAAGACCATTTATAAGTATATCTGCTACTGGCTTGTTTCCAGTAATTCCAACTATACCGCACATATAAAACCTAGCCTTTCAAATAGTCCTGAGTTCTTAGAACCAGGCTATTGACTTTATCCTGTGATTCAGCTTCAGCAATTACTCTGACAATCGGCTCGGTATTACTTGATCTGACATGGACCCAGCAACTACCGTCACTCCATCTTACACCATCACTTTTATCCAGTGAGCCATCGCCCAGCTTCATCAGAGCTTTCGATACAGCTTCGACATCAAACTTGCCACTGAAATCAAACTTCTCTTTGACCATAACCACAGGTGGATAATCAGAGATAATATCACTCAAAGTCTTGCCACTGTCTGCGATATATTGCAATACCATGGCAATTCCTACAAGCGCATCACGCCCTGCATGTAACGTTGGATAAATAACTCCGCCATTTCCCTCTCCACCAATGACAGCATCGCACAAATGCATCTTTTCAACTACATTAATCTCACCAACAGGTGAACGCTTAACAGTTGAACCATGCCTTGCAGCAACCTCTTCAATCAAACCGGTTGTAGACAAGTTGACAACTACATCACCAGGCTGTTTCCCCAACAGGAAATCAACAGCAACGGCAAGAGTCATTTCTTCACTCAAAAGATTTCCAGAACCTTCAACAAGTACCAGTCTGTCCACATCGGGATCAACAGCAAAACCCAAATCTGCATCGCCATTTGCAACAAGCTCTCCCAATTCAACCAGATTAGCTGGAGTTGGTTCAGGAGTATGAGGGAAATTACCTGTCATGTCACAATAAAGAGGCTGGCATTTCACACCAAGCTCTTCGAGAAGCATCGGCACAATCCTGCCACCTGCTCCTTCAACAGCATCAACTGCAGCAGTAAGATTACAGGCTGCAATTGCTTCTTTATTTAACCACGGCAGTTCCATGATTGCTTTGATATGCGCTTCATCTGCACCTTCAAGGCTACTTTGGCTGCCCAATTTATCCCAAGTGACATGTCCGCCAGCGTCATATTCATTTTGCATGTCTGCATTTTCAGAAGCAGTAAGAAACAGACCTTTATCGGTTAATAATTTCAGTGCATTCCATTGCTGAGGATTGTGACTTGCAGTAATGATAACACCACCAACAGCATCGCTTTGCTGAACAGCCATTTCAGTAGTTGGCGTTGAAGCTATACCTATGTCGACGACATCATGCCCGGTAGAAACAAGAGCTGCAGTTACTGCATTGAGAGCCATCGGTCCTGAAGGCCGTGGGTCTCTACCAACAACAACCGTTCCTGCAGGAAGCCATTTGCCAAAAGCAGTTGCCCAGGCTGTAATGGTTTGAGCATCAAGACCATCACCAATAACTCCACGAATACCGGAAACACTTACTTTTAGTTGCACAACAAGACCTTTCGATCATAAACAGAGGACCGCAGAAAAACATTATTTGAATTGTAAAGGGGGATTTTCAATGCACTGGAGCCGATGTGCGGAATTGAACCGCAGACCTGCTCATTACGAGTGAGCTGCTCTACCGACTGAGCTACATCGGCTTGAACTTGTAAAATGGTGCCCGGAGGCGGACTTGAACCACCGACACCAGGATTTTCAGTCATGTGCTCTACCAGCTGAGCTATCCGGGCACCCAAATTACTACAATCGCAAAGCGACTGTTCGGGAATAAAACACTCTAAAGAGCTAATTGTCAAGCTGTGTACAGCTTTTTCCCGAAAATGATTAAACAGTAAGCTCTTATCCCCTGTCATTATAACCATCCGGGTTGTTACTATGCCAATTCCAGGCATCTGTTATTATACTATCAAGATCGCTCTTTTTTGGGATCCAGCCAAGTATCGACTTAGCTTTATCGTTTGCTGCAACAAGTCTTGGAGGATCACCAGCTCGACGGGAAGTTATTGCAGGAGAAATTTCCCTGCCTGTTATTCTGGAAGCACACTCAACAATTTCCTGCACAGATTGTCCATCACCAGTACCAAGATTAATCTGAGTGAGTCCGATTTCATCGACAGCTTCTATTGCCTTGATATGTGCAACGGCAAGGTCAGCGATGTGAATATAATCACGGATGCAAGTTCCGTCCGGAGTATCGTAATCGTTGCCAAATATTTTAAAACTCACATTTTCGTCAACCAAAGATCGTAATAATCTGGGTATCAGATGAGTTTCAGGTTCGTGATCCTCGCCCAGCCCTGGGACTGCTCCTGCTGCATTGAAATATCGAAGTGCTACTGCAGGAAAACCTACCGCCGATGCAGCATCGCCCAGGCAATATTCAATTGCCAGCTTGGTTCTGCCATACGGGTTGACTGGGACTGTCGGTGTGGACTCTACAATTGGCATCTTGTCAGGCTCACCATAGACAGCTGCTGTAGATGAAAACACAAAGCGCTTTGCTCCGCCATCGGCCACAGATTTTATAAGGTTCAAACTACCAGCAACATTATTCCGATAATACTTCAAAGGGTCAGTTACAGATTCACCAACAAGACTGAATGCTGCAAAGTGTATAACTGCATCAAATGGGTTTGCAAAAACAGAAGATACAAAACTATCGTCCAGCAAAGTTCCTTCATGCAAAGGAACATCTGCCAGGGCTTTACGATGTCCAGTACTGAAGTTATCCAGTATCTCTACATCGTGCCCTTTTGCTAGTAGAGCCTGCACAGTTGCACTGCCAATATAGCCTGCACCACCAGTTACTAGAACTCTCATTTGTTACCTTCGATCTGCTGCTTGCGTTGTTTCAAATACTGTCCTGTCAAACTCTTGGAACGCGCCAGTTGAGCTGGAGTTCCTTCTGCAACGATTCTTCCACCATTCTGACCTCCACCGGGCCCAAGGTCAACTATCCAATCAGCTTGAGCAATTAAATCCAGATTGTGCTCAATCACTACAACAGAGTGTCCTTTATCAACCAACTCATGCAAAACTGTTGCCAATGCTTTCACATCGTCAATATGCAGACCTGTTGTTGGCTCATCCAAAAGGTAAAGATTCTTGTATGTGGAGCTTGAAACCAACTCACGGCCTATTTTTAATCTCTGGCTTTCTCCGCCCGAAAGAGTTGTAGCTGGTTGTCCCAGTCTGAGATAGCCAAGTCCAACCTTACGCAGGATTAATAATCGATCACGAATGGCAACTTCTGATTTGAAGAACTCCAATGCCTGTTCAACTGTCATATCAAGAACAGCAGCAATATTTTTGCCTTTGAATTTGATTTCAAGAGTCTGAGAATTGAATCTGCTTCCTCTGCACTCATCACAAATAACTGAAATATCGGCCATAAAATGCATCTCAACCCGATGCTCACCAAGTCCATTACACTCTGAACATCTGCCACCAGCAGTATTAAAACTGAATCTGCTGGCAGTAAAACCTTTCGCCCGAGCATCAACTGTTTCAGCGAAAAGCTCTCTGATTGGAGTTAAAACCTGAAGATATGTTGCCGGATTTGATCTACTTGATTTGCCGATTGGAGACTGGTCAACAGTTACCACCTTGTTAATCCAGTGAGCACCCTGAAAACCGGTGAACGGGCTGGTACGTTCAGCATTGCCTTCGGCTTTACCGTTTAAGCCATCGCCAATAATGTGATTCATCAGAGTACTTTTACCCGACCCGGAAACACCGGTCAAACAGACAAATCGTTGCAATGGAATTCTGGCATCTATATTCTGTAGATTATGCAGACGAGCACCTTTGACCACCAGACTTGATTTTGCATTCCCTCTTTTTTCGGCCAGTGACTCAAGACTACTATCACCACGAATATAACGAGCAGTCAAAGTATCGGCATCGCTTAACAGATGCTCCAACTCACCTTGATAAACAACTTCGCCACCAAAGTCACCAGCTGCAGGGCCAAGTTCAATAAACCAGTCACCCGCCCTCAA
>JAAESD010000099.1 GCA_024229695.1 bacterium
ATAGAACCAGTTTGCCCGGCAGTTGGGTTAGATGGATTAGCAAATGTAGCGTTATGTGCAAGTGTCACGCTAAAGTTATTATTGTCATTGTAGTCAATAGTGATTGTTGTTGCAGAAGTTAATGCTGTGATATTACTTGCAGCAGCACCAATAACAATTGTACTGGATGTTGTTCTGGGTGATATTGCGTCTACTTTTACTGTGCTCATCCTGCAATCTCCATCAGTGTAATAGATGATGAGGCACCAACAACGTCACCAGTGTTTGTTGTATCCTTCGATCTATTGAGATATATGGCGTGACCACCATAGGCAGCAATCTTTAAAGTATAAGTAACAGAACTCGTAGTCGATGGTGTATCTATATGTTGAAACGATTGAGTTGATGGTAAGCCGTATCCAGACCCAGTAGAAGATACAACCGCAGTAACATTATTCTGACTACCTGTTGCCCAAGTGCCCACAGCAAAAGCAGTGGAATCTCTGAATATGGTCATATATTGATGATCGGTTACAGAACTAGCTAATGATGCACAAACCATTACTAAAATTTTGCTTGATGTACTGCTGGGGGTTATAGCTTGTGTTAATCCTGTTGTAAAGTATGAGGGTAGTTGGACTGCCGTAGTTTCTGGCGTAGTGTAAGTATTACCAACAACCTGTAATATTTTTCCAAAGCCTGTTGCCGTACCACTATTCGCAAAGGTAACACCGGAAGGAATAGTAATAGTATCCCCACTGTCTCCTAATGTAACAGTGCCGCTTGCGCCAACTGGACTGATTTTATTTGTTTTTACTTCGCTCATTATTATGATTCCTTACAAATAAGAACTTCGGTATACACTTCTGTTCCACGACTTGCAGACTGGCCCCATTTTGCTGTAGCAGTATCGGCATTTGCCTCAATTCGATAAACATTTGATCCACTTGGAGACACACGAACATGACCTCTGCTTTGTCTCGTTCTGTCTGTTTGACCATCATTTTCGGGGCTTCCATAACCATTAGTACAAACTGCCGATCCAGTTACGTCATAAAGCCTTGTTGCCCAATACCCACCCGCTTTTGATTGACACCACCAACTAATAAGATAACTTCCTGCACCCAATGTAAATTGATTAGAAGAAAGAGTTACGATGTTTGATGGGTCTGCGGCCTCTGTATTAAGCACTCTTGTATCCCAAGCGTTTGCACCACTTGCTGCTGAACCATTAGTTCCAGACGATTGTTCTTCTCGTAGAATTGCATAGGCGGAGAAAAGACCAAACCCTGTTGCCGTACCACTGTTTGTCAGTGTCGCCCCAGATGGAACAGTAATAGTATCTCCACTTGCTCCTAGAGTTAGTGAGGTTCCGGTTGCCGGTTCTACGGTATCTACAGTTATTTTACTCATGCTATTGTCCAGTTCGATCCACTAGATAGATTTACAGTTACTCCACTAGCAATATTTATTGGTC
>JAAESD010000100.1 GCA_024229695.1 bacterium
GGCATGTATATGTCGCTGTACTGTGATGGAATTTGTCCCCTATCATAGCTAATTGCCTACTCTCTAAAAGTGTATGATGTTTTGACGATACCACCGATAACTGAAGCCTGATCCAGAATATAGCACGCTTTTCAACACTCTGTAGATTCTTATTCGATTCTTTCAACCACTAATGAAGTCAAGGCTACTTGAAACAGCGTGCTTTATGCTGTTTTTCGCCTCGTGCGATCGCAAGTCACTAGGCTTAGGGGAACTGGCGCCAAAGAGTAACATAAAGCTGCATTGATATTTACTGCTGCGTTTCGTTATCGAGACTTTGCTACCAAGAGACCTAAAAAATCTCGCTGGACCATGATTCCTTCTGGTTAATTCCAGCTCAGGTGATATCGACAAACCTGTGATTTTAGTTGCAGGAGAATTTGACACACGTATACTGATCGGCAATGGGACAGGAAAATACCGCAAGATCTCAGACGTGAGTGCCTGCAAACTGTCAGGAAAACAAAAAAAGCACTGCTTGGGCTGCACTCCTTTACTGGCAATGACTATGTTTCCAGCATTCTTCCAGAGGAAGGCAACTTTACTGGAAGCACGTCAAAGAGAATTCAGCATTTCTTGACTTATTCGCTACTTTAGCAAATGGTCAATGTATAACTTCCGACCAGCTGGCTTGATTGGAACATTTTGTGTGTACGATTTTTGGAAGAAGGCAGCAGCATACAGTGAACGAGGCAAGGAAAGAAATATTTGGGGAGAAATTGGAAAAGGATAGAAAGGTCATTGATCTGTGTCTTCTACCACCATGCAAACTAGTCTGGAATTACATAGCAAGCAAGCAAATTTTGTGGCAAAGATGTGGCGAAATGCATCAAATCCTATTTTAGCGTTGAATGATGCATTCAATCATGGTTGCCTCCCAGATATGA
>JAAESD010000101.1 GCA_024229695.1 bacterium
AGTGATGAGTTGATTGCTGGTCTCGAGAAGCTGATGACAGAAAGGCCAGACCCAAGATGCTCAATTGCGGCACAACAACTCGGCGGAGTAACGAGCCAAGTAGCGCCAACAACAAGCTCGTTTATTCATCGTGATGCGGAATGGAAACCATGGATCACAGCAGCCTGGCCTGCTGGAGACAATCAGATCAGGCAACAAAGTCTGAATTGGCTTGAGAAGGTCTGGGATCACCTTCAACCCCATTGCCAAGGTGTTCACATGGCACAACTGCATCCACACCTTGCATGGCATCAAAAAGAGTTGAAGGCGGCATTCGGCGACTGGCTGCCAGGCCTTAGAAAATTAAAGGCATTGCACGATCCAAACAACGTCCTACCGCCTCTGTGAGATAAAGGTCTGACGTCAAAGAAAGGTCCTCAATGATTAGTCGGTCAGAACCATCAGTCATCAAACAATGGTTCGGCAGTCCTCAAAAGGACCTGCTATCAGGCCTTGTCGTGGCCTTCGCAATGATCCCAGAGGCCATTGCCTTCTCAGGGATAGCCGGCGTCGATCCGCAGGTGGGATTATTTGGGGCCTTTTGTCTATCGATAACCATCGCTCTTATCGGCGGGCGCATGGGGATGATCACCTCAGCGACAGGCTCAACAGCCTTGTTGATGACAGGCTTGGTATTGATGGGTGTAACGAAAGGGAAAGAGCTTGGGCTGACGAATCCACAAGATCTTGGTCTCGCTTACCTGTTAGTTGCTGGTCTGTTGACTGGTATTTTTCAAATCATTTGGGGAAATTTGCGTCTGGCATACCAAATGCGGTTTGTACCTCAGGGTGTTTTAAGCGGTTTTGTCAATGCACTTGCGTTGTTGATATTTCAAGCACAACTGCCTCAGTTAGGACTTGACATTCATTTTGGTGAGAAAGTTATGTCTGCAGAGTTAACTCAAAAAATACCTCATGGATTGACACAGATTCTTACAGTATGTTTACTGGTTATTTTGGGGCTAATAATTATCTATGGACTACCAAAGTTAACGAAAATATTACCATCGCAATTGGTTGCCATTATTGCTGTAACTGCAATTAGCATGGGGCTTAATCTTGACATTCCCAAAGTCAGTGATCTAGGGACATTGCCTGATGGGCTTCCAAGCTTTTCAATTCCATTCGGCTCCCTAGAGAACGGTAAAGTACCATTCAGCTTAGAAACATTTGGCATTGTTCTGCCGACAGCACTAGCAATCTCCTTGGTTGGATTGATGGAAACATTCCTTACTCAAGATATATTGGATGATTTAACAGATACAACTTCAAACAAGAACGTTGAAGCAAGAGGCCAAGGTATTGCCAACATGGTTTCATCCTTATTTGGCGGAATGGCTGGCTGTGCACTTGTTGGCCAATCCGTCATGAATACAGAGAATGGCGGCCGAACAAGACTATCAACATTATTTTCAGGAGTAAGTCTTTTGATAATGATTCTAGTAGGAAGCTCTTGGCTAAAAGAGGTTCCTATGGCTGCATTGGTAGCAGTAATGATCACAATCGCTGTCAGCACAGCAGACACGAATGGGCTAAAAAACATATCAAAAATACCCAAGAGCGATACAGCTGTGATGTTGATGACATTTGCTGTCACCATGCTTACAACCCCCCACAACCTGGCGCTTGGAGTTCTTGCTGGTGTTGCGTTAGCGGGCGTTTTATTTAGCCGCAAGGTTGCGAAGGTGATCCGTGTAAGTGTAATCGAAGTAAGCCCAGAAGAGCTTCGTTACGAAGTGAGCGGCCAGCTATTTTTTGTTAGCAATGTATATTTCTTGCAGGGATTCGATTTACACAACCATCCGTCAAAAATAACAATTGATATGTCCCAGGCTCATATTTGGGATCAGAGTGGTGTTGCTGCATTAAATCAAGTTATTAGAAAGTTAAGACTTGGCGGGTCAGAAGTTGAAATCCAAGGTCTCAACAAAGAAAGCCTTGACCTTTTTGAGAGAATCGGCGATCAGGCCAGTGCGGCGGTCTAAACATAAAATACAATCAAATCAATTAAATTCAATAATTCAATGCATTAACTAATGCATAAATTACATTCAAAGATCAAAGAGAAGGCCCGATAAATAAACTAGAAGCAATCAATAATTCCATGAAATCTAGAGCAACAAATAAAACAACACATACCCTGGCCATCGCAGGTCGCCAAGTCCATTCCCATAACGCCGCCAAGTTATCATGACGAGGGCAAATTCACATGACGATGGCAAGCTCTCAAGACGATGCCAAGATCGTATAGATCAGATGACAAGTCTCAAGCATCTGGGAGAATAGGTAAAATCTGCATATTTTCAAGATGAATGGACGCCTGATCAGGAGTTTGATCGGCCTTATTTTGCTTTGCAGTGGGTGTGCAAGCGTCAGCACGAAAAGCTCAACACGACTCGATTTAATTAAAAAACGCGACCAACTTCATTGCGGAGTGAGTGGCAAGATTCCTGGATTCAGCTTTCTCGCAAGTGATGGCAGCTACAAGGGCTTGGATGTAGACATCTGCAGAGC
>JAAESD010000102.1 GCA_024229695.1 bacterium
TATCACAATTAATGTCATCATCGGGAAAACTAACAAATTCTGGAGCACTGATTACTTGAATTGTAATTTGCTCCGAAACAGTTTCTGTACAGGGTAGTAATGAGCTAGCTACTGCCTCAATAATAACAATATCACTATCAATAGCAGGAATATAAGTTGGGTTTAAGGTGCTTGCATTTTGTAAGCTACCGGTTCCACTTAGAATTTCCCATGCAATCGTATCGTAATTTGTTACTTGAGCATCCAATATGATTGAACTATCAGAACAGGTAAACGTTGGACTGTTTGATAAATCTAAAGTTGGAAGCGGGTCAATGTTTAAGGTAAAAGTTGCAGAACCGTTTGAACTTGTACAGGCAGTACTTCCAAATACGCTTCCTGTAAGGATCACTTGAGTACCATTGATATCTCCGGGACCAGGTTCGTAAGTTGGGGTTAGCGTTCCATTACCAATAAAGGTTCCATCTCCATCTGTAGTCCACGAAACAGTATCAAAAGCTACATTTGAGATCGTCACTTGTCCAACAGAAAATGTATAATCTTGGTCCTCACAAATGGTATCTGTATTTGGTATGATTGTTATTTCTGCAGGTTGATCTATTGTAATTTCTATAGAATCTGTAATTGGAGTTGCACAGGGAGCAATGGGGTCGGCCGTTAAGACCAGCGTTACAAAACCATCATCAATATCTTGCTGACTTGGCGTATAAGTGGTATTTACAAGACTAGGGTCACTAAAAGTTCCTGTTCCATTTGGTGTTGACCATGTTGTTGAATTTGTTCCAGTAACAGTTGCATCAATGGTAGTTACTGTATCTCCTTCACAAATAGTAAGATTACTTCCAGCTTCCACATCGGGCTGATTTTGTATGGTAAGTACCATTTCGTCTGTAACAGTGCCAGCACAAGGTGCCACAGAAGTAGCTGTTAGCGTAAGTGTTACAGATTCATCATCAATATCTTGCTGGCTTGGCGTATAGGTGGGGGTTAGTGTGGTTCCGTTAATAAAGGTTCCACCTGTAGCTGAAGACCATAAAATTGTATCAAATCCTGAGGCAGTTGCACCGGTTATGGTATAATCTTCTCCTTCACAAATAATTGAATCGGCTCCTGCAAATACCTCTGGAAGTGAACTGATAGTTAGCACTTTTTCGCTCACAGCAGGTGTGGAACAAGGATTTAATGGACTTGCAGTTAGTTGAAGCGTAACGAACCCTTGAGTGATATCTCCGGGACTTGGTACATAGGTTGGTCCAATTGTAGTTGAATTTGTTATGGTACCGGTTCCATCTAAAGCGACCCAATTTAAGGTTGAAAAGTGATCTGCGGTAGCATCTGTAATGGTAATCCCATCCTCACAAATAGCTAAATCACTACCAGCATCGGCAATTGCATTTTTTTGGATTGATATATCTACCGAATCA
>JAAESD010000103.1 GCA_024229695.1 bacterium
CACCAAGTGCTTACCACATGGCACAAATCTGGTGATAAAGCATGCGTGTGAAGCATCGCCCCTGATCACAAAAATCTTTAATTGCGTACAACAGCTTTATACATTCTTCTCGAAGAGTGCGAAACGGCATTCTCAGCTAAAGGAAGCGATGCAAGAAGTGGAGAATGCACTGCAGCTTCGGAATCTATCGCAAACAAGATGGTCAGCTAGACCAGAATCGATAGAGGCAGTCTGGAGAAGCCTGGATGCCATCATCCAAGTGCTGCATTTCAATGAAGAGGAAGGAGATTCAGAAGCAAATATAAAAGCTACTGGTCTCATTAACGCAGTAGTAAACATTGACCTTGTTTGTGGCATTATGTTGCTTAAAAACATAATGTATTATGTTGCTTAAAAACATTATGTATTATGTTGCTTAAGAACATAATGTATAAAACAAAAATGCTGGCCGATTTCCTCCAAGGGGAAAACATAGACATGCCTGGTGCAGTAATAGCCATGGAGTCAACCTTAGCCTCGCTAAAAAGGCTTAGATCGTCTGACAATGAAGTATCGAATGAAATTGTGGCAGCAATGATTTTTGCAAAGTCTCTTGGAATAGATCCAGATTCAGACTTCCTTCGGCTGCATCGAGCAAGGAGAATACCTCGTCGTCTAGATGATAGACCTGAGACAGCTTCAACGGAGATACACACTGTTGAAGTTTATTATAAATCTCAATTTTTCATCTTCATGGACACGCTTATAAATGACCTCGAAGACAAGTTGGAGTTAGTGAAAGACACGTTGGATTGCTTCCTTACAGTTTTGGAACCAGAAAAGTCAGGAACTGTGAACAGCTCCTACAGTTTGTAAGAATGAACGATCCTTTAGCGCTTTGCGAAGGGTGAAGAATTATCTTCGAAACAGCATGTCTGGTGACCGCCTGAATGACTGCATGCTTTTAGTTCATG
>JAAESD010000104.1 GCA_024229695.1 bacterium
CTGAATATTTTGGTATTGACCACGGTTCCGGGTCGGGAGTTTTATCATCTTCCGGTCTTGGCAATCGTGCCAGAATGAACATGTAGATAAATCCGCAGATACCAATTACAGGGTAAATATATTGATACGAAGCTGGATCATCGCTGAGAATTTTTCCAATTACAAGACTGGAAAGTATGACCATTGTGTGCTGAATAAATGCGCCGTAACCAAAGTATCGACCTTGCCTGTCTGGATGAATGTTTGCCTGAAATATTCCATTCATGGCTGGGTAAAGAATTGCTGTGAAAGTGTTTACCATCGCAACCAGAACTACAAACCAGGCAATACTACCGGAAAGTGGCATCAGAACCAGGATAAATCTGCCAAGCAGCCCACCCCAGAACAACCCTCGACGTCGACCACCGGCTGCCATCAAGTGACCCCAATAAAGAGCCAACAACATGCCAGCAGTGTCCATCGTTACAACAACTGTTATCAACCAACCGGGAGCACCCAGACTTTTGCCAAGCACAAACGGAAGCATCACATAGCCTGCCCACCAGACTCCCTGAAATAACATGCCGAACATGTATCGTTGTAAAGTGAGCAGCTCCAATGCAGGAACATCTTTACCATCTGTAAATTTTTTCCAAAAACTGTTCATTGCCGATGCCTTATAAGAGTTGTACTTTCAACTCATGAAAAC
>JAAESD010000105.1 GCA_024229695.1 bacterium
CTGCGGAATGGCAAATGTAGGTACAGCTATTGAGGGAATTGAAGAAGTAATTGTCGATGGGAAGAGCGGTCTGGTAGTTGAATCAGATAACCCCAAAGCGCTTGCCGATGCAATAGAAGAGCTTCTATCTTCAGATCAGAAGCGTGTGGAATTTGGCGCTATTGCACTGGAGATTGTTAAAAAGAAATACAGTTTTGAAAGAGTTAATACAGAGTTGACAGAATTGTATGAAAAGATTGTTAAAGCACAATGATACAGGAAGATTATTCAGTTCCTGACTCCTCTACGGAAATTGCGTTGGAGATACTTGGTGAATCGCAGAAGCGCAGGCTTACTGGTGGTGAGTTGATGTTGCTGCTTGAAGAAGCTGCGCTATGTGATCTGGAAGCTGCTGCAGACAAACTGGAACGTGGAATTGTTGATTACTCATCTCTGCAAAACAAAGTAGATGACACACAAATTACTCCGGATGATGTTTGTTGTTCTGCTGAAGAAACAGGAGTAACAACTCTTGAGATTCTGAAAAAAATGCAAGCCGATGGACTGGAATTATTATCTGGTAATGGCGCAGAAATTCTGAATGACAGGGTTCGCGAAATTCTGGTTCCTGAAAAAACCAAAGCTCGAGAGTGGATTGAAATTTGTGAAGAAGCTCATTTTGCAGGGCTCAAGACAATTGCGACAATGACCTTTGGAAATATTGAAACTTATTATGAAAGAGTTGAACATCTGTTGCGATTGAGAGAGAGCCAGGACAAAACTGGTGGCTATGTTGGATTAATACTGTCCAAGTCTGCAGATCAAAAAGATTACTTACGAATGACAGCAATAGCAAAAATAGGTTTAGATAATTTCCCAGCCTAAAGAGGCTGCATCCAGCCTTTTCCATAAACAGATTCAGGGAAAATCATTGGCGCGAGTCCATGCAGGAATTGCCTGAGTTTAAGTGCCAGGTGATTGGCGCTGTGAGTTCCACAGACAGTTCTCAGGAAACCTTCCAGAGTGTAGATCTGGATTTCAACAGGGAATCGATAAGGGGGAAGTTCTGGTGTCAGGTTAGGATATAGTACATCCAGGTCGCCTTTGAAAACCTGATATCCTTTGCCAGAATGTTTATTAAGTTCTGAATCATTGTGAGTGTCTTTGAAACTGTCGGTGATGTTTCGCCAACCGATTGGATTACCCAGAACATTATCCAGAAGAGTAAGTAGTTCATCTACTGCATTTTCATCATAAACAATGAACATTGCTCCAAGCAGGTCGCCAATTTCATCGGGGTTGTTGATTCCCTTACGAATCATTTTCGATAAAATTGAACCACTACTTTGGCTGCGCATGCTATCCCAACGTTGTTTTTCAACAACCTTGTGTCGACCATCAATGAGTTCAAAACTTATTGGTGTAACTGATTTTTTGAATCGGCAATTGTAGTAGAGAATATCGATTGGAACCGTGCGATTGAGCAGTTCTTTTTCCAGAAACCTGGAGCTGAATGACCACTTTTGCTGGTTCTTTCGTGGAGAGAGATTGTACTGAATATGTTGCTGATCTTCGGCAATGTTAAATCCGATTTCAACCTTGTTGTTTGCAGTTGTAGAATCCCACAGTCCGTTTTGAAGAAGATCATCAAAGTATGCTTTATGCTTTGGACCATCCTGAATCATAAAGGAGTGTTCAATATCGAGAAGAAGTTTTGCCAGATACATTTTGCGCTGTGCTTCAAATCGCAGAACAGGATCTTCTGCGGTGAACAACATTTCCATCAAGGTGCGCATATCGTTGCATGCTGAAACTTGAGGGTTGGGTGTTACTGCAGAGCGTGAGCTGTCGGGCAGAAGCGTGATAAGTTCCTGTATATAAGTATCGGCTTCAGTAAAAACTCTAATCATCTCTTCAGGTTTACGAAGATTCTCGGAACTCGCTCCAGGTGGGTTTAGCATTCTGGTTATTTCAGCCTGGTAAGCAGCGTCATCGTTCTGAATTCTGTTAAACATCTTGCGGAAGTAGTAGCCAACTCTTCCTGGTGTGGCTGGAAACGATGGATTAAGCAATGGGTGTGCAGAATAATTTGGCGCGAAAGTGAATTTGCTTTCACCCTCGCGCAAAACCTCTGTATCTGTCCATTGTTGGTTCAAATTAAATCCAATGCTTGTGATAAGTCATCGATGAGATCTTTTGCATCTTCACAACCTACGGCAATTCTGACCAGGTCATCAGTGATTCCAGCCAGCTCTCGCTCAGCTTTTGGAATGCCGGTGTGAGTCATCGATGCAGGATGTTCTATCAAAGACTCAATTCCACCCAAGCTTACAGCAAGATGGGGGATTTGCATATTGTTGATCACTGTTTTACCAGCTTCAAGTCCACCTTTAACTCCAAACGACATTACAGCGCCACCGCCGGACATCTGTTTTTGAGCAAGTTCATATTGTGGGTGACTTGGGTGGCCCGGGTATCGAACCCACTCAACTTTTGGATGGTTCAAAAGGAACTCGCAAATTTCAAGAGTGTTCTTTTGAGCCTTTTCTACTCTCAATGACAATGTACGTACACCACGCAAAACTAGCCATGCCTGATGTGGATCCATAGTGCCACCAAAATTATAATGAACCTGTTTCATTCTTTTCAGAATTGCAGGATCTTTAACTACAACGATACCAGCAACAACATCGGTGTGACCGTTGATGAACTTAGTCATACTGTGAACAACAATGTCGGCACCAAGGGAGAGTGGTTGCTGAAGCAGTGGTGTGGCAAAAGTATTATCGATGGCAAGTTTAGCTCCGGCATCGTGTGCAATTTTTGCACATGCTTCAATGTCGGTCAGAGAAAGTGTTGGGTTGGCAGGACTCTCGATGAAAACCAGTTTTGTGTTTGGCTGAATTGCATCGGCAACATTTTGAGGATTGGTTGAGTCAACAAAAGTTGCTTCAACACCGAAGCGTGAATATTCGTTTTCCAAAATCATCCGCGATGGCCCATAAAGAGCATCGGTTGCAACAATGTGATCACCAGCGCTGAGCATTGTCAGGTAAACAGCGTTAACTGCAGCCATTCCTGTTGCTGCTGCAACCGCTCCGCATCCACCTTCGAGAACATTGATGCTCTCTTCTAATGCAGCAGTAGTTGGATTGCCAAGACGAGTATATTTATAGCCATTGCTCTCGCCACTGAAACAGGCGGCACCGTGATCTGCATCATTGAACTTGAAAGTTGATGATTGATATATTGGAACAGATACTGCTCCAGTAGCAGGGTCTGCCTTTTGTCCAGCGTGAACAACTTTTGTGTTTATTCCCATTTTATCCAGGTTTTTCATCCTCGTATCCTTTCAACTGCAACAGTTAGCGGAACTGTGCGTATTAACGGTCTATTGTACCGATACAACCACTCAAGGTTCCTGCTTGTTTCAAGTGTATGGCACATATTATAATTGTTCGGTTGTAAATGACCAAACACGATGTAAATCCTGTCGAATCACTGGAGGTTTCCATGTACCGCAAGTTCTTATTCATTTTCCTGGCTGTAATGCTTATGTCAATATCGGTAAATTCTGCCGA
>JAAESD010000106.1 GCA_024229695.1 bacterium
AGACCGAATTCTGGGAGAAAACATACTTCAAGGCATCTTTTGTCCGTAACCCATATGACCTTGTAGTATCTGCCTGGCCCAAAGATGTAGACTTTACACAATGGATCATCAAAGAAGTTGCCACCAGAAAGAGTTTAGTATCACGATGGGGTAGTCAACTTGACTATCTATCCAATCACAGAAACGAACTGATGGTAGATTGGGTAGGTAAGTATGAACAGATGGACAAAGATTGGGAGAAGTTCTGTTATCTCACGAAGATAGAACATAACCCACTAAAGAGATTTAATACATCTTGGAAGAAACCATATCAAGAGTATTACAACCAAACAACATACGAAATAGTTTCATCACTATTCAAAAAAGATTTACATTATTTTGGATATACTCTTGACAATACCCCCGATATGTAGTATACTAAATAATAGTGGTAGAAGTTTTACCACATACGATTAATACGATAATACGAGGAAATACGATATGTCTTTTGCAGACTTAAAAAATAAATCTGGTTCTTTCGATGCCTTACAGGCAGAACTGAAAAAAATCGAGAGCCCCACCTCCGGTAACTCTTTTGAAGATAACCGATTCTGGAAACCCGACTTGGACAAAACCGGCAACGGTTATGCCATTCTCAGGTTTCTACCCCAACCTCAGGGTGAAGATTTGCCTTGGGTACGACTTTGGAATCATGCCTTCAACGGACCTGGTGGTTGGTACATTGAAAACTCCCTGACCACAATCGGTAAGAATGACCCAGTGTCTGAATACAACACCGAACTGTGGAACAGTGGTAGTGAGGCAGACAAAGATACTGCTCGCAAACAGAAGCGTATTCTGAAATATTACTCCAACGTCCTTGTTGTGAGTGACCCCAAGCACCCAGAGAATGATGGTACAGTCCGTTTGTATCGTTACGGTAAGAAAATCTTTGATAAGATTACCGAGGCGATGAATCCGGCATTTGATGATGAGACTCCCTTGAATCCATTTGATCTGTGGAAAGGTGCTAACTTCAAACTCAAGATTCGCAAAGTCGATGGTTATTGGAACTACGACAAATCAGAGTTTGATTCTCCCTCAGAGTTGTTTGAAGGTGACGATGCTCGTCTTGAAACACTTTATAACGAGAAACTTCATAGTCTACAAGAATTTGTCAACCCAGGTGAGTTCAAGTCATATGAAGAACTAAAGGAGAAACTTAACAAGACTCTTACTGGTACATCAGTAAAGGGTACTGTTGAGACATTTACTCCAAAGAGAAAAGAACCAGTTGTGGAGGCAGTCAAACCTGTTGCTGTTGAAACTTCAACTGATGATGAGACTTTGGATTATTTTGCCAAGTTGGCAGACGAAACTTAATAGTAAGTCTAACGAGACCCCGCTTCGGCGGGGTCTTTTTTATCCTAGTCCGATTGTCTTTTCTGTCCAGACATTGAACTGCCAACCACGTTTATCACAATACTTCTTGGCAGCTTCCCACTTAGCACTATTCCTACCAAACTCTCTAATCTCATAGAGATAACCTTTAGTCTTGCGTCTGCCCTGTTTGGGTGGTCGTAGTTGTTTCTCCGGTTTTACTTCAATAAGCCATACAACGTGACCAGTACCACGACGAACCTTTACCCAGAAGTCTGGATAATATCTGTGTATGTCACCATCTAACGGTGACACATATGGGATCGCTATTTCTTCACTTGCCCATTCTAATACATTCACGTTATTATCAAAATAACGCATACAATGCCGTTCCCACATGGAACGATAGATGATGTTCCGTGGGTTTCCTTTATACTTACCAGGCTCAGTTGGAGTAAACTTACCCTTGTAAGGTTTGCGTTTAGAGTAATTCTTTTTGTTCATAATCATATAAATAGTTATACTATTTAGACACAGAGGAATAAACGTATGAGTTGGGTTATGTCAGGAAGAAAAGGTGCAGGTGATGTTGTAACAGCAGTCGCACCAACACCAGGCCAACCAGTGCCGACAACACCAATGGATGCTGGTGAGTTTACTAATTCTTTACCATCTCGCAGAAGTACAGGCAGTCCAACACAACCAGGTAGTAATTCTGGTACTCCAGGGCCCATTAGTAGTCCTAGACGAGCAAGAAGTAGACTTTCAGTAAAGTCATTTCCACCAGATTTGGGAATATCATCAACACACGCACACTATATGATGTTTTCTTTATTTAAGATTAAGGGTACTGTTGGTTCTAGTTCAGATAATAGTTTTACGGACGCAGGCCAAAGTGTAGCACTTCCAATTCCAGGTTCTCCCGCAGTATCATATGAACAGGGTTGGGAAACAGAACAACTGGGATCTGTAATGTCTGGGTTGGTAAGTGGCGGCCAGGCAGCAGTAGATGCTTATATGGGCGGACCCGGAAGCGAAGGTGGTCTTTGGGAAGCAACAAAGGCAATAACTAAACAAGTGGGTACGGCTAGTAAGAATTCAATTAAGGGTGCAGGTGTGATGGGTACTGTCGGTAGAATGATTGGTAATAAAGCTGTTGGTCAATCAATGGGTAGAGCAGTATTTGATGAGTCTTTCGCTGTGTACGGAGGCCCTGCATACAGAACATTCGCCTTTAACTTTTCTCTGATGCCTTTAAGTGAAGATGATACAATTCAGATAAAGGCTATTGTAGATTTCTTTAAAACAAACTCTGCTCCAAAAGCACTGGCCCCAGGCCTAGTTCGTATATATGAATTACCTCATGCGTTTGGTATTACATATCATAATAAGGGTGGAGAGAATCAGTATATGAATAAAATTGGCAAATGTGTTTTGACCAATATGGGTGTAACTTATGGTGGAGAAAAGTTTAATACCTTTGATGGTGTTGATGCTCCAGTTCAGGTAGACATCACACTATCATTTAAAGAACTTCAACTTCAGGATTCTTCCTCAATGGCCAACGGGTATTAATTATGTACTTCCAAAACTTTCCAACAATATCTTATGATGCCATAGGCAATGGCAATACACAGATAGTCACAGATATTTTAACCAGAGTAGTTGTACGAAAATCCGTTAGAGATGAACGATCATTATTCTCTAAGTATGATGTTTTTGATTGGGAAACACCAGAGTCTGTCGCATTGGATTTTTACGGCAAGAGTGATTATCAATGGGTCGTACTAATGTTTAACAAATACTTTGACAGATACTATGAGTGGCCAATGTCAATACAAACTTTACAGAAATATGTGTCAGACAAATACACAGACCCAAACGCAATACATCACTACGAAACATCACAATCGTCTGGCGATACAAATGTTAAGGTTAAAGTAGAAGTTGCTGATGTTCCTACTGCTACTTCTGTCACCAATTATGAATATGAACAGGACCTAAATGATGCTCGTAAGCAAATATACATTTTACAACCAGGTTATCTTCCAACCTTCATTTCAGATTTTCGTCGTTTAGTTACATCTCAAGTTTAGTATGGCCATCAATATTATAAATGACTTGAAAGCGATTGCCTCTTGGACTACAGCAGAAGGTAACACACCATCTCCTGGCCAAGTCAATCTAATAAACTGTGTTCTCCAACACGGTGATGGTGCCGAGTATGACATTTCTACCCTTGTGACAGAAATTCATATGTATGAAGATATAGAACAATTAGGTGTTACCGGATATTTACAGATCATTGATAACATCAACCTTATTCGTAATGGTGTCATACTAGGTGAAGAACTATTGTGGATGAAGTTTGAAACTGCTGGTGCAACTGAAGCAGGAGCAGAAAACTTTGCAGTAGACTATGGTCCAGATAACGATGCTCCTCTTTACATACACAAGATTGAAGAAATAACATCTCCACAGACAGTACATGGAACAACCACACAATCAGTAATAAAATATAGGTTACATTTCTGTTCCACCGAAATGATTACTAACGACCGTATTCGTGTTTCTAAATCATATCAGGGAACTATTAGTGATATTGTATATGATGTTATGACAAAAGAATTGGGAGTTACTAAGAAACCAATAACAATTACAGAAACTACAGACATACATCACTTTGTGGTACCTAATCTAAGACCTTTTGATTTTCTTTTATCGTTATCTGAAAAGGCAAGATGTGCTCCTGGTGTTGCTGTGGACGGACCACAACCAGCATTCGCGGAGAGTTTATTTGATGGTCATCATGCAGACTTTGTATTCTTTGAAACTGCAAGACGAGCTCATCAAAGTGATGGTGGTTGGTTCTTTGTACCATTACAACGAGAATCTATGCTTGCAAAGGCAGCAAAGGGGGCAAGAGGTGCAGTACCAATGGACTTGGAGTTTACATTGAATAACTCGGCAACAACTTCTGGGGCCGAAGCAAGCGATATAGTAACTCCCATAGATGGTTATCCTGCTGCTATGTTACGAAGTTTACATTTTGATTTTGTGACTACAGGAGACAAATGGTTATCTGTAGCTGACGGTAGTTGGTGTGGTACTAA
>JAAESD010000107.1 GCA_024229695.1 bacterium
AACATACTCAGGCACCACATTCAACTGACTGGCAGACGCCTTGACATAATGAATCTTATCACGCAGTCCCACTGTCGGGAAGTAGTGACTCACATTCTCTGGGTCACACAGCATATGTCGCTTTACTCTTTCTGTGTGGTTCTTAGTTTTAGCAGCATTAGTTACCAGATCAACAGGGATAATGCTGTGAACTTCATCAGCAACCTCTAACGCCTTCTCAAAGAACTTGGCATACAGTGGGGTGTTATCTCCATAAGGAGGGTTCATTAAACAAAAATCATATTTCTTCACAGTCTCAAACTCCTCTAAAAACTTCTCATTGTGGTATTCAAATCCAGCAGACTCCCATATCTTACCGAAGCCTGTGTGATCGACAATCGTTATCTGGTCAACAGACACACCAGCATTTAACAGAGCAGTAATCTCATATCCCATGCCGGTAGCGGGGGAGATAAATGTGTCATTCTCATTCCACACTATCTCAGCAACTTTTTCTTCCCATAAGGTAGACTCAGCAGATTTGCCAGTGATACCCATATCACGGTATTCGCCAATATGTTGCATATTCTGAAACTTCTCTAGAATATTTATTGTTGTATTATCATCACATTCCAACAGATCATCAAGCATATTGCAACTGTTAGCAACTACGATGTCTAGCAGATGTTCTGGCAGAACTTCATAGTCCAATAGGGTAATAACATCATCGGGGTATGCACCAAATCGGTTGGCAAATCGTTCAGTCTCCTCGATATTCTCAAGGCACTCGCGGTATGTTCTACCTTCACCCATAAGGGCAACCATAGCAGATGACCCAACCAGTGTGTCGATGCGTTTAAGCAGTTCACGTTCTAGACGTTTAGCAGATTTTGCCTTCTTCTGTTCGCCATGTATGATGTAGTTTTTGGCATCTGGCAAAAGCTTCTCAATCTTTTTAGTGTTACCCTTGCTAGCAACTACGTTCATCACAATGTCCAACAGTTCTGGATCATCAATGACTGCCATAGGATTAGACAGAGCAGAAGCAACTCGCTGAACTACCTCGCTGGAGGTCAGTTCTTCTATCAGCTTCTTCTCCTCAAACTCTACGGCAGTTCCAAACTCATCTGTCGCAAGTATCGACACATTGCGAAGCAACTGTCTGACTACCTTTGGCATAGGGTCGCCACTGATCTCTGACTCAATAGCAGCCTCTTGAACTAACTGCTGAATAGGTGTGTCATCACGGTTAGGATCAATAGAACAGGATACGATGTACCCATACTTCTTCTTCTTGTTATCCCATAACTTACCAGGAGTCAAGCAACGAGCAGACTTCTGGACAGTGGGGTCGATACCGCCACGGTCATAACAGATAATTGATGCCTGTATCTCAGCAACTGAAAAGGATCGTGAACCCATAGCACGGCTGATGATAAGAACACCTTTTTGTTTGGCAAGTTTTGCCTCAGCAATAGCACGTTTAACAGCATACTCAGCTTCACGGTTACTTGTCTCGTCACCGTTCACTAACACGATGCGATAGTCAGGCAGTGCCCTCTCGGCAATCTTGTAAAACTTTGCCATCTCTTTTAGTGTGGCAGAAGTGAACATCATAGCAACACGCATAGGTTCGCCCATGATCTCACCAAGTTGAAGGTCAACATAACTTTGGTTGTCTGTCTCTCCAAATAGGCCCTGTAAGAAATTGGTTAAGAAAAACTGGGACTTATTCACACCAGCCCAAGTCTTGGTCCAACTAAAATATCCCTCTTTAGTTAGTTCAGCAACATACTTATCTGTGCTATCTAAACGCAGACGAACATATTTTCGTTTGACCATGCTCTTCTCTTTTGCTTCAAGACGCATATAGGTAGACTGAACAAGACCGTCAATCTTATCATTACCAGTGACCATACGGGCAATGTTAGTACCAGACATAGGCATAACAATCATTTTGCCGGTATTCTTTTTACCACCAACAATGTAGTCTAGAATAGCACGTGAGTTAGGAGTCCACGCACCAAAGTCACCCTCGTCAATACAGACGAACTTATAACCATTGTTAATGTCACGCAACGGTTTGAGTTTGTATTTGTCTGTGGTGTGTAATGAGACAGCAATGACAACCTTTTTACCTTCAGCATAGGCATTATTCATATCAGTGACCCAACCATTCAGTCGGGTGTCAATGAACACCATGTCCTTAAACTCATGAAAGGTCTTAATCTCTTGTTTAAAGGAAGTCTGACTAGACAACCAAGAGGCAGGTAAAATCATCGTGTCGTGGTTCAGTGAACGAGCAAACCGACGGAACACCATAAGTGCCCAGATGGTCTTGCCAAATCTTGGGGGCAAGTTAGCAGCAATATCGACTCGGTTAGAATCGGTATCAAGAGCAATGCGGACTGCCTCGTTTAAGGTGCGTTCCTGTTCTTCACGCAATACGATTTTAGGACGTGCGGTCTGACCGAACGATTCGATCACTTTGCTGATCTCTTTATTGGCAACACCGGGGTTCTGGTTAAAATAGAACCACTCAGTGCCTTTACCATTCAGTTCAGCAGGCCGACGACCT
>JAAESD010000108.1 GCA_024229695.1 bacterium
CCATTGAAGTTGCAACGTTCCAGTCACGTCCTGGCGCATTAGAGTCAATAAACTGACGTAAGTTTCCAAAAGTTTCAAAAACTTCTACTGTAGTAGCACTGTTAAGTGCGTCCATGTCCATCTCTACGAATGCTTTGTTGTAGTAGTCTGCACCACCAACACCAAGAACCACTGCTTCAAATACAGTTGCATCTTGCCATGGTTGACCACCGTGAGCTAGTGCTACGTAACCAGCGTCTTGAAGTTTCTTGGCCTGAACCATGAAATCATCCCAAGTTGTTGGTATTGTAGCGCCTGCAGCACGAAATACCTCAGGGTTAGACCACATCCAATTTACTCTGTGAACGTTTACTGGAGCAGCAACATACTTGCCTTCGTGCTTCATTACTTCAGATACAACTGAAGGTAATAAATCATCCCAGTTGTTTTTAGTTGCAACACCATCGATGTCAGCTAAAAATCCTAGGTCACCCCATTCTTGAATTGAAGGGCCTTTGATTTGTGCTGCAGTAGGAGGGTTACCTGAAATTGCTCTAGACTTAAGAACAGTCATAGCATTTTCACCACCACCACCAGCAACAGCGAAGTCAGTCCATCCAACTCCAGCGTCACTTAGCTTGCCTTTTAAATAATTTACACTTGCAGCTTCACCACCACTAGTCCACCAGTGTAATACTTCAACGTCTCCAGCAGATACTGAAGTCGTGCTTGCTAGTAGCGCTGTTGCCGCTAGCGTTGTTAACTTATTATTCTTCATATTTTCTCCATTAAAATTATATGAATCACATTCTGCACACAATTGAACAGAATTAGACCCAGTTTATTGGTAGGGTTATTTCAAACTGTATAGAATTGTTACAAATTATGACAATTTGAATCGAACAATGAAAATTGAGGGGGTTGAATCTAATGAAGTTTTACTGTCTTTGTTCTGTATGGCTTAGATCAAACTCGAAAGGAACTCTGGATGAGTGATGATGCCTTA
>JAAESD010000109.1 GCA_024229695.1 bacterium
CGGAATAGTCTGTTTAGTCCACCATAGTAATTATTCAGAAATAGATCAGGGTCGCCGTCATTATCGTAATCAGCCCAGGTTGCACCCATTGTATATTGACCGTCGCCAATTCCCGTGCTGTCTGCAGGCGCGACATCTGTGAATACCCAGTCCTGTGGATAGAGAACATCTCCTCCATCATTTCGCCAGAGTCTATTTCTACCATTGCTTGCAAGGTACAGATCAAGGTCGCCATCGCTGTCATAATCTACCCAGGCAACAGATCTGCTGCTACCGCCATCATCCAGACCAAGATCTGGAGCGATGTCAACAAAAGTCCCGTCGCCAATATTCAAGAACAAACTGTTTGGAGCAGGGTTTGATGGAGTAACCTGCATATCGGTGGCATAAAGATCCAGGTCTCCGTCGCCATCGAAGTCGCCCCAGGTTGCTGCCTGATTATACCCATCCAAATCCAGAGTATCATTTGAAGCGTCTGTAAATTCCCAGCTTTCAGGGCCTTCATTGTGGAACAGGTGGTTGGTATTGTCTGCACCCGTTGACCATACTACTCGGTTGGAAACGTAGAGGTCGATGTTGCCATCGTTATCATAGTCTCCCCATGCAGCACCCCTGCTGTTACCGTCATTGCCAATGCCAGAGCCATCATCTGGTGCAACATTGAACCAGAGCGGTGCCGTAACTTCTACAACCAGGTCGGCTTCAACTGGGATGTCTTCAATATGACCGAGTTGATCGGTTGCAATTGTATAAAAACTATACGTTCCGCCACCTTCAGGAATTATAAAATTAAAGGAGCCTTCATTGTTGGTTCCATAATAGATGAAATCTCCACCATCGAAATTGTACCATAACTCAACTTCTGCTACGCCACTGGCGCCATCGCTGGCAACATATTCCAGAGTGAATGGCAACCCTGCAATTGGACCTGCTGGAGACGTGGCTTCAGAAGCTGGAGGTGAATTATCCTGAGTAGAGAAAACTGCTGGTGACCATCTTGAAATAACGCCTTTAATGTCACGAGAATGAACGCGGTACCAGATTGTAGCGCTATCAGGTAATGCAGTGAAAGTCCAACTGGTGCCAGCAGTCCAGCCACTTCCATCTTGAATAGTATCGAAATTTGCATCCAGAGCGGCCACTACTTCATATTCAACAGCTCCACTTGCGGACTCATCGGTCCAGGCAACACCATTTTCCAGACCATCGGTAAATACCGGTTCCGAATACATCAGCGGTGTATCAATTCCAGATTCAGTAATATGTAAAAACGTATCTACGGCAACATCGGTAAGCAGCTGTTCTACACCAGATGTCCAGTTTACTAAAACACTGTCAACAACGGTTGCACTGCCAAGACCAAAAGAGAGGATTTGTGAATTGCCAGTTAAAAAGCCATCGCTACTGACAAGATCTTTTGTTTGCAAAGTTGAGCCTGCCCAAACCTGAACTCTTGTTCCAAAACCGGACAGACTTGAAGTTTTTCCGGTCAGTTTTAATTTCAAATAACTGTTTGTATCCGGAGTATCATTTCTAACCAGCATATTTGGATTCTCTGACCAGTTACTCAAATAGTAGTCAGTCAAACCATCGTTGTTGTAATCAGCCAATGCGAGTGTACATGCAAAGCCACCTGCATCGGCAATCACAGTATCCTCTACGGCAACAAATGTGCTGCCCTCGTTGTGATACAATATGTTATCGATTGTTACAGCACCATCGTTTGAGTTTGAAACAATCAGATCCAGATTTCCATCATTGTCATAGTCAATCCAGCTACACCCACGACTATTTCCAGCATCATCAACACCCATGCTTGCAGCTACTTCGGTAAAGACTCCACCAATATTCTTATATAGTTTATTTTCGTTACCATAATTGGTCAGATAAAGATCAAAGTTTCCATCGTTGTCATAATCACCCCACACAGCACCTCTGCCAGTGCCGCCATCATCAACACCAGCGCTTGCCCCAATTTCTATGAAGATTCCTGAATCATTTCGAAAGAGTAAGTTTTCTGAACCGTAGTTTACCAGATAGAGGTCCACATCGTTGTCATTATCAAAATCACACCAGGCAGAACCTTGAGTATTTTCATCTGAGTCAAGCCCTGACGATTCCGAAACATCAGAAAACAACCAGTACCCGGGGTTTATGAAATCTTCGCCATCATTTCGCATTAAAATATTTTCTGTGCGATTTGACATGTATAAATCGATGTCACCGTCTTTATCATAATCAACCCAGTTTACTGATTGTGTAGATCTGGTTGTACCAAGTAGGCCTGTAGTTACATCAACAAAAACTCGTATCGGATCATCCGGGTCTTCTGGATTGGCTGGATCATTGCGGTAAAGTGCATTCCCACCTACATCGTTGGCTAGATATAAATCGTTATCGCCGTCATTATCGTAGTCACCCCAAACAGCAACACTTGCTCTGGAATTATCGCTTATTCCGGAACCATCGCCTGGTCCAGCTTCATTGAAAAGCCACTGACCTGGTTCAAGCGGGTCCTCGCCATCATTACGCCACAAGTGGTTGATTCCATTATTGGTGAGAAAAAGATCCTCATCACCGTCGTTGTCAAAATCACACCATGACACACCACGGCTCTGGCTCATATCACCTAAGTCACCAACGGTTGAATCAGACCATTGAGCAATAGCCAAGGAAGAATTAAACGTTAAAATTAGTGCTAATAGTACAAATGTTCTCATGATGCCCCTCTTAAATCATGAACCTACCTAGATCCTTCTTCGAACAAGTTTACGTAATTATAGCGTAATCACCAAGATTACACAAGCATTTTTTATCATTTTGTTATATTTTTGATATATTATGATTTCATTAAGAAAACACAATATTAATATTAAGCATTATATCAAGACTAAATAGTTTGGCAATATCGCTTTCCATTTATTACAATGCTGAAATGAATAATTCAAAAATATACCTTTTTATCCTCTGTCTGGCGCTTATAGCGTCTTTTTCTGTAAGTGCTATTGCGCAGGAGGCAGAATCAGAACCCTATTATTTTTATCGCGGTTATGACTATGGCAGCGAATCTCTGGTTAATCCAATAAATATCATTGTAAATGGTGGTTTTGGGATATTCCAGCTGGCTGGCCGCAATAACAGTCTGATAGACCTTGATTATACAACAGGCTTCGATCATCTGAAATATTCTCTGACCCACCCTTTTGAGCTTATCGGGGATCAGGGCTGGAGCGATTTTCTTATAAGCGAAACTGTCCCCATCAGTATTAATAGAAATAATGCTCAGTACTGGCCTAATTATACACAGCATCTGATTGGTGGCGGCATGAGCTATCGATTGATGTATGAGTGGTTCGATTACCATGATTTCGGGCATCCAAAAACCTATGCTGTTACAACAATCTTTGCTTATCACTTTTTGAATGAAGTTGTTGAATCATCCGGCTATGGCAGGCCATCAACTGATCCAATAGCTGATCTCTATATTTTTGATCCATTGAGCATCTTTCTTTTTAGCAATGAAAAGGTGTGCCGCTTTTTCAGCGAGACTCTGAATATGGCTGAGTGGCCTTACCAGCCAATGATCGATCCAACCGATGGCACTATTGCCAACACTGGTCAGAACTTTTCTATGAAATGGAAGCTGCCGCGCAGCAACAAATGGAGTCTGTTCTATCACATGGGAACTCATGCCGAGTTGGGCCTGTCAAGACATCTTGAAAATGATCGATGTGTTTCTTTCGGTGCTGGAATGAAGGCTGACAATCTGATTGAAGTTGATGAGCATTCAAATACGGTTAATCTGGCCTTGTCTGGCGGAATATTCTATGACCGCAATAACTCTTTGATGGCATCACTGTTGTTGGCAAAATCAAAAGACTACAAAATACGACTCAACCTTTATCCAGGACTTGTAAAATTTTGGGGTATCAAACCAGGAATTTTTGTTGGAACCGATAGAGAAGACAATCTCTCATTTGGTATCAACCTGAGCGCAATACCAATCGGCATATCCAAGAATCGTCAACCAAACTAAAAAGCCCCCACCTAAATGGCAGGGGCTTTAAAAAAATTCTGAAATTTCTAGTGCATCAACACCAGTTTACCTGTCAGGTTCATATCTACACCTGATAAGCGTACAAAGTAAACACCTGCGTTACTCCGTCTGCCACTGTTATCATAACCATTCCAGTTAATAGAATGTACGCCAGCAGTGTATGTCCCACCAGGAAGTGTTTTGACCAATCTACCCGCAAGATCATAGATGCCGATGGTGATTTCATTAGCTTTAGGCAATGCAAATCTGATACTGCCGGAACTACCTAGAGAACCAAGGGAACCTTTACCGGCTGCACTTCTTGCCTGAATCACAGTTGCCGATTTATTATTGCCAGAATCTGGTTCAACTCTACCAGTGAAAGCAGGGTCTAATACAACCAGTGAATCCCAAACGTTAATCACACCCCAACCAACTTCATTGTCCGGCATGAAATTGCTTCCTGCTCCAGTTGCCAGCAGATCATAAACATCATAAGGAGTCAAACTTCTATCGTGGCTTATCAGCAATGCAGCAGCTCCAGCTACGTGTGGAGCGGCCATTGAAGAACCATTCCAGAGTGCATACTTGCCGTCCGGAGTAGATGAAAGAACCGCAATACCAGGAGCAGACATATCAGGTTTTGTAAATTGCCAGGTTGTATCCAACCAGAAATCTGAGAGATTCCATGCTTCCAGATCAGGTGCCGGGCCTCGAGAAGAAAATGTTGCAACCTGATCGTTCTGATCAACTGCACCAACAGCCAACACTGTCGGGTAATTAGCTGGAACTTCAGCAGTACCTAAAGAAGGCCCGCTGTTGCCGACAGCAAAAATTGGCAATATGTCCAGGCTGAGGAATATTTTAGAAATATCGTAGAACAAATCTTCTTTTCTATTTTCTACACTCCAGGAACCAAGAACTACTTTGATATCTACTTCAGCTTTTAACTCTGCAAGATACTGCAATCCTTTAAGGCACTGTTCATAAGTACCCTTTCCATCCTGGTTCATTACCTTGACGCCAACCCACTTAGCCTCGGGCGCAACACCTATATCGTAAGGGAATAAGCCATTGCCGTCACCACCGAGTACAGTACCAATAGTGTGAGTTCCATGACCATGATCATCATATGGTCTTGGCCCTCCGTTTACGGCATCAAACCAGTATCCAGAAAATGAATTACTCAAAGCAGGGTGATTGTAATCAACACCAGTATCGGTATGTCCGATAATAATATCCTGACCAGTAACTCCAACATCCCAACAGCGTTGAGATACAACCTGAGTAACATTTACCGGTACACCAACTGGTGGTGGTCCGGAAAGTTCAACAGGCAAACTATCAAACATTCTAATTCCACCATTACGGGAGATTTTTTTGATGTCTTTTTTCCTGGCGATTCTTTTAATTGTTCTCGGCTTACCTGATAGCCTGAAACTGTTTTTAATCCAGAACTGCTCGCCAATATTTATTTCACTACCTAGCTCACTTTGCAACTCACGAATCAAAGGTTCTTGAGATTCAAGTGCAAGTCGACGATAGAGATTAATTTTTTCAGGAATTGAGAGAGCTTCATCGCCATCCTTTTCGCGGACGATGTCTTTCATTACAACAATACAGTCTATTTTTTCTTCTGGATTTAATAACTCAAGTTCTAGTTCAAAACTTTGGCTGATTACTGGATCGTCACCATTAATTGCGAAAGCAGGCACAGCTATTGCCAAAGCAAAAATGATTATTAGAAATTTGTGCAATCGACTACCAAAGGTCACAAACAAACCTCTTTTTCCAGAGATATCTACAAACTCCGTATGAGTATAGCATTAAGCAGGTTACGAATGCAATATAATATTTGAATAATTATGATATTCGATTACATAAAACAAAGTGCAACAAAGAACTACACTTAAAACTCCTACTCAACTTATATCTCTTATAAAACAGAGGTTCCCTTTGCTGGGAACCCCTTGCTTTTTATAGAAATATATTACTTAACCAGCATTATTTTTTCTACAAGCCTGCTTTTGTCAGTAAATGCTTCAATAAAATATGCACCAGAAGCAACCTTACTGCCAGATGAGCTACGGCCATCCCAACTCAATACTCCAGGACCTGCAAGAGCCTGATCATCAAACAGAGAAGCGACCATTTCGCCTCTAATATTATAGACTGCAACTTTCAAATTTCCATCAATTGGCATTTGATAGCGAATTTCTGAGCTTGGATTAAATGGATTTGGGAAACAGCTCAATGCAAATTTATTGTGCTGCGGAACATCAGTTGTGTGTCCAGGTGGTATGTACCCAAACATGAGCATTATGTCAGCCAACACTTCGGTTCTGGCCGGCATTCCTGTGCTTGCTCCTGATGGAGTATACCAGCTGCTGAAGTCGACAGGAAAATATACTACATTGGAATTCATATTCTGATTATAAATACCAGCTGCGTAGCTGTATGATCCGCCACTTCCGTTTGGTGCGGCAAATTCGGCAATCCGCTCTGCATTGCCATTTGGTTCTACAACATCAAATTCGGCAACTGGGCATCCACCATATGCAATAAAACTGTTATCAAAAACACCGTTTCCAGCTATTGGAAGTACAAGCGGTGAAGACTGACCTTGAACAAACGGCTTGATGCTCTCTCCCAGGTAATCCAGGCTCAACCAGGTTGAAACAAAGCTCACACCGGCGCTTCCGGAGTTCATCAAATCTGTAACAATTTTATCACCAGTAAGTAAAATGTTTCGGTTTCCAAATTGAAGCCAGCTATCTAGCAAGTTGACATCATTACCTGCATCATTTTCATAATCACCGTTACTTAAAGTGAATGAGCTTAGGTTTCCACTGGTATACAAAATGGTTTCATAGCCAGCAATTTGAGCCGGAGTTGCCCTGCCACCAAGGCCATTTCCAACACCGGAAGATGGACCATTGGTGTAATACAAATCGTATTCATAACCCAGCCTGCCAAGAGCATGAACCCACTCGTTCTCTCCCCCGCGGCTACCAAAATCATTCCAAAGTAAAATTTCTGTCTGAGCGCCCTGGTCATCTGTAATTGTTGGTAGAGCACGAACTTTAAACGAACTACTCCATTGCAATGGAGAGTAGTCTTCGTCGCCTGGGAAAACTCCGAAGCCATCCAGATTGCCTGGCAATAAAGTTGTTCCAATATCGCCGCCTAAAAAATCTTGTGCTTCAATGTAATAATGCAAAACGTCGCCAGGATACAGAAAGTCCTCATCGGGAAGATCAAAATTCCACCTTTCTGGAACTACTACAACTTCGTTTACATAAGTAGTGTCACCGTAAACCCAGCCAGAAGTTGCCGGGTCTGCTCGATAAGGATCAAATAGTGGGTTTTGCTTCATTGCCCAATACAGTTTAGGAGCATCCAGCAGTTCACTACCAGACCTAACTGCAGAAATATCGACAACAATAGAGTCACCTGGGAGGTTGATTAAGTCATCGGCAAGAGCAATATTGCGAGCCATGTCAAAATGAACATCATTCGCCCCGAGGTCAGAAAAATTAAGATCACCTATAGCTGGGAAACTGTCCTGGGCCAAATCAATTTCTCTTGCAGAGATGCCAGGACCACCAAACTCATAGATTTTGAACGCTACATTATCAAAATATGGAGAAGGTGTTCCATCAGTCGCCTCAAATCCCCAAATCCAGCCAATTTCATATATACCAAGAGAGAGTCGGACTGCGTCACGACCAGGAAGCATCAAGTCTGTTACCACATTATCCGACCTTAAGTAGTCTGGACCGCCGTAGTAAACAAAGGATCTATCCTGCCAACTGTCCCATGTTTCGCCGCCATCAGTACTAGAACTCACATGCCAGACATAAAACAAGCCGTTCGTCAAAATCTGGTGGCGGTAAATATCAAATGAAAACTCACAGCCATCATAACTACCTGCAGGCCATTGAAGTGTCGGTGACCAGATTTCATTTTGAATGTGAAAGTCAGGACCAGCAATACCACCAAGTAAGTTTACTATGTAGCCCTGTGGACCATAAGTCCATGTCTGCCCCAGTGTTCCGCCTGTTTCAGGAACGATGATTCCATCATCAATAAAACCAAATTGTGGTGTGTCGTTCATGCTACAAGGATCGACATCATAAAGCAGTGGCCAAACTTTAGCAAAATTACCAACACTGGGTGGGTATGAAACACTCCAGTTAGAGTTGACCATGCCTGTTTCAAATTCATCGTAAATAACCTGGGTTCCTTCATACAATACAGAAATATTATCTACCTGAGCCATTCCTGATGTTGGCCACATACAATCTGCATCACTCCAGGCACCATCACTGCTACCTTGCCAACGCAGGTGGATAAGGTCACCGGTTGGACCTGAATAATCACTTGGTAAAACTGTAAAAGATACATCAACATTTACATCGGTAGCAATGCCATTGAATTCTGCAACAGTCTCCCAGTAATCACCTTTTTCATACTGTAAATACAGATAATCGTATCCAGGTTCATTATCATGATTAAGAACTGCCTGGACTGTAACATTTGTTGCTAAATAAGGATTAGCTGTAAGACCATACCATTCCAGTTGAAAGTCCATACTATTTGCATAGCCACCTTCTGGATCTGTTCCACCACAAGAAGGAATGGTTTCATCTCCACAATATATTGCGTGGTTTGGAATAAAATTGGGATCCAGATTATCTGCCATATAAGTGGAAATATGCCAGGACAAGTCATCTGGTGCTGTCAAATCCATTCCCACCCAACCTTGGGCATCGGGTACAACTCCTGAATAGGAGTCTTGAAATTTTCCATCGAAACGGTCAGGACCACCAATCAGGTAAAGTGTATCTGCACGGGATGAGCTAGTAGACAGGCCGTTGATAACACCAGGATAATACCCGTTGACGATGTCTAGATTTGTATCGGCGATTGATGCAACTGCAGGCAAAGCAAGTAGCAACATAAGTATTGTAAGCTTTTTCAAAACTATCCCCTTGGATTGTGAAAATTTGAGTCAGGCGCAAGATTACCCCTCATTGTAACACAAAATAAGGTATAATTACAAATCCTACCGCACTAAAGTTAGTTTTTTTACTAATGAACTACTGGAAGACCTTGATTCAACAAAGTAAACTCCCGATGCAACTGGTTCACTGGATTCATCTTTACCGCTCCAGGTAATCGATCCTGGGCCTGCCTCAACTTCCTCGTTGAACAGCACACAAACCTCTTCTCCGCGAATGTTGAAAATGGTAATTTTCAAGTTACCTGCCGACGGCATATTGTAGCTGATTTTTGAACGAGGGTTGAATGGATTTGGGGAGCAGTTCAGTGTAAAAACCGTGCCGGGGATTTCATCATCAGGAACATCAACGCCGATAAGATTGAAGTTGGATAAAATATCTGCAAGCACATCAACAGCAACAAAACCATCTGTCGTTATCCAATGTTTGTAGGCAAACGATAAGAATACAACCTGGTTGTCGTTGAAAGTATTAACAGTTGCTGCGGCGTATTCATAAACACCACCGTTTCCACCAGGATCAGTAAACTCAGCAATTCGGGTGGCAGTTACTGCATTTATCCCGTCAAAGTCCGAATAATTAGGACAACCGCCGTTGGCAATAAAATCCCTTTGTATGTACTCATTGTTTTGGATTGGAAAAATCCGTGGTGTTCTTTGTCCATTGATATAATCTGACACATCAGCTGTAAATCTACTTATGCCTACCTTCTCGCTGAAAAACTGACTGGCAGCAGATCCCCATGAACCTGATTTCAATTGATTACCAACCAACAGCATGTTTTTGTGACCTATATCAAGCCAGGAATCAAAAAGACCTATATCATTGTCAGGTTCACTATTCAAAGCATACCGTCGTTCATCACCACTGGTGTAGAGAATGTTTTCGTATCCTGAAATCTGCTCCAGCGTTGCTCTGCCACCAAGACCATTATTCTCATTAGGGTAAAATGTTGGGCTCTTTGTTGTATAAACATCCAGATTAACGCCCTCTTTATAGCCAAGCTCATTGAGAGATGAAATCCAGAGTGACGCAGATTCTTCATCACCAGAATCATTCCAGAACAGAGTAGCTGGAATATGTCCATAAATACTCAATAGCGTGGGTAATGCGTTCATTGTAAATAAGTTACTCCACAATAGAGGTTGGTAATCTGGATCAGCGGGGAATTTTCCAAAACCTGTGAGGTCGGCTGGTAACGTTGTTACTCCGCCGAGACTGTCTTCAGCTTTGAAGTAGTAATGGATTATATCACCAGGGAAAAGGAACCCTTCGTCAGGTAAATCAAAACAGAACTCATTTTCGACACCTGTTGTATCGCCATAAACCCAACCTGCAGTTCCCGGTATGTCGCGGTAAGGATCAAATAGAGGATTCTGGTACATTGACCAATACATTTTTGGGGGCTCTACAAAAACAGATCCATATTTGACAGCTGTCATACTTACAACAATTGAATCACCCGGCTGGATTAGCATCTGCTCCTCTGAAATATTGCGTGCCATATCAAATCGGACTGAGTTTGTACTCAGGTCTTGGAGATCAAGTTCACCACTTGCAGGAAAATTATCCTGAGCAAAATCAATCATATTTGCTTCAATATACGGACCGCTGGGATCGAAAACTTTTACGGCAACATTATCGAAATACGGGGCTGGTGTTGGATCTGGTATAGGACCCCAAATATAACTTAATTCCAAGACACCAAGAGAAACTCTGACAGCATTACTTCCAGGTTCAGTCATTGTTGATACGTCATAATCATGTCGAAAATATTCAGGACCACCATAATATACATAACCGTGATTTTTCCACTCCGACCATGACTGGCCAGAATCTGAACTTGATTGAATACTCCATTTGTAAAAAATTGCATTATCAATTATCTGGTGTTTGTAAACATCGAAAGAAAAAATACACCCATCCCAATTACCTTCCGGAATTGTCAGTACCGGTGACCATATCTCATTATTCAGGCTATAGTCATAACCAGCCAGCCCCCCAATACAATTAACTGCAAATCCACCTGGGCCATAGGTCCATGTCTGTCCATAAGTGCCACCAGTTCCAGGGACAACAATACCATCGTCAATAAAAGCGAATTGCGGAGTATCGTTTGAGTTGCATGGATCAATATTTGCAAGCTGTGGCCAGACCTTGGAAAAGTCTCCAACAGAGGGACGAGGAAGAAATTCCCAATTACCAGAACCAATTTCAAAATCATCGTAGATTATCTGAGTACCATTAAAGGCAACGGCAATGTCATCCAGGTTTGTGTGACCTTGTGTTGGCCAGTCACAATCTTCATCAGACCAGGCGTTATCAGAACTACCTATAAATTGAATATGGATTTGGTCAGATTCGGGGCCCATATAGTTAGCAGGATCAACGGTAACGTTAACAGCGAAAGATTCTGCATCACCAATACCGTTCCATGTTTCGTATACCATCATTCCGCCTGTTTCTTCTACAGCAAAATATGTGTAGTCATAACCAGGCTCGTTGTCATACCAGATTATTCCAGTAACATCAATTGTTGTTGGCAACAATGGATCAGGGGCAGTTCCTGACCAGTCCAATAACTCCCAATAGGAGTTTGCGTAGCCGCCAACCGGATCACCTGCGCCACAAGAAGGAATAAGTTCATCACCACAGTATGCAGTGTTAACACCTGTGCGATAAGTACTAACATGCCAGACAGTAGGTTCTACAGTAAGGTCAACACCCGTCCATCCTTCCTCATCTGGAATAGTTCCAGTTGCGTCATCCTGGAACTTACCATCGTTGCGATCTGGACCGCCCAACAAATACAAAGTATCTGTACGTGCAGACGAGCCTGTGCTTGTAATCATGCTGGTTTGTTTGCCATCGGCAATGTTGTATTGGACAGCGGAGAAAGCGATAATTGGCAAAAATAACAGGATTAGAAATGTTTTCATAATTCTCACACCCTTAAATAAAAATATTCCCTTTGAGCATACCTGAATTATCGGTTTTTTTCAACTATATTCGCCGTTTGTATTTACTAAACTCAAGTGATGTTGTACTGTGAAATCAGTCCATAATTTAAATAAGGAAAGACCATCATAATGGCCCAGTTTGCAGTCTCATATATAGGTTACGATGAACCAACGTTACCCGCTCTTGGAAAACTGTTACTTGAAAAAGATCTGACAAAAACACTGGTCTTGCTGCCTTCGGTGCGTGGCTGTGCATCACTGAGGCAACATCTTTTAAATCTAAGCGATAAAAAAGCGATTTTGCTACCGGAAGTCACGACACCGGCCCTCTTGGTCAGGACTCTGGCTGAACGATTGGAAACTGTTCAACAACCTGAATTTCCCGGGCATTTGCGTGAACTTGTTCTTGCTCACGAATTGCTGAAACTTGAATGGGCAAATGAATCCAAGTCATCTATTCCAGGTATCGCTACTGAATTGATAAGCCTGTTTGATGAAATGCGAACTGCAGACAGAAAGATTGAAGATATAAACGGCGATGGTGAATTATTTGCAAGAGACTTGTCGCGCGTACAAGATGCGTGGGGTTTGTATCGGAACAAGATTACATATGACCCTGTTGACCTGGCTCTGGATGTTATTGATCAGGTTTGTGAAAGCGAAAAACTGCTTCCTGTAAACAGAATTGTTGTTGCTGGAATGAATGACATCAAACCTGTTCATCTGAGGTTGCTGACTCATCTTGCAAGCCAGGTTGATGAAGCTCTGATTGTTGCTGATCAACTGACAGATAATGACACCATCGGAAGATTGTTATCTGCTGGTTATTCAAAGACCTCACGCTTCCACCCTCAATTTCCGGTTATAAATTGTGTTTCAAAAATTACCGGCAATGATCCTGTTGAAATTGCGATGGTAAAACAATCCGACGATGAGCTGCTTGAAGACTTACTGAATATGTGTGGTGACTCTGAATCTGAAAGCAGGTTCGTAGCTGAACAAGTAATCAAGTCATTGCAGGAAAATGGTGCGGACCAATCGATTGTTGTTGCAACTGCAGACAGTTCACTTGCAAAACGAATTGTCCACCAACTTGAAGCTGCGGGAATAACTGTTGATGATACTGGCGGAACTCCTTTGCCATCGACAAAAGAAGGTTTGCTGATTTGGGCTCTGCTGAGAATGGCAGTAACCAATATGCAAAGCGGAGAACTGCTTGAGCTTCTCACCCACCCTGACGTGAAATTCAAGAGTGCTGATGTTCTGAAGTTTGAAAAAGAACTGATGCGAGGGTATCTGGAAGCAAATGGGCCCGATGGTTTCAAAAAAAGAATTAAAGAAGGCTCAAGCTTAAAAGAATTGCTGTCGGAAATTATTGAGATTTTCAAACGCCTTGATACTAAAGGAAAGAAAAGCTGGGCTGAACATGTTGCAGGTCTGCGTAAAGCTTGGGGGATTGCAACTGCCAATAGCAATGAGCTTGAGGGTGAAAGTAAAGTTTCTGCGTTAATTGGTATTATCGATTTGCTGGACAGTCTTGTTGAACAGTCTGATCAACTTCCAAAGGTTTCATTGTCAGAATTTTGTGTTGAGCTTGGCAGACTGCTAAGCGGAATCGATGCACGACCTCATCGTGCAGAACACTTGCCAGTTCAGGTAACCGGTCTGGTTGAAGCCAGAATTGAATATGCCGATTTATTGATTCTGGCAGGAATGGACGCTGATACTTTCCCTGGAAAACAGAATCGGCCAATCCTGCTGGGAAATAGTTGGCGCATGAGTAGTGGGCTGCAAACATGGGAAGACAGACTTGGGCTTGAAGCAGATCTGTTTATGCGAATTTTGCATGGCGGAGAAAAAGTAATTATCACCTGGACTGCTGAAAAAGCCGGTCGACCTACTTTGCCGTCGCCATTTATTTCCAGGCTGACTACAACCCTGAAAAAAGATATTGAATTTGCTGATGGTGCGCCTGTTTATCGGGAACTGCTTCCTGATCTGGATGCAATCAGGAATGAGCAAACCAGTTTTCAGAACGAAGGTATTGAAATTCCTGTTACAGGTTCGCCACGAAAAGCAAGCCACTTGAGCAACAGTTCTATATCCAAATATCTTGGCTGCCCATTCCACTATCTGATTGAAAAGGGGTTTGGTATTGGGCAAGAAGATGAGATGGATACAAAGATTGGCGGCAAAGAGTACGGAGAAATTACTCACTCGGTTATGAATACCGCTTTCACATATAGCGATCTGCCAAAGCTGCTGGAAGATGGAGATATTGCCGGGGCTGAAGCTGCCCTGTGCAAAGTAGCTGACAAAGAGTTTTCTAAAAGAGGCGATCTGTCTCAAAGCAGGATGTGGGAAGCGTCTTTCCTGCAGTTTGTGCCTGAGATTATAAAGCTGGAGATTAAAAACCTGGACCTGCATAAACCGAGCAAGCACGAAGCTCCATTTGAATTCACGCTTGGCGACTTACGAGATCTTGGCGTTACGGTGCAATCTAAAATTGAGGAAATTGTTATCAAAGGGCGGATTGATAGAATCGATATCAATCTCGAAAACGAAAAAACATATCACGTTTATGATTACAAAAGTGGACAAACCCCGATCATGAAAGATGTCATCGGTTATAAAGATTTGCAGCTTCATATTTATGCCTTGGCTATGACTCTTGGAAAAGTTTCAGGAGTGAGTGGCAATGTGATTTCTGGTGGATATTACAAATTGGGCAAAGACGAAGTGATGATTAAGCCGGAAGTTAAATTGACTCCTGATATTTTGAAAGAAGCAGCTGAAACAATTGTTGATGTCGCGTTGAAGTCGAGAAATTACGATGAAAGTTTCAGGTTACTCAATAAAGATGATTGGGAGAAATCGGGTGACCCGAAACCATGTACTTATTGCCATCTTAAAACCACATGTCGGATAGATGAGGTGCGATAATGTGTAAACAAGAACAATGGCAAATCGACAACAGCAAGAGCGCAACAATAGAACAGCGGAATGCTGCAAACCCTGGTCAATCAATACTGTTGAGAGCTTCTGCTGGAAGTGGCAAAACAAAAGTTCTTATCGACAGGATTGTGCGTCTGCTGCTTGATGGTGCTGACCTGAAAAGTATAGTAGCACTCACATTTACAAAAAAAGCTGCTACTGAAATTCAGAAAAGACTGCTGGTCAGGTTTCGCGAATACGTAATTGCAGATGATAGTGAATTGCGTGCTAAGCTGAAAAAAATGACAGACGCTGAACCGACTGAGGAAAATTGCGCCAGAGCAAGAGTTCTGTATGAAGAAATGCTTGATGATCAGTCCGGCTTGCAGATTGGAACAATCCACTCCTGGTGTCAGGGATTGCTTAACCGATTCGCTGATGAAGCAAATGTTGGCCCATCATTTGTTGTAATTGAAGAAACAGACGAGTTGTGGGAAGAGGCTATTGTAAAACTGGAGAAAGAGCTTTCCTCTGATAAGCCTGCTCTTGCTGAACTTGCAAAGCTTGGGAAAAAACCTGGATCGGTTAGAGATAAACTGAAGGAAGTGTTGAACAATCGGGTTGAAATTGACAGGTGGAGTGACAAGGTTGCCGACCAGAATAATGTTGCTGTACCACTTGATAAACGAACTGATCTGTTTGATGAACTTATTGTCGATTTACTGGACAATATTTATGGAAAAGGTGGAATTAAAAAACAAAGTGACGTTATTGCGTTTACAAAAAACTGTGCCATTCAATTAAAAGATGATTTGTCTGAACTGGAAGCTGTGGAGGGCGATGATCCTACAAAAGGCTTCACCAAAAAGATGGCTGAGTTTCGCAACACACTTGATTCTATAGCTGAGCTTGATAACAGTAATCCTGAAATTATAACCAGACTCAAGAAGCTTGTTCTGACTGACGCTGGAACTCTCCGCGTAATTTCAGGCAGGAAACCTAATACAGAGTTACGCAAAGAGGTTTACGAAGAAATATGCAAAGACAGCCTGCTCGCCTTTGCTCTGTTTGATATAATCTGCATCGTTGAAAATAATATCATCCAGCTGAAATATGGACTTCGTGCAGTTGATATTTATGACTCTCTGAAAGCACGGGACAGGGTGCTGGACTTTCATGATCTGGAAAGAAAAACCAGAGAACTTCTTCATGGTGATTTCAATCTGAGCCAGTGGATAAAATACAGAACTGACTGCGGTATCAAGCACTTTCTGGTCGATGAATTTCAGGATACAAACCGTGTACAGTGGGATATTCTGAAGCCGTTCATGGATGAAATTATCTGCACAGATGATGATAGAACCCTGTTTTTGGTTGGCGATGTAAAACAATCAATCTACAGATTCCGCGGAGCTTGCCCTGAAATATTTGGTGAAGTTGCAGACAAGTATCACGACATTACTGAACAGTTGAACCTGCCTACAAACTTCAGATCTACAAAACTGCTTGTTGATACAACCGGAGAAATCTTCCAGAAAAAAGTTCTCAGTGAGTTGTTACCTGATGGTGAAATCGAAAATGTAAAACAGCTTCCCTATCGAAATGATACTCCAGGTGAAATTGTTTATCACGCAATTGCAGAAGAGGGCGATCTAAATCAAAGAAGAGAAGCTGTTGCAAATCATACGGCAAAAATTGTTCAACAATTACTGGAAACCGATTATGAGCCTCGTGATATTCTGATTCTGTCACGTTACAGAACTGCAATCAAATATTATGAGAAAGCGCTGCGTGCTATTGGTGTGCCTTTTGTACCAAGTGGTAGAGGTGCACTGGCTGAAACTTGTGAAGTAAATGACATTCTGAATCTGTTGCGCTGGTTGATGTACAGAGATGACGATGCCGCCCTGGCTGGAGTCCTGCGCTCTCCCATTTTCAGATTTTCGCAAACAGACTTGCAGAAACTTCTCACTATTAGACTCCACTCAAACAAAACACTTTGGGAAGAATTCTCAGACCAAAAGAAACCGTGGTATGATTATATTTTTCTGTTGAACGACTGGCTTTACTGTGCAGGAAATTCAAGCTCTCACTCCCTGCTGCGAACAATTTTTCAAAGCGACCTGCTTGACCGATACGAAGCTGCCCTTGGTGAACAGTCTCGCTATAACTTGCTCCGATTATTTGACCTTGCACTTGAGCATGACAACACAAAATTCCCCACTACTCGTGGCTTTATCAATAAAATTGAACAGTCTGCGCTCAGAAAAAATCAGGATGAAGGAGCTCTGCCTGAAACAACCAGAGGCAGGTTGCAGATTCTAACTGTTCACGGAGCCAAAGGACTTGAAGCTCCTGTTGTTTTGTATGTCGATGCGGCATCGCCAATTCGCAAGGATGAGAGTGAAGCTCATCTGACAACCAATAATGACAAGCACCCTGATTGTGGACCGGTCATTACAGGAATTAAAAAGATTCATCGCCAACCAGCTGGAGATATTGAAACAAACCTTTCTCAAGTTGTAGTTGAGGCTCAAAAGAAAAACGAAAAAGAAGAGGCTAACCTGCTTTATGTAGCGATGACAAGGGCCCGGGATGTTTTACATGTTCTTGGATCTGAACCAAAACATAAAGGAAGCTCTTCGCCACTAAAGTGGATTGCTCAAACTGAAGAGTTGGTTGACTGGGATGAAAGTGCTGACAGCTCAGAACTTGTAAAATCTGAAATTACATTTTCCGATAAACCGATATCCTGGTCTCCACCCGATACCGAAACAGCAAGAGTTGAAGTGAATAACCCATCGGCAACAGATGGCACAGATGACAAAAAACTTGATGAAAAAGATAATGAAAACAGGCTGGAGCACATAAAGCAGGCTGCAATCAGGGGAACCAGAATTCACCTTCTGCTTGAGCTCGCTACCCAGAACAACCAGGCACCAACTGGCAAAAGCAGTGAGTCACAGGAAGCAGCCAGAGTATTCAGCAACCCGGACCTGCAGTGGATATTCGATGCGAAAAATGGCCTTAATGAGGTTCCGTTTATCCACAACAGCAAAGAAGGGAAGCAGGTTTATGGAATTATTGACCGCTTGATTATTGAAGATGATACAATCCATATCATCGACTACAAGTCAAACCGGGTAGATGAAAATTCAATCGATATAAAAGTGGATTACTACAGACCGCAAATGGAAGCATATGAATCTGCTTTAAAAAACATCTACCCCGGACGTGACATAAAGACATATTTATTGTTTACTGCAATGAACGATGGCAAGCTTGTTAAGTTAACTTGATTTGTGAGCGAGGTTAAAGCGTGGCAAAAGACACAGTAAAACAACAGTTGCAAAAACACTTGGAATTTGAAGAACTGGTGAAACATGTCTTTTCCGGCTTTATGAACCTGGACAGTTCTGAAATCGACAACGAGATAAACCAAGCTCTCGCTAAAATAGGAACTTACGCCGGAGTTGACAGAAGCTATGTGTTTTCCGTAAATGAAGACATCGAGTTTTGTTCAAATACTCATGAATGGTGTGCCGAAGGTGTTGCCCCTCAAATTGATATCCTGCAAAATATTCCTGTTACATTTGCTCCTTACTGTTTTTCCCTGTTGATTAAGAATGAAATTGTAATTATCAAAAGTGTCAAGGATCTGCCTCCGGAAGCTCAGGCTGATAAAGAAATGCTTGAACCTCAAGGCATCAAATCTATGATTCTGGTTCCTATGAATGTTGATGCAAAACTGGTCGGCTTTATTGGCTTTGATTGGGTTCGCAATAAAATTGTCTGGGATGAAACTCATATACCTCTTCTAAGAATAGCCGGCGATATTATTGCGCAGGCTTATGAGCGAATTCAATCCAATATACAAATAGAAGACTATCAGAAAAAACTCAGATCCCTTGCCAGTGAGCTTTCACTTACTGAAGAACGTGAGCGTAGAAAACTCGCTTCCAACTTACACGACCACGTCAGCCAATCCTTGTCTATCGCCAAAATCAGACTCGGGATGCTGCGTAATGAAGTCGATGGTTGTGATACTGCACATGTTTCAGAAATTATCGATCTTCTGAACCAATCTATTGCAGACATTCGCACACTTACTTTTGAACTGTCGCCACCTGTACTTTATGACCTGGGCCTGATTCCTGCTCTACAATGGCTCGCAGAACAATTCAGCAAGGAACACTACTTCCAGATAGATATAACTGATGACCTTGTAGAAAAACCTGTAGATGAAGAAATCAAAGTCGTGATATTTAAAATCGCACGCGAGCTGTTGATGAATGTCGCAAAACATGCTGAAGCCAGTCATGTAAAAATAGATGTTAAGCACAATGAAGAAACAATCGAGCTGACTGTTACTGATAACGGCGTTGGCATTCCGCCTAAAGAAGAACGTGAAAATACCAAGAGTGGGTTTGGGCTGTTCAGTATAAAAGAAAAACTGGAACATCTAGGTGGATCTTTCGTAATTGATTGTGGTCGCGAGTGTGGTACTCGAGCCGAAATACACGCCCCACTTTTACTATCTGACAAACCGAAAGAAAATATTTAAATGCCAATAAATATTCTGATAGCCGATGATCACAAATTGATGAGAGAAGGACTACGTTCACTATTGGACTCACAGCCTGATATGAAAGTAATTGCAGAAGCAGGTAATGGTCTTGAAGCTATAGACGCAACTCTAATGCATAGCCCAGACATTGTGATTATGGATATTAATATGCCAGGTTTGAACGGAATTGATGCTACAAAACAACTTCTTAAATTCAATTCAAATGTCAAGGTACTCGGGTTGAGTGTTCACAGTGATCAGCAATTTGTTATGGAAATGTTGAATAGCGGTGCATCTGGATATTTACTCAAAGATTGCGCCCTTGATGAATTGGCTCTGGCAATCAGAACAATTGTAAGTGGAAGCAGTTATTTAAGCCCGGCAATTACCGGAACAGTTCTTAACAAATACCGGGACAACAATAGTGGCAGTAAGATTGGCTTGATGCGGTCTTTAACAAGCCGAGAACGAGAAGTTTTGCAAATGATTGCTGAAGGAAAAAAAACAAAAGATATTGCCGATTTATTGAATATCAGTATCAAGACGGTTGAAACACATCGATCAAGAATGATGAATAAATTGGATATACACTCCATTGCTGAATTAACAAAATTTGCATTGCGGGAAGGACTTACCAGTCTGGACTTCTAGCCCCTCAACTCCTTGAGTAACGACAGGTCTTTTTTCCTCAACACGCCTGTTGCAAAAATCAAAGCAGAATACAATAACCCGGTCAACAAAACTGTAGCAAGGTATGCAAACCAGCTAACTGTTGGTAATGATACCCAGCTACAACCCCACTGCGGGAGAAGTTTTTGAATTAATAAACTCACTGCAAACCATGCCACAAGCATTGCTGTTGTTCCGCCAATTGCCATTCTCTGCCAGGGTAATTTGATGCCACCCTTAACCACATAATATCGATGCATCAGCATACTCAGCGAAAGACTTATCAAGGTTGTTGCAGCAGCTCCGAACCATTGAAATTTTGGAATAAGAATCAGGTTGAGACCAACATTGGTAACCATCGCGGCAACAGAAATTCTGATAAAAAGATCTTCTTTTCCCATCGATATTAAAAGCCTGTTGTAAATATGGTTCGCAGCCTGAATTGGTAGTCCCCAGATTACGACCTGGAAAACAAGAATCGATGGTTCAAATCCCGGCTCTTTGCTGACCCACTCTATAACCGGTTTGGCGCTGACTAAACATAGCATTGCAAGTGGAAATATTGCCAGATGCAAGTAGCGCAATGCTCGCTCACCCATACGCGAAATATCAGCATTGGCTGCTGTATCGCTTCCATATCTTGCAAGTGACGGAAACAATGCTGTGGCAAAAAGGCTTGGGATAATAAGCAAAACATCAAGAGCACGATGACCAAGCGTATAAATACCTGCAGCTGTTTTGCCAAGCATTTCAAATAACATTACCGTGTCTATTTTGTAGGAAATAATTCCAAATGTCGTGGATAGAAAAAGAGGCAAACCCATTCTTGCGAGCTGTCGCGCCTTGATTGAATAGTCACCTGCCACAGGTTTTTTCCATGGGCCAGTATGCTTGAGCATTAACGGAATTATTACTGACAAGCGGGCAGTCCTGCTTATTACGTTTGCCCAGATTACACCCATCAAGCCATAGCCCATATCGAGCCAGATCCAGGATAAACCAAAATACACGATCGCAGAAACAACCTGACTGCCGGTCTGGAATTGAACTTTTTCGTGCGCCTGCAGAACTGCATCGCAAGTCATTCCGGTTGTTTCCAGAATTACACCGAGTGCCATTATCATTACAGCTATTCTGGTAGGTTCATCGAATCCGGAAAGAAATACATAGGCAATCAAAACTCCGTAACACGCCAGAGCAAGTGTCACTCTAATGCGCAGCGCAGCCAAGAAAATAGAGAGTGTCATCTCTGCGCGTCGAACAATTTCACGAGTTATCAGGGTGCCAAGACCAAAGTTTGCAACAACAGTAAGGATAGCAGTGATATCGACTGCAGTTCCCCACATACCGGTGCCTTCAGCACCAGTGTCGGCAATGCGTCGGAAAACAAACAGAGCCAGAATTCGCCCGACAAAAAGACCGAAAGTCAGAAGCGCAGTATTTTTTGCAACAAACCGAGTTGCTTTCATATTAGAACAATCCTCTTGTAACTGCCGTGATAAATGGTTCGCCTCCGTTACTCAGATCCCATGTTAAATCTATTCTGGCTACTTCTGAATTAGCACTTCTGGTTGGACCAAATCGCAAGCCTATACCTGCTTCATTGCGAAATGAGTTGCTGCCATCTTCGGCCCACCAGGCAGCGCCTCCTCCACAAAAACCAGCAAACCCGACTCGCGCCAATCCCATGACTTCATCTTTTTTCAGAATTGCATGTTCAATATTCCAGCGCGCCAGCCTGTCTCCTGTCATTCCATCAAATCTTAGTGTACGCAATCCTCTGTTTAATCCAAGCTTATATGCTTCATTACCTACAAGATTTTCTGCTCGGCACAATTCAACAACAAATCGGGAGTGCCGGTTCCCACTGTAGTGACTGAACCAACCTGCTAAGAACTGAAGATCTCTAAAATCTTTTCCAGCACGAAATGTTACCTGTTGAGTGACAAATCCTTCACCAATTCCATCCCAGTTGGAAAATACAAAATTGCTTTCCCATTTATCTCTGGTAGATCCCCACAGCTTCCGAGATGGACCAACAGTAAAACTGAATACCGGGTCAAGAGCCAAGTCTTCGATTGGTCCATATTTTGTTACAAGCTTAGATTTGCCCCAACTTCTGCCTTCGCTGCTGATAAGCAAATACGGTAAAACTACCGACCCATGTTCTTGCCGCCATGTGGCTTCGGGATAAAGCAATTCGGATTCATCAGGAAAGTGATATTTATTTTCACTTAATTCGAATCCGACACCAAGCCTCCAAAGCCTGCCTTGTGTAAATCCACGAACCAGTTTGGCTGCCCATAAATTAATGCCAACATTTGTAATCGGCACTGTTACGTAATAACTGTCGGACTGCGTCTGGCTCAGGTAATACCTTGGCTCATAGCTCATATTCCAGTATGTACAACCAGCGCCCCAACTATCGCCTTGAAAATGAAACGGCTTTCCCAGATATGCAGTATCAACAAAGCCATCACTGAGTGTCGATTTTTGTGCAGCGACTTGCCATGGCGTTCCAAACAAACGTCGATTGTTAAACAAGGCTGTACTGGTTGTGCGTTCTTCATCGCTGGAATATGAAAGTCCCGTCAGGATACCGTAGCCCAAAAAGTTTCTGTCCGATAGCTGAGCACCCCATCTTGAATCATCACTCGAAACCGAAAATGAAAAGGCAATACTTGTAGACCATGTCTCCTGGTATCGAACTTCAATTGGCACAACATTTCCCGGCAAAGTATCCAGTGGAGTCACTGAGACATTTACCAGATACCCAAGCGACCTCAAATTTCGTTCTGTTTCACGGAGGTCAGCCTCTATCAACTCGGTGCCGGTTTCCGGAAGCACCTCACGCCTGATTACCCGTTCGTGAGTATCAAAATGCAGCTTGTTAACTGTTTTACGAAAAGATTTGAGTACAACATTGGTCCGACTGATTTCATCACTACTATATATATCAGTATTAACGATAGTTATTTCACCAACAGTATATTTATGTTCCGATGCAAAAAGCGGTGCACACAAAATAACCTGACACATTAATGCTACAATGGCACAACTCTGCCATACTGTCATGTTTTGGTTGTCATACTTTATCGTCAAAAATCAACCTCTAAGATTTAATGCTGTGTTATCTCATTGCTACACAGCATGTTATTGCATATCTGCAATTCAGGCACGCCTCTTGTTATTAGAACAGTAAGCTTGGTTTAAAACCACATTACCTTAAAAGGAGACAACAAAATGAACAACATGATTCCATTGGCCAGCGTACTGGACAGCTTTTTTGCCCCAAACACATGCTCGCCAGATCAATGCACTTCAAGACCTGAGTCCGATATCTTTGAAAGCGACAGCAACTATCTGGTCAAAGTTGACCTGCCTGGTGTCTCAAAAGACAACCTTGCCATCGAACTGAAAGATGAAACTCTGACCGTCAACGCCAGTACCGAGCAATCGACACCTGAAGGATACCGCTCTTTACGCAGTGAACGCCAGAACAGAATTGAATTTTCTCGTACTTTCCAACTCGGTTCCGGAATTGATGGCCAAAATATTGGAGCCAAATTTTCAGATGGAGTGCTGACTCTCACTATCCCCAAAAGTGAAAAATCTCTGCCGAAACAGATTGAAATCAGTTAGGGACTATTTGCCGGGGTCGACATTGTTGTCGGCCCTTGCATTTTGACTTCCTGGAATTGCATGATGCACTGGATTTCAAATAATACTCACTGAAATTAAATAACTTAGCGGATGGAACACTACTTGCTATTAAGACTTTACCAAGGATTACGCACTTCAAGGAGGAAGTTCTATGCAAACCGGCGCAAGAGTTAATCCGAAGCAGATGACCGACATTCTTTTTGCATTGCCGAGATACAAATCGTACCGGAAGCAGGAAGCTGCCCTTGATTTTGAAGAATTCTACCGATTGACGCTTTGCACAATGCTACAGGACTGTGCACAGCGGCTGGTTAATTATTCCGAGAGCCCAGCCCACTCTCTTGCCAATGACCAACTCTTGGTCCTTGAGAAAAATATAGACAGCATGCACACCGTTTATGATCGGCTGTTCAGACAGGGTGAAATTAAAATCGAAACCCCTTCTGTGATTGTGCACCTGAATCAACTTGATGCCGATATTATTATGACTCTGGAATTTGTCTGGCACAGCGTATCTGAAATGTTGGAAATTATTGACGACAAAAAACAGTTTCGTAGCATATCGCAACTCATTAATAAAACTCTGCATAACCTTGCAGAAACCGCTGAAAAAAGAAATAGCCTGCTGGGCCTTGGTTGGGAATCCGAAATAGGCCTCCAGTCTGAAGGAGCAAATAGTGCAGACGCTTAGTATGTGGGAAATAATTGAAGATCACAGCAAGCCCGTCTTTTGGCATTTTGATTCTACAGAAGCGGTTTCTACTCCGCTGGATCTCTGTTTTTTAAAAGGACAGATGGTAAATTTTCAGATTCCTGAGCATCAAGTAGCCATCGTATCCACTGGTGGCGAGGCTCGAAGAATTTTGCTACAGGGCAGTCACAATTTCTTTATAGACGAGATGAGTTCACAAGATCTTCCTGCCGATGGCCTGGTGTATTTTATTAACCTGGACAAACAGATTCCCATTTATTTCAACCATAAAAACCCGCTTGTAATTCCTGGCGGTGTTGGTAAAGACCCTGTTTTGCTGACGGGCACTGTAACTTGCAAAATCACAAACCCAACTCTTTTCTATAATACATTTCTATGTACCAAAATCTGCAGCCAGGATGACTGTAGCGAAACTATTGCCAGCTTACTACCTGCCTGGATGACAATTCATCTGGCCAAAGAGTGTGGCACTGATGCATCGACCGATGAATTGCATTCCGCAATTCATGAAATCGAGCCCAATCATATTGACAATTTTCTTTTGCATCACGGGTTGAGTTGCACCGAAATAGATATTTCCAATACCGCCAGCAAAAAACTCTCTGATAACATAGAGGCACATTTGCTTGTCACATAGGGTTTTCGAGCTTACCGTTGAACAGGTGAACTTTCACTTTTTAACGGATGGTTTCAATGGCACGCGCAATCCTGATTCTTCTTCTATTTAATACTACAGCTTTTGGTGCCGTATTTGGCGATATCACGGTTGAGGGCAACACCCGAACTGCAACCAATGTAATTCTTGCAAACATCTCTTTCTCTACTGGCGATAAATTTACAAATAAAGCTATTGACCAGTCATGGGAAACACTCGAAGACTTGAACTGGTTCGGCTTTGTGGATATGGATTTTGAAGTCGATGGCGATCTGGCGCTTGTCACTATCACTGTTGAAGAAGATAACACCTTCAGAATTTGGCCGCTTGTTGACTATGATCGTCGACACGACATCCTGCTCGGCATAAATATGTATGACTTCAATTTCCGTGGAAAAGGCGATTACCTTGGCCTGAAAACCAGTTGGTATACTGCACATCGATATGATTTGCAATGGCATCATCCACTCTGGTTGAACAACAACCTTACACTTTCAACGGCACTGTTCTACGATAGCGCTGATTTTGTTTTCGAGGACTACGACTATATCCAGACCAGATTTTCTGCATCGGTTAAATATGATTTGCCTTACAACTACTATGTTTCAACTGAACTTGGAGTTGGAACTTATGAACTCAGTACCCAGATAAAAAGAGATCGCTTTGATGTCAGCTTTACTGCCGGCTACGACACAAGAGATACTGCAAGTTATCCAACAAGCGGCACCTTCTGTCGGGCAATTGGTAAATCAATAGACAGTGATGGCAACACCTTGACAGCTACCGCAGATTTTCGACAATTTTTGCCTATGCTTGGCAACAACGTCGTAGCGCTGCGTGCATGGGGCCGATTGGCAAACAGCAGTCTTCAGCCTGAAGACTGGCTATACTGGGGTGGCTCAGACAACTTGCGTGGCTACAAGTATGCAAGCAAGCGAGGCGAAGAAGGCTTTATTCTATCTGCAGAGTACAGAATACCGCTGTTCCTGATGAATATTTCGGGTAACGACAAGGTAATTGGTTGCGGAATGCACTTTTTTGTCGACAACGGAAATACATGGGAAAAAGACAAGCCAAAAGGCAGCCCCCTTTACAGCTACGGTACTGGAGTACATCTTGCTATTGCAGAACAGCAATTTCGATTTGAAGTAGCTGAAACCGAAGATGGAAAAACTGTTTTCCAATTCATGGACACATTCAACTTTTAACTTTGGAGATGGCATTGCTACCAGGAGAAAAAATCTATCTGACGCAATTTGCAAAAAGCTCTGGCTGAGCGGCAAAACTGGGTCCGGGTGACCTTGACAGCGTTTTGAAAAATCTTCCTGACACCAGGCGTCCTGAACTTCTTGTAGGTTTTGAGACTTCTGACGATGCCGCAGTCTACAATCTTGGCACCCAGGCAGTTATTTCAACTGCCGATTTTATCACTCCTGTTATCAATGACCCATATACATTTGGCGCAATCGCTGCAGCAAATTCAATCAGCGATGTCTATGCAATGGGCGGTACTCCAATAATGGCCATCAACCTGTGCGGGTACCCGCAAGACCAGTTGCCTGCTCAAGTAATCGGTGAAATTCTTGCTGGTGCTGCAGATAAATGCAAAGAGGCAGGCGTAACTGTTGGAGGCGGTCATACTGTTCGCGATAATGAAGTAAAGTTTGGCCTATCGGTAACAGGAATTATCAGTCCTGAAAAAGTTCTGCGCAACAACACTGCTCTTCCGGGCGACAAGCTGGTTCTGACCAAGCCTCTTGGCACTGGCGCACTGGCTGCACTTCACAAACAGGACGGGCTTCCAGAAACTGATTCCAGGTATGAAGCTCTGATTGAGTGTATGACCGGTCTAAACTCTGTTGGCACTCTTCTTTATGATCTTGGCGCAACAGCATGTACTGATGTCACTGGCTTTGGCCTTTCGGGGCATAGTCTTGAAATGGCAAAAGGCAGTAATGTCACTCTAAAAATCGATACAAAAAAACTCCCCTGCCTCCCGGATGCAGTTGAACTTTGTGCTACCGGATATACCTGTGGCGGCACAAAGGCCAATGCCGGCTTTGCTGGCAACAATATTTCTTTTGATGCCTCTGTGTCCGAAGGAATGATTGGGCTGGTTAACGATCCCCAAACATCTGGCGGATTGCTGGTTTCTGTCCCTGCTGATAAATGTGATGAACTATGTAAATCTATTTTGGAAAACAATGCCCTTTCGGCTGAGGTTATTGGCTCAGTTAATGAATATACAGATACATTTGTACAATTATTCTAGATTTTCCTCTAAACTATCATTTTTTGTTGCCGATAACATCTGAGTAGGCAGTATAGCAGGGGGCTAATTGCCAGCACTTTGAATAACTCGGAGGAACGCCGTGAGTACCGCAACTGCAATATCTCTTAAATCAATAGCACCAAGGGATATTAAACACATTGTTAAGGAAGTCCCTACTTTACCTGCCGTCTATCAGGAACTGTTCAGTAAAATGAGCGACCCAAAAGTTTCTGTTCCACAGCTTGCGGAAATAGTTTCCAGAGACCAGGCGTTGGCAACCAAGATTTTGAAATTGGTTAACTCTGCATTTTATGGATATAAAAGCGAGATCGATACTATCAGTAGAGCGATGGTAATTCTTGGATTCAGAACTGTAAGAAATGCTACTCTTGCAATTTCTGTTTTCGATTATGTTAGTGGAGACGCTGATAGCAGCCGCTTTTCTATCGACAATTTCTGGAAGCACAGTCTATGTACTGCAGCAATATGTAAGGTTCTGGGAAAGCATTGCGATATAAAACAACAGGAAGAGACTTTTGTTGCTGGCCTGCTGCATGACATCGGCAAAATGATAATGAAGAAATATTTTGAGGAAGACTTCAATGAAGTTTGCAAATATGCTGTTGAAAATAAAGTGAGCTGGAGCGATGCAGAAAATGAGATCCTCAACGTAGGCCATGCTTCTGTGGCAAAAGTAGTTTTGAGAAGCTGGAATTTCCCGCCAAGTCTAATTGAGGCAATTCAGTTCCATCATTCACTTAGTTCCGGAGCATCATATCCAAAACTGGTTGCACTTGTAAATGTTGCCGACCATATATCATACATGAATAACATGGGTGCACCAGCAAGTGCTCTTAATCATGAATGTAATGAAGATGCTTTGGCCGAACTGGGAATTACTTTGGAACAGGCAGTTGAATTCGAAGAAGAGTACATGGATGAAACAAAGAACTCGCTGAGAATTCTAAATATAATTTAGTAATAGATACAAAAAGAGCCGCAGGTCTATGACCTGCGGCTCTTTTTTTTATTTGTTATTGCGTTTGATCATATTTGTCAGTTCAGCTTGTTGCTCAAGCCTTTCAATTAAAATATCACGAGTTAAATAACAAGCTTCAGTAATTTTAAGCGATATCAAACTATAATAAACATTGATACCATCTTTACGAGTTCCAACCACACCAGCCTGGCGCAACACAGCCAGATGCTGTGAAGTATTTGCTTTTGGTATTTCAAGTTGTTCAGCAAGAGTGTTTACACAGACTTCGCCTTTTTCCTTCAAAATATCCAAAATTTCCAACCGTTTGGGATTGGATAATGTCTTGCAAAGTTCAGCCTGCATTTCATATAAAGTTTTGTCCATTTTACTTACCTCAATTGTTGTCGTAATCACTAAACAGGAACGCGCTTGCCTGTTGATTAATTAACAAACTAGATTATTGTTTCGTGATTGTCAAATCTATCTATCTGCAAATATAAATATATGCATTTATATCGACATTGTCACTCTTTAATTGTTGCAGGTATGTCAAAGCTTATATCTTCTTCCATAACAACAAGTTCTCTTATGTCCCAGTTGTTTTCCCTGAATTTATTTACGATATCAATAACTAAATATTCTGGCGCAGAAGCCCCCGCCGTAAGACCAACTAAACCCTCCCGGAACAGAATATCTTCAGGAAGTTCGTCAACTCTTCCTAATAGCTCTGCAGGTACCCCGGATTTTTTTGCCACTTCGCAAAGCCTCTGAGAATTACTGCTATTTGCTGAACCAACTACCAGTAATTGGGAAATTCCCTCTTCAACCAATCTCTTCACACCATCTTGCCGGTTTTGTGTAGCATAGCAAATATCACTTCTGCCAGGCCCTTTTAAATCAGGAAATCTTGCTCGCAGAGCATCAACAATATCAACAGTTTCATCAATACTAAGAGTTGTTTGAGTTACATAATAAACTTCTCTGTCACCTGGGTCCGTAATACTTATAATATCATCGGCTTTTGTGACCAGTACAATTTCATCAGGTGCTTCACCCATTGTACCGACCACTTCGTCATGTCCTTTGTGGCCAATCAATACAATCAACCTGCCTTTATCGGCATTTCGGATAACTCGTTTATGTACTTTTGTAACCAGCGGACAGGTTGCGTCAACTACATTCAGTTCTAGTTGTTCTGCGTGAGTACGAACTTCCGGAGAAACCCCATGTGCAGAAAATACTACGGTCTCTCCTACAGGGACTTCATCCAATTCATCGACAAAAATGACGCCTCTGTTTCTAAAATCATCTACCACTGCCGTGTTATGTACAATCTCTTTGCGCACATAAAGTTGGCCATCGACCTTGTTTAGCATTTGATCAACAATTGCTATTGCTCGATCAACACCTGCACAGAACCCTCGTGGTCGCACTACTATTAATTGTTGCTTATTTTGTTTCATGAACATTACCATAAACAGGTTATAGAATTCAGGCAAATCAATACTTGACAGATTAATATTTTATGTCTATTATATGCGCAGTTAATTGATTACTTAACTGTAAAACAGGGAGAGTTCGGAATGAATTTACATAGCGCTCTTAGATTAGTCGCAGGATTTTTCACATTATTAAGTGCAGTAATGATTTATCTTGGTCACACAAACTGGGTTTATTTTGCAGCTTTTGTAGGAATAAACCAAATCCAATCTGCTTTCACAAACTGGTGTCCTATGATTACCATGCTAAAAAAAGCTGGTCTGTCAGAAGACGGCAACTCTTGTAGTTAATAAGGACGGCTGAAAATGCAATTCAAGTTACTATTATCGGTGGCTGTTTTTCTGTTATTATCTGTAACAGTTAATGCTGCTGCCCTGGACCAACTCGGTACGGTTTCCAATGATACACTTTTTGTATCACGGGATAATGTTGTTGTTTCCGCTTTGAAACATAACGAAATGTTATCAGCATCAAGCTCCATGGTAGACGCAGCAAACGCAGATGCACTTGGTGCATGGCGTGGTTTCCTGCCACGTGTATCACTTGGTGGATATCAAATGCGTAGCAACGATGCTCTTTATGGTTTTGGATTCAAACTGAATCAAAGACGCGCAACACCTGCCGATATGTCCACTCCCCCTTACGGAACAACTCTGAACTTCCCTGGCATTACAGAAAACAATATTGCCCAGGTAAAGTTATTGATGCCTGTCTTTAATGGCGGAATGGCTGTGTACGGAAAAAAGGCCGCCAACAACATGGCGCTGTCTGCAAAAATGGATCATAAACGAGCTGAAGAAACAGTTGAATATCACGCAGTGCAAGCTTATGAAGGTTTGCTGCTTGCCTCAGCATATGAAACTGTAATGCTTGTTGCACTTGATGCAGCTGATGGTCACGTAAGACAAGCTCAGGCAATGTTCGATGCAGAAATGGTCACTGAATCTGATCTGCTCCAGGCAAAAGTTTATCGCAGTGGTATTCATCAACAACTTATTGAAACACGGAACATGGTTCGCACATCCGGTGAATATATCAAACTGCTCACAGCTACTGATGTTCAACTGGTTATTGCCCCAGCAGGTAATGACAAGATTGAAGTAACCAGACTTGCCTTTGGAACAACTGGCGCAACAACAAGAAGTGATATCGAATCAGGAAAACTTAAATCAACCGCTGCAAGCAACATGGTAAAAGTTGCTCGCGGTTCAATGTTGCCTCACCTGAATATGAGTGCTGAAAAAAATTGGTACAGTTCTGAAGACTTCCTTGGCGATGATGCCGATGCCTGGACCGTTGGTGTCTATGCAACCTGGGATATTTTTTCAGGCTTTGAAAATATTGGTGCTATGAAAAAAGCCCGAGCACAAAGCAGAGCTGCTAACTACATGCTCGATTTTGAAACTCGTAAAGCAACAGTTGAAGCTACACAAGCCAAACTTGAGCTTGAAGCAGCTATCGACAAATACAGTGTTGCAAGTGATGCAGTAACTGCTGCTCGTGAGGGACTCAGAATTGTTACAAATCAGTATCGTGAAGGTCTGGCCTCAATGGTAGACCTGCTCGATGTTCAGGCTGCCTCGACAATGGCAGAAGGTAATTTAGTCCAGGCTGGATTTGATGTCAGCACTGGTGTTGCAAAATTAAGATTTGCTGGTGGCACTGCATACTGCACCGGCAGTGATACAGAATAACCGGAGGAATAATTCAATGAAGAAAACGATTTACACAGTACTGTTGGTAGCAATTTTTGCGCTGACCGGTTGTGGTGAGAAAGCTCCTGAAGTCAGACCTGTTGGCCAGGAAGTTCAGTGTAAAGTTGCCGTTGTTACAACTAGTGAACTCCCTTCTGTTGTAACTGCAACCGCAAGTGTTGAGCCTGAAGTAAGAGTTACTGTCAGCACCAGAATGATGGGCTGGGTTAAAGAAATTCATGTAACTGAAGGTGATATTGTTACCAAGGGTGATGCACTTATAACTATTGACGATAGTGACGTGCAGGCAAAAAAGGCTCAGGTTGAAGCTGGTATTTCTGAAGCAACTGCAGTGGTTAACAATGCCCAGAAAATGGCTGATCGTTTTGAGAAACTCTATGCTGAAAAATCAGTTTCTCGTGCTCAGTACGATGACGTACTAACTGGTCTGGAAAGAGCAAAAGCTGGACTGAGTAAAGCAAAAGCTGCTCGCCAGGAGATTAAGGTTCACCTTGGTTATTTGGCAATAAAAGCCCCTGCTTCAGGTACAGTCACCAGATGCATGGTTGATGTAGGTGACATGGCAAATCCTGGTCACCCCTTGTTCTATATAGATCAGATAGACAAAATGAAAATAGTCGCCCGGCTTGGCGAGAAAGATGTGAGCTCTGTCAAAGCCGGCGACATCGTTTCGGCCACGATAAGCTCCCTTGAAACTACTTATGAAGTAGAAATTGCGAAAATTATTCCATCGGCCAACCCTGGAAGCAGAACTTACGACGTTGAAATGTATATCGACAACAACGGCACAGTTCTACCTGGCATGTTTGCCAAGGTTGCATTTCCTGTCGGATCAAGAAGCTGTGTTGTTGTGCCTGAAGAAGCAGTAATAGTGCGTGGACAATTGCGCGGAATTTTCATCGTTGATGCTGATAATGTTGCGCAACTGCGATGGGTTCGTCTTGGCGACATGCACGGTAACAATATAGAAGTAATCTCCGGATTAAGCGGTAATGAAACCATCGTTCTTTCCAGTGCAAAAACATTGGCTGAGGGCGACAAGGTGGTGAAGTAACAATGGCTGAACAAAAATTCGGCGTTGCAGCTCAGCTTGCAAAAGGGTTTATAAACTCAAAGCTGACTCCGCTGTTAATCATCGCAACTCTATTGCTTGGAATGTTTGCATTATCGCTGACTCCACGCGAAGAAGAACCACAAATTATTGTGCCAATGATCGATGTAATGGTAATGCACCCTGGTGCTTCACCTGAAGAAATGGAAACACTGATTTCCCGCCCGCTTGAGCAAATCTTGTGGGAAGTTGAAGACATGGAATATGTCTACACAAGCAGTTTCCACAGCTTCACTTTAATAACTGCACGTTACGTTGTGGGCACAGACACTGAAGATGCTTCTGTCCGATTAATGAACAAAATCAACACCAACATGGACAGAATGCCTGCTGGTACTTTGATGCCTCTTGTAAAAGTTCGATCCATAGATGATGTGCCAGTTCTTGGTCTGACTCTATGGAGTGAAAACTACGATGGCTATCAACTCAGACAAATTGCCGGTGAACTCAAAAACGAAATTCAGAACCTGACTGATGTTTCAACCATAGAACTTATTGGTGGCCGTCCGCGATCGCTTCGCATCTTGCCTGACCCCCAGCGAATGGCCGCCTTTAATATCACAACCCTGTCAATTATTCCTGCACTAGATGCTGCAAACAAGAACTTGCCAGCCGGTATGTTCGCTTCTGGAAATGAAGAGATTGCTGTTGAGGCTGGAACATTTTTGCGTACAGCAGAAGACGTTGGCGCCCTGGTTGTTGGCTCATTCATGGAGCGACCAGTTCACCTGCGCGATGTTGCAGATGTGATTGATGGACCTTCTGAAATCGATACTTACACGTTTCTTGGAATTGGTCCTGCAGCTTCAGAAAATGGAATCGGTGACGAATTTCAGAGAGGCAACGAGTACAATGCTGTAACGATTGCAATTGCAAAACGAATTGGTTCCGATGCAACTAAAGTTACTGACTCAGTAAAATCAAAA
>JAAESD010000110.1 GCA_024229695.1 bacterium
GGCAACTGTTGAAATGCGCTCGGCAAGTTTTATTGAATCAACAGCGTGAAGCAGGTTAAATCTACCTACAACTTTTCTTACTTTGTTCTTCTGAATATTGCCAATGAAATGCCACTGAATATCTGGCTCGGTTATACTTTCAAGCCTGGCCAATGCGTCTTGAACCCGGTTTTCACCAAAATATTTGTGCCCATGATAATAGGCTTCCATAACCAGATTCTGTGGGATTCTTTTACTAACCGCAATCAGTGAAACAGAAGCGACCGCCCTGCCAGATTTGGCACAAACGGTCGCAATCTCATTGTTAACCTTGTCGATATTTCTTGCTACTGTTTCAGCAGACAAAACATTCTCTCCAGGTTATCTCCACCGCAGAAGCAGGTTCTTGGGGTCAAGTTCCATATTGAGCTCCGGTGCGTTGTTGTTGTGGTCTTTCAAGACCTTGACTTTCACATGATCGCTCATGGGTTCAAGACTAACTGCCATGTCAATAAAGTCATCAAAAGCAGCAACTTCAGCCGGTATTCCTCTGTCATCAAATTCCTGACCTTCACGATGTGTCTGTGAAGCAGTCCAGACCTCAGCGTTCCAGTCCTGAGCCAGTTTCTTGATACCTTCGATTTCCCAACGCTCTGATTGCTCATAGCGAGGCGTACCGTCCATTATCAAAATACTTGGCTCGAAGTGAGCAACATCCTTGAGGAACTTTGCAGAAGCTTCAAGTTTTTCAAGCGAGAAATTCTTGCGATTGTAAACCAGAATATGTCTACGACGCTCAAGATTCAGGTGCTCCTGCATCTTGTTTTCCATTTTGGTCTTTTCAGCAACAACATTGAAAATCTCATCGTAAAAATCACGCAAATGTTCAACAGATTCCTCAGTTGAAATATGCATCACTCTCTTGCCGTGCATAATTGCATCAACAGCAAGCCCAACCAAAAATGCAGTTTTGCCAACGCCAGCACGAGAGAGAACGACTCCCAGGTTACCAGCACCAAGACCACCATTGGTTGCTTTTTCAAATACTCGCAGCGGACTGCGGAAGTGCATGTCTTTTGTAGTCATCGGTTACTCCCTAGTTGTTTCCAGCCGCTTTTTTCTCGGCATATTCTTTTACCAGTTCTTCAGCTACCTCTGCAGGTGCTGGAGCATACTTGGCAAATTCCATTGTAAATTCAGCCTTGCCCTGTGTTGAAGAACGCAAAACAGTTGCATATCCAAACATTTCAGCAAGAGGAACATTTGCATCAACTCTAATGAATCCATCGTCTTCTGTTGTACCAACAATGATACCACGACGTTGCATAATTGTTCCTATAATGTCGCCCTGAAACTCAGATGGGCCTTCAACAGAAACCAACATCAATGGCTCAAGAACTGAAGGTGCACCTTTAGTATAGTTCTGTCTGAAACAACCTTTTGCAGCAGACTGGAAAGCCTTGTCACTAGAGTCAACATTGTGATAAGCACCATCTTCAAGTACAACTCTGAGGCCTTGAACAGGTGAGCCGATATAAGCACCTTTTGACATCATTTCGCGGAAACCTTTTTCAACAGCAGGGATGTATTCAGTTGGAATATTTCCACCAACAACCTTGCTTTCAAAAACGAACTCGCCATTGTCATCAGGCTCAAAATAACCTTTGATTCTACCGTATTGGCCAGAACCACCAGTTTGTTTTTTATGTGTGTAATCAAATTCAACACGCTTGCTGATTGTCTCTCGGAATGAAACTTTTGGAGCACCTGCTTCAATTACAGCATTGAACTCTCGTTTCATTCTCTCAAGATAAACTTCAAGGTGAAGCTCACCCATTCCCATAATCAAAGTGTCACCAGTTTCTTCATCCTTACGGGTTGTGAAAGTTGGATCCTCTTTTGTGAAACGAGCAAGAGCTTTTGCCATATTGCCTTGAGCCTTGTTATCGACTGGTACAACAGCCAATGAAACTACAGGTTCTGGAACATGGATACTTGTTACTGAGATACGATCACCAGCTGTGAATGTGTCGCCTGAAGCACAGTCAACACCAAACAGAGCTACGATATCGCCACTTCTGGCTACAGTAATATCTTCCATCTGATCAGCATGCATCTGAACAACCCGGCCGACCTTAATCTTATTTCCAGTTCTGGTATTAAAGATCGTGTCGCCTTTTGTTAATTTACCTTGATACATCCTGATGTATGTAAGCTGCCCATAAAGGCCATCTTCAAGTTTGAACGCATGAGCAATAACCGGCTCATCCTCGCTGTGACTCATGGTAAACAGTTTTTCTTCGCCATCGTTACTGACTTCACGGGCTTCATTGTCAATTTCAGTTGGGTTAGGGAGGTAGTTAACTACTGCATCCAACAACAATTGAACACCCTTGTTTTTATAAGCAGAACCTACGAAAACAGGAGTCAGTTCCTGAGCAATTACACCCTCACGAATAGCAGCATGAATCATCTCTTCAGTTGGCTCACCTTCAAGGATTGCCTCCATCAGTTCTTCACTGAACATACTTGCTGCATCCAGGAGATCTTCTCTGCGCATCTCTGCTTCCATCATCATATTCTCAGGAATATCAGACCAGACAAGGTCTTTACCCATCTCGCCTTCAAATCGACATGCCTTCATTTTCACAAGGTCGATAGCGCCTTCAAGTTTCTCTTCCAGGCCAATTGGCAATTGAGCAAGAACAGCATTGTGCTTCAGTTTTTCACGAAGTTGCTCTGTTACACGAACCGGGTTGGCACCTGAACGATCACACTTGTTAATGAAAGCAATCCGAGGAACCTTGTACCGTTTCATTTGCCTGTCTACAGTCATCGACTGAGACTGAACTCCAGCAACTGCACAGAGAATCAGAACAGCACCATCGAGCACACGCAATGCACGTTCAACTTCTATAGTGAAGTCAACGTGACCAGGTGTATCGATAATGTTAATTGGGTGCTTGTCCCATTCACAGTAAGTAGCAGCAGAAGCAATAGTAATGCCTCTCTCGCGCTCCAGCTCCATGGAATCCATGGTTGCGCCAACGCCATCTTTACCACGAACTTCGTGGATTGAGTGAATCTTGCCTGCATAATACAGAATTCGCTCAGTAAGAGTGGTTTTCCCGGAATCAATGTGAGCACTGATTCCAATGTTTCTTAGTTTTGTGATATCCCTTGCCATTTTATTCAACCTACGCACGGTTTCCGACAACGACCGGATTTGGGCCCGTCCCTTAGCTCGACGGTGATGTCGGGGTGTTGAGTCTACATCTCCTTGTCAGTAGAGACAAGAAAACTATTTACAATACAACGCCCGCCCAGTTTAAGGGCAGGCGTCATGTGGGGTCAAGATAATCAGAAAACCTGTTAAATCAAGTCCTGATTACACTAAATAGAACTTTTTCAAGTCGTCCAA
>JAAESD010000111.1 GCA_024229695.1 bacterium
ATCTCATTACTGTATCTCAAATGACTCTCAAGCAGTGCCTTATACACCTGATCCAATTTCCCGTTAGAATCCTTAGATGCGTAGCGTACGCAAATCGCACACTGTTCTCTTTTTTGTCTGTCCATAGTGTCATCAGCAAGAATGGTCCAGTATTTGGCCTTTTGCATTTGACTGGTTATTGTCTCTTTCACCATTGTTCCCGCAATTATAATCAGCTCGTTTTGGATTTTAGCGGATTGGTATGTGGCATTTGCTTTAGCTGATTTTATATGGGAAAGTAAATCGCTATCTCCACCACGTGCACGGTACCTTAGCATTGCTCTGAAATTCCCATCGTTATCAACAGGCTCATTGTTTGGATCAATACAGCCAACTTCCCCATAATGACCTCTCAGAGCAACATTCTGACGTGCCAAAGTCAAAACGGTGTCAACTATTGGCTTCAGGCAAGCTCTATTTTGCTCAATTTCTTTCTTCCGAGCTTGGTCAATTTGGGTTCTGATGTCAGATTCCTTGTTCTGCATCACGTGTTTGAAGTCTTCCATGGCTAGTACACAAGACCTGTGATATTCTTTCGTTTCATGCAATGATAGAGCACCTTGCTTGCCAGTCAGGTCATCAAACCGTTCCAGAGGCTTAGTTACCAGCCTTCCAGCAGTTTGACCGTGACCAGAACTACGACCACCAACACCATGTGATGACATGAACAATACGCAAGGGAGACAGAAAGCACCTTTCTGACCTTCAACTTTACTTACAGCAAGCCAAGGAAAACTGTTCAGATGATGAGGCAACAGTCTGCGAACTCTTTCTTTATTTGATTTCGTATGAATTGAAGATGGAAAGTCACAATCTTTTTCCGGTTTCCATGGCTTAAGGAATTTCATTCGATCTTTATCGGTTAAACTTCCACTGTTAACAGCATGACCAATATCATTTGCAGGCAGGCATTGTGCAGTAGACCTACCTGCTGATACGCTTGTATCTTTCGTTGTTTCATCTACTTCTGCAGGCTGTGGTTGTGCTACCCCGGCTTCTCTTTCATCTTTATCAGAGGGTCGAGCCACTTTGCTAAAGAAGTTTAGTATGCTCTCATTTTTTTGATTCGGTGGTCTTTTTGCAGCCATATC
>JAAESD010000112.1 GCA_024229695.1 bacterium
CCAAAGCAATTTCGCTGGGGGATGCGGACGGAGCCGGCTGGCGCGATTGCTGGGTTTGCTCGACGGCCTGATGTCACTGCATATGAAACTATTTTAGGAGACGTGCTGTTAACCTGAAGTTATAATTGTGAAACAAAAGGGGAATAACTTGAAAACTGTTGCGCTGTTATTACTACTATGTTTACCGCTGTTTGCTCAGGACGGTTCCGGCACTGAAGAAGATCCATTCCTGCTGGATCTGGACTCACTTATTGAAGCCGGGTTTGTTGTTACAGTTTCACCAATGGATACAATTATTTATGAACCGGCGTCAGTGGACACATTCCGCATTACAGCCAAATCCATAAGAGTCAGTGAGGTTGTCAAACGCATAGGCCAGCAGATGCGCAAGGACCGGATTCAGCGTGGCGCTATGACATACACTGAAAATGAAAAGTTCACTTTAGAGGATGGCAACAAGACTGATTGTTATGAAAGCATCAAAAGAGTTCATACAGATACCGATTATCAAAGCAGTACTATTAGTCTTAGAAGCAGGCATCGGAAATGGGAAGATGGCACTCTTACAGAAGATGAAACCGAAGAAAATATTGAAGAGTTTTTACCCGATAACGTAGTCAGTGTTGGCATGGACATGCCGTTTTCACTCACCGAGGGCGGTTCTTACAGATATGAAATCATCGACAGGATTCTGATTGGCAACAACCTGGTTTACAAACTCGGCTTTGAAAGCAAAAGCAAGTTCAAGCCACAAATCAAAGGCGTGGTCTGGATCGATTTCAGCGACTTTGCAATCCGAAGAATGGAAGGAAGCATGTCTGGTATAATGCCTGTGTCAATTATGAAAAACGTGCCCCATTTTTTACTGATAAATCAAAAAGTAGATGGTCACTGGGTCATTTCAGAAATGACTTTTGAAGTTGAGTTTCACAGCTCTTTACCTCTGATTCCAGATAAAGCAAAAATGAAAATGAAATTTTCTGATTATGAATTTGAGCACGGAGGCCAGAAATGAAAACACTGCTATTTGTTTTATTGGCCTGTTCCGTTTCTGCTGCCGATGCACCTCTGGACTCCCTGATCTGGGTCAGCGAAGAAGCTGCTTCAGATTCACTTTCCTCTTTTTGGGATAGCCTGGATTCCGACTGGTATGAACCACTCACACCTGAAGAAATTGGTATGGGATTAACTGACGCTGAGTACGATTCAGTTCTTACTGAGTCCAATCTGATGATACACAGAATCAGATACAACAATCCCTGGCGTTTCAGGATGCGGAAGTTGGCAAGGGTCGGTTTCAACAGGGTTGAAGGTTTTCATCCTGGTTCATCGTGGTTGTTAACCAGGCGGGGACAGCGACAGCCCGAATTCAATCTTGGCGCTTCCTACGGAATTGCATCCCATAAAGTTATGTGGGACCTGAAAGCAGATGTTCCACTGAAAACGGCAAGACCAGTGGACGAAAATGGTATTGCAACAAAGTACCCATGGACATCGCTGGCATTTGTTACAGAGGCAGGCAGACACACTGCCAACTTTGGTGGATTGGAAAGGGAAGTATACAATTTTACATCGATGCTGTATGGCGTAGACCCAAACTCATATTACGAGGCAGATTATTGGGCCTCGGCTTTGGCATATTCGCCACATAGAAACGTAAGGCTGAAATTTGGTGGAGGCATAGGCAAGAATGACAGCATGCCAGTTGCTACCAGGTGGAGTTTGTTTGGCGATGAAAGTGATGTCAGTGATAATCTGCAAGTAGCAGGTTTACGATACAGAGATTTATTCACACAACTAGACTGGAAATTCAACAAACTGAGTTTGTCAGGTAAAGCATCATGGAAACGTGTGTCTGATTATCCGGACAGAGATCCCTACTGGATTAGGCAATTCAATTTAAGCGGCAAGTACTTGCATATGGACAGGTTTGGTAATGAGATTGAACTTCGCGCAAAATCTCAGAGCATGGACCGCACTGCACCAATGGAATGGAAATTCATGCTTGGCGATTATGGTTCTTTGCGTGGCTATGAAGGGATAGAACTTGCTGGTGACAAGGGTGCGTTTGCAAGTATCGATTTCAGGTTTGGCAATGATCCGCTTGCTAAAATAGGGTTACCAATTTTTGATGCTCTCTCACTACAGCCAGTACTTTTCTTTGACTCAGGCTGGGTAGATGACATCAGCACACCAACTGAATTTGGCGGCACAGGCTGGCGTCACAACGCCGGTTTTGGATTGAGCAAATACTTTGCTCTGCCAGGTTTGTTTGAGCGTATTACAGTGTATGCAGCTAGACCTGTTGGTGAAAACTCGCAAGATCAGCCGTGGCGGTTTGTTGTTGGATTCAATTGATTCTTGACAAATTGTTTGGTTTATGAGAGACTCCCCTGCGTAGGGAAATACCTTCACCTACTATCTCCCTAAAAGTTTAGTTGCGCTTGGTTTGCTATGCTGTGAATTAGTGTAACTACGTCAATTGAGGAGAAATCTATGTTTAAAACTGTATTAATTTTGTTAATTATCAGTTCAATGCTGATACCGACGATGTTATTTGCTGGTGGTATTGAGTTGCATAGTGAGCCCGGTGTGTGTTCTGGTGATCCAGAAGGTGGCGAGCTTGGTCCTGCTAAAACTCCAGTTAAGTTAATTTCGACAGTAGAAATTATTTTTGTATTTTTACCAGTAATATCAAATAGCGGAATTGCATGTAACCCGATTCTGATTCCAGTAGTAATCGAGCAGTATGAAAATTCAAAGGATGCAGAGTCACAAACATCTTACCCCAATCATCGATAGGAGGGATTATGAAACAGGATACTGTCAACCCAGCAAATGCAACAACATCAAAAAGCAATCATCTCCCTATCGATATTTTTGCAACTGCTAACCAGGAATGTGTGGCTGAAAATTTTGATAAAGCTGAATTACTACTAGCCAGCTTGCCGGCTCAGACTAAAGAATCTGTGTTGTTGCAAAGCAAGATTTATTACCTGACAGATCGTCTTGATAAATGCAAGAAGCTGATTTACGAGGCAATATCTGATGGGCTGCTTTCAAAAAATGACTACCAGAAGACAGCTCTTTTGGGCTGGGTACTTTTAAAAGAAAGCAAACTTGATGAAGCATTTGCTTTATTCAATTCAGTTTTTAATTGTCCACACAGCGAAGAGATGGGGGTTGGTCGTGCCAAGTTGATGCATTTTGGCGGAATCTGTTATCACAGACTAGGAAAAAATGAGCAAGCTCGTCAACTTCTGAGAGATTCCGAAGCAATATTCAGAGCGAATAATGATGCTGTCGGCTTAACTGAAGCAATGACAGCTTCCATTGTTGTTAATGGCTATACAGGACAACTTATTGATGCACAATTCCATTTCGAGGAAGTTGTGGAATTGTTGAAAGATGGCGTCACTCCTACTAGGAAAGCAGCAAACCTTCAGCAGTTAGCAATTGTGCTTATAAAGCGGGGATTTGCTGCAAAGGTACTTCCAATGCTTGAAGAAGCAGAAACCATCCAAAAAAACCGAACTTTGCAGCTGACTAGAATCGATCTGATTCGAGGCAGAGCACATGCAGCACAAGGGAACTTAACCGATGCAGAGGTTTCTTTTCAGAAGGCACTCTCAAGGTCAACCGATAATGGATATCTCAGAGAAAATGCAATAGCCCTGGAAAGTCTTGGCGATCTGGAAGCGGAGCGCAAAAACTATGATCAGGCAGAACAGTATTTCAATATGGCATTGGAGATTGGTAAATCTACTGCTCCGGAAGGAAATATGGTTGCCGGAGATTTAAGAAGGCTTGGAACCCTGGAGTTTTTGCGTGGCAATTATGCTGAAGCAATAACTCTACTTGAAGACTCACTTATTGCATCTGAAAAATGCACGGAACGATTTGAAGAGGGATTGGCCCTGCGTGATTTGTCTCGTGCGCATTGTGCTTTGGGAGTAAATGAAACTGCTTGTCGGTTAGCCAGAAAATCAATTGCTGTTTTCAAGAGCTGTGGTGCGGATGTCGAGTTGGCAGAATCACAGTTAGTGGCAGCTGAAGCAAGACTTTCCTGGCATCTGGCAGGCAACGGTATTGCGGATGATACGCGCCGTAGTCACCTTGATGCATCCTGGAGTTATGTCATAGAAGCATTCCATGCATTTGCCGATCTGGACAATACATCTGGAGTTTCCAGATGCGAGGCGTTGATTGTTCGCTTGCACGATAGCGGTGGTGCTCTATGGAAACGTCGGGTAAGTGCCAGTGCTAATACTGAAGAGGTAAACGGCAAGGCATTTATCGCAAACTCACCGGTTATGCGCCGAGTCCTGGGAATGATTGATGTAGGAGCTGCCAGCAATGAGCCGGTTCTGATTACTGGTGAGACTGGTACAGGCAAAGAGCTTGTTGCCAAGCTGGTTCACAGCAGAAGCACTAGAAGCGACGGTCCTTTTGTTCCAGTGAATTGCGCAGCAATTCCTGATACTCTTTTCGAAAGAGAGTTTTTCGGTCATGCAGCAGGAGCATTTACCGGAGCCGATACAGCAAGAGCTGGCCTATGTGAAGAAGCTGACGGCGGAACCTTATTCCTTGATGAAATTGGTGATATGCCTCAAAGCCTGCAGGTAAAACTGCTCCGGGTTTTACAGGAAGGGACATTCCGCAGGCTAGGAGATCCCGCAGAACGCAGAGTCGATTTAAGGATTGTGGCTGCAACCAACGCAGGATTATCCAATTTAATTGAAGAGGGTTTGTTCAGAGAAGATCTTTACTATCGATTGCAAACCCTTGAGCTCGAAATTCCTCCACTACGCGAACGAGCAGAGGATATGGATAGTCTGATTGAGATGTTTGTCAGCAAAATGGCTGGCGATGGTGCAACAATCAAAGATGTTCTTGACCAGGATGCTCAGGAAGCAATGCGTAGGTATCCATGGCCTGGCAATGTCCGGGAACTGGAATCGATAACCAGGCGCATGACTTTGATGGCAATGCATGCAGGTAAGGCGACACTGGAGATGCTTCCAGAAAAAATTCGCAACTGCAGGGTAGGACCCAAGGCTGTAACCTGGAGCATGAATCTTGCGACTCATGTTGCCAGAGCAGAAAAAGAATGTATTACTCGCGCTTTAATCGCAAACAATGGAAATCGATCCGCAACTGCAAAGGTTCTTGGAATTTCACGCAACGGGTTGTACAAAAAAATCGATAAGTTGAAAGTTAAAGTATAATCGTAACTGCCAAAGGGAGTGCCTGCTGGTGCTTCCCTTTGTTTTGCAGGTAACTTGACTTTAAGCAACGCCGGTTCTATTATTTGCGCCACATATAGGTTCCTCGGTAGCTCAACGGTAGAGCATTCGGCTGTTAACCGAAGGGTTGTAGGTTCAAATCCTACCCGAGGAGCCAAGCTTTTCCCCCACGATATCTTTCTCAGATTAAATTAACAGAGATTCACCTGAGTAGTTGCAAAAAAGTGTTGGTATCACTTAATGTGTACTTCTGGGAGTTTTCTGTGTTTTCATACCAAAGCCCACATGTTTGCTTCTTGTCTCTGTTTCTTCTCAGGTTTTACTGTTTTTGAGCCAGTAAGCCAGTTTGGTTAACATCCAAAAAGATTATTTCGTCGCCGCTGCCTTATGTACATAATCCCGATGGGGAGCTAGTAAGAAATAAGTACTGGGGCAAGATGTCTAGGATTTTAAAACCTCTTTTTGAGGATAGTGCAGCAAATGCAAAAGTAGAAACTGAGATATTGAAGCATTGTTATGTAAAGACCTCTGCATCTGATACTATGGATGAGACAATCAATGAGTTACTTCAGGATACAGTTCCGGTCGGCTTAGAGGGTGAATCATTTTTAAATATCAGTCAAAATGAACGAGATGATTCAGATTTTAATAGTCAATTAAAAGCGGATATGGCTACAGTTCGTCCTGCTACCTATATCCTTACTGGTGGGGTTGGATGTGGAAAAACTACTTTTCTTAAGAGATATGCGCGCTTTATAGCGCCAGGTAGGGTTAACCGTGATTTTATATGGCTTCACGTTGATTTCTTAAAATACGGAGATATGGGTGACGAGATAAAAATGGGCCATGTGAAGGAGTATGTTTATGAAGTAATACGCGAGCAGCTGGAGACTTCGTATTCTAGTATATTGCCATCAAATGGAGTTGAACTTAGATCTGTATTTCGGAAGCATATTGATGATATAAAAATGACCTTGTTGCATGGGATTGAAGAAGGGTCTGAAAAATGGAACGAAATAATAAACGAAATGATGGAACAAATACAATCTAATAACTCTGCATATATTGG
>JAAESD010000113.1 GCA_024229695.1 bacterium
ATCTACAACTTACCGATCAAATAAGCGTAGACACCAATGATCAGGAGTAGTGGTGTCGCCACATAAAAAAGAAAGAACCACTTTGGCTTGGCTTGTTTTAGAACAGTTCTAGGCATTTCATAAGTATGGCAGATGATTCAAAGCATGCATGCTGACATCACTGATATCATGCATCCATGCAAGAACTGTCTTAACGTCTGATGAAGTCAGCTGTCGAAGCAATCGAACAGACTTACGACTCTGCTGCCTGTAAAGAGATCGTTAATGTTGGCTGTGCAAATGGCGCTTGTCAGCAACACAGCTACCAGGCAGACACATTGATGTTCTATATGAATTACGAAGACGAGATAATTGAGTACACAGGGAATTCTCTTGGCTACACATTCCTAGCGAACCTGGCCAGAAAACATGGTTCACCATTAAAGAACAGGGGAGAGGCAGAGGACTTCCCCTGGGATCAGGTTGTTTCCGCTTGCCCAGAAAAAGATGAATACAAGCATGCATTGGTATGGAAATTCATTGAGCTGGTCGCGATCGATGTTCTCTCTAAGCAAAAGCGAAACAAATAATCTCAACTGGACGTCAACAATTAGAAGAGGTTATGAAAAATGTTCTGTATCAAATGGCAAGTTAAACTCTTGATAGAAACAGGCATCGATCAGAACCACTCGCCTATGACTGTTTAGCATCGCATTCCATGAAAGAAGCAGATCTCAATGCCATTAACGCCTTACCGGCAACAGAGAATTTATCTAGCCGCGACGATGGGATATGGCTTAGGTTCCGATGATCCA
>JAAESD010000114.1 GCA_024229695.1 bacterium
AGTCATTTCTTTTCCAGTTTGCAAAGACCCTGACACCACACACAAACAGAGCGGAGAAATCTCTGTCTCTTTGCCTTACATCACCCAAAATGCACCCACCGCCATCGCTTATTCATTTTCATCACCTTCGATATCGGGTTGGACTGGTTGTTTTGCAACCCCGAAAGGCTCAAAAGCCACCTCAACCCCATACTGATCTGCCAATGCCTTCTCAGCATTGATTGTTTCAAACAATTCATCGACATCTCGACCAAAGTTGGCTTGAACGTCTTGCATTGTTACTTGTCCATTTTGCATTCCAAGAATTTGAGCTTGGATTTCTTGCAGCGGATTCACATAAGTCCATGATCTTGGAATGAATGTGGCACTGTTGGCAAATTTGTCATATTTGCTGATCGGTAATTCTATCGATCTGGTGGTCATGGCACTAAGCAGCCATCTTCTAAATATTGGATCAATAAAGTGATCAATTAAAAATCTTTGTATCATTCTATATTGATCACGATCAGACATGACACCTTGGCGAATGGATGAATAATTTACACCATTCAAATTGTTTGCCAGTTCTACATATGAAACATTTAGACCCGATGCAATCCCTCGAAGGATCGCTTTCTGGAATGGCTCAAATGTGGTGTTGGGATAATCAGGATCCCATGATTTAAACTCGGTACCCGCTGGCAGTTGTTCTATGGTTCCGGGTGAAGCATCCATAATTGGTGTAAATGTATCTTCAGTATCTTCGCCAATGTAATCATCGCCATCTGGTGAAACAATGAAGCCCATTTTGCTTGCCCCAACTCTGGCTGATACAACTGCTGATTCTTCGAATCCAGATAACATCTTCATCCTTGCTAGAATGGGCGATGTCCATGGTACTCCCCTTGTTTGCTCTGCACGAGTAGGCATATAAGCATGAATCATATCCTCAGCTGGCAATCGGATATATTTGTTGTTGTAGTTGACACCCAAGCTAGACCCCGGATGGCTTTTTAGAATGTAGTATGCAACAGGCTTGCCGAATGAATTGGTCTCAACACCCATCGTCACCCCGTTTCCTGTATCTTGATTCTTGGTGCTGTAATTCTCATCTAAGTGATCGGCTTCCAAGAACTGTATCTGATAACCGAATCGGTTGTCTGATCTGAGATGTCTAATCAATACTTCGCCATCCCTTGCAAGTGACTCAACGAATAACTGTTGGCAATCGATAAAACTCTGTCTGCCATTGGCAGTGGGTATTCCATTTCGACACCAAGCATGCCAAGCACTTTCAATCATTTGGTTTCCAGCGATATCCAAAGTGCCATCGTCATTCCTAGACTTCATTGATAGCCTGATTCCAGAAGGACCAACCACATTATTGACAAGCATTTTTAAATACCTAGAGATATAGCCATCATTTCTGGCTAATGCTCTGGATCGATCTCTTAATGTTTGCAATGCACCTGATATTTCTTGATCGGCTGAGTTATTACCAGCCACCCAATCAGCAAACAATCTTCCACCTTTGGCACCAGCATATGATCGCTTGAATGGAGATGCTTTTTTCTTTCGACCTAATAATCTGTCATACCATGCCATTAGAATTTCACCTTGATCTCTGAGCCAGTTGGCTGACCTTTTTTAATTCTCATCTTTTTAGTTTCCTTGCTTACTAGGTAGGAGTAATGACGTTCCCAATCTCTGATCTCTGCTGGTGTCATTCGACTGAGTGATCTGCCAGCAATACTCATTGACATCTGATCAATCGATGCACGATTTTCCAACATGGCTCTGAGTCCATCTAATATCTTTCTTGCATTGGATCTTGGATCGGATGTATTGGTATCAAGATCAGGATCAACTGTGACAATGCCAGTGCTGTAAACAATTCGTTCTGAGTCTGAGCTTCTAACGACATATTCTTGATATGTATAATCACCAGCAGTATAAGAAGCAGTAGTGCTAGATCCGACCTCGACAATATATTCATCTGGATCAGAATTTTCTGTGGCGGTTATTGCGATCTCTGTCGCAGCAGAGGCGAGCAATCTAAATGAATATTTAACTTGATATGTTGCTATCGGATAATCAGCAACCATCGCTGTTCGCTTCCATACCCAACGATCACCAACGACTAATGTGTCGGGTACTTGAGTTGGATAATTTGTTGAAGTAAAAAGGTTCGCCACTTATATTCCTACAGACAATTACAAGAAACGATATTGAGCCACTTTTTAAATGTCAAGCCTTATCCCTAAGTTGTTGTAAATATTAATCTTTCCAACTATTCACAAAAGATTTTCTGGGTAACTTCCTCTGTAGCCCGGTTGTTTGCTCAGGGGCCTTTCGTTCTTCTTTGATTTCATTCTTTCGCATGGCGATCTTTTCGAGATTGGGCTGTAATACATGAAAGGCAGCCAAGC
>JAAESD010000115.1 GCA_024229695.1 bacterium
AACTTGTTTCACTTTTTGCTGGGAGGTCCTATTAGTCCAGCTCCCTGGCAACAGGTTGAACTGTGACCGTGTGTAAAGTGGTACACTTACGCAGAAGGTTGCCTAGATTGTGTGTCTCCTTGTGAGCAACATAGTAGGCTAAAATCTCCCAGCAGTTGCTACAGCTGCATTTTTCTCATCGTGCTTGAGAAACGGTTCAGCTATTAATTAATTGCTTCGCTGCAGTGTGATTTTTATTCACACGTCTTGCGTTTAGGTTCAAACAATAATGTAGCTCCAGGGTTGGAGGTTTTCTTCCTGAAAATCTTTGCCATGGAGTGGAATTTTGTTAAACTCTACTGGCAATTTTATTTTCACGACTAGCACAATAATAAGTTGCCCTTCAAGTTTTGTTTACTTCTCCTTTTCTGCTGGGAGTATCCATCCTCCTGTCACCAAAGGGCTGGGTGATGAAGTGGTTCTAGACTCTCTATGTCCTGCAGAGCATGTGGATAGTCCACCTTGGTCAAGCAAGTAGTCTGCAAGGGTGTTTCAGTGTAAACTGAGATGTCCTGGCAGGTAATGATTGGGGAACAGGCTCAGGCTGGCAACAGAGCAAGCAAAACTCAACTCTACTTGCAGTGACAAGACAATGGGCTAGAATGTAATGCAGAAACCTCTGGAGAGTTGAAGTTCCACTACTTCATCCTTATTTCCATTTGCGCTTCTGATATTTGCTGGCTGCATTCTGCTAAAAGCAATAGCAAGGAGTGGCGCATAGCTTTGTTCTGGGAAAGTGCTGACGTGCTGATGCCTGCACCAAAACACGCATGCATCGCTAGGGCTGCCTAATCACTCTTTGAAGCCATCTTGAGCTTGAGCTCTTCTGGCACGACCTTGACAACATGTGCGTGAGGGAATTATTCGTTTGTGTTACTTTGTGGAAGCGTTGTTGCAGTTGGATTCCCTTCGGGGATCATCCGTTAAAATTGGAACGATACAGAGAAGATTAGCATGGCCCCTGCGCAAGGATGACACGCACAAATCGAGAAGTGTATCTAATTTTTTGCTCTGCTATCAGCGCTCAAGTACTACATTGTTTCGTTAGATGGGCAAGCACCCATGTGCAGTGCAGGAAAATATTCCGCCACCGGGA
>JAAESD010000116.1 GCA_024229695.1 bacterium
CCCCAGGGTTGTTTATAGTTTTTGTTAATCCGTTTCCTAAAGTTAATTTGTCATTTAAAAATCCGCTTGTTGTATCTGTAACAGAGACTCTCACCTGCTGGTCAACTCCAGCGGCGGCAGCCAATGTGTTTAGAGAAACTTCGGCAGTGGAGTTATCTTTGAACAACAAATCTCCTGCCCCATCTCTCCTAACTGTTACCGTGTTATCAATAAAATTAATTGTGTCATCCACGGTTAGATCTTGCAGACTGGTGTCACCAAGTACTGTTAAATCTCCATCTATTGTTACATTGCCAGGAATTGGAATGGTCCCGTCGAAGTAAGCTCTAATTTCGTTGTCGTTATAGTGTTGAGTGGCAGATCCAATTGGAGAACCAGCATCCCAAGAGCTTGCTAGATTAATATCACTGGTAAAAGGCAATGTTGCATCTCTATTTCCACCACGTTGTACATTTACCAAAGTTGTTACTCCTCCAACGGTAGAATGAGATTGAGCCAATATGTATTCTGATTTTTTACCCTGCGTATTTTCTGGATCGATTTCAAAAAGTAAGGTTGCAGGATCAGGAACTCTCGGAGTATTTGGATCATCTGAATCAAAG
>JAAESD010000117.1 GCA_024229695.1 bacterium
ATGAATATAACCTTGAGACACTTGACCTAAATTCCAATGGCAAGATCCTTGATCCCAGCACACCACTGTTCTTTGGCTTGAGTGCCAATCAAGATGAGACTGTCTTCTCTACAGCTTTAGAAGATGAGAGTGGTTTTGATAATCGCGAAATCAAGAGCTTGCGGGAACTGGGTGGAGATTTAGCCGTCGAAGGAACGAAGGTCACCCTCTATGAGGCAACGATTAATTTAGAAGAACAAGGCGATGGCTTGATTTTAAGTAGTGATCTAGATATTGGATCTTATCAAGCAAGTAAAACTAATCTGGTAAGAAAAGGTGATAAGATTACAGCCACAAGCCAATGGACCAATGTAGGAAATATAGAAGCCACAGATATAGAGATTACGGCAGTTGCCAATGACAATGCAAGTTTGTTGAACAGCTCCAGTTTTTACATCAGTTCAGCAGAAGGAGACAGCTATCAATCATTAACCAACCTCGAGAGTGGCAGTTTTGTTGATGGCGTATTTGCGGAAGCAGGCCAAGAAACAGCGCAACTGGTTGCTGATATTGAGATCACAGGAGCAGCAGGCAATGTTGTTGATCTCAGCGAAGGCATTGTGAGTCTTAAAGCAGAAGGCTCAGCCGTCTTTGAGAATAAATTGGGCTCCAAAAACCTGATTACCTATCAAGGCGATTTGAACTACGACGGCCGGGTATCGATGAAAGATCTGGCTTATCTCAATGCTGGAGCAGCAAGACAACAACAAGCCAGTGAGGATCCCGATGCAGTGGATGCGAATAATGATGGCTTTGTTGATGCGAGTGTGGCGCGAGGAGTGGATGCCAACTTTGATGGCCAGATTTCGATGGCTGATCTAGCGGTTTTGGATGCCGATTGGGGCGAAAGCCTGCATCAACCATCAACAGCAACGGCCAATGGAAGTGAATCAAGCTTTACCGGTTCTAATCAAAT
>JAAESD010000118.1 GCA_024229695.1 bacterium
GAAGCAATTTCAATTTTCAATTCAATTTCAATTCTCATGTGTATTCTCAGCACCCCTAAAGTGGACATTCGTGGAATCGAATAAGGCTTCCCCATAACTAATACTATGGCATTTGTGGAAGAGGATAGGATTAGGCTCCCCCCTATCACAAATTCTGCGATTCGTAAAAGCCTTCAAGTAAAACAAATACGAAAGTTCAGACCGAGTTTACAATTAGTTACCAAGATAGCAAAAAAAATACTGGAATGGTCTCACCGAGCTTTAATGTAAGCAGGAACTCTTCTTGATCGGCATGCCACCACAGACAACAGCAGCAAGCAAAGCGCACGAGAATCCAGTCAGAATCCACTCAATCTTTCTTCCACGTAGACCAGTGACAATACACGTGAGCCAGAAAATTCGAGATTACCAAACCACAACAACAAAGTTTCTTAAATTGCAACAAATCATAAGAGCCAGTAATCCAAATAAACGTGAACACAGGTACACAGGTTCAGAATCATTCGAAAGAACAGCGAGACTTGGTTCTATGCTTGGTCAGTGAAGAACTCAATTGCTGATCAAAACAGCATGCCATAGAATCGATGCTGCAGCACATGGAACAAATTAACACCTCCCATATAAGGTAGTCACGATAAAACTCGGGGAAATAACTGAGCTGTAAACAAGTGTACCAGGGAAGAACCCAAGCAGCAACAACAACCTTGTAGATGATCTGTGGGAAAAACCAAACACTAGGACCCTAGACTTACGGGGATAACTCAAATTAAATCAGCATATAATTTACATTTAAAGCAGGAACCGTCAGAAAGAACACCAGCCTAGAACCAGTAGCGTAACGGA
>JAAESD010000119.1 GCA_024229695.1 bacterium
AATAACTGGGTAACCGAGTTTTCTCTTACACCAAAGTTTTAGTGTTGCTTTTGAATTGGGTATTGCCATAACTTATCCTAGTGCTATTGCCATTGTGACAGCCTTCGCTGTTGCATCTGCATCCGAAACGCCTTCTTGACCAACGGTAACGATATTGTTTGAATCGTCACGCATATAAATTTTCTTGTCTGCCGTATTGACAGCAAGTTCACCTTCTACAAGATCACTGGTAGTAGGAGCACTACTAGAAGTGTGAGATCGTTTTGGTTTTATTGCTAATGCCATTTAGAATGTTCCACCATCCAATGATGTTGCCCAGGAGATAGTATCACTTGCTGCCGTGTAGAAAGCTACACCGTCATTTGATCCGCCACCGTCTAGAGCTGATAATGTGTCTGCTGTATTAGCAACGAGTAATGAACCTTTAGCAACTGCCGAAAGTCCTGTACCACCGTGTGCTACTCCAACATCAGTACCTTGCCATACACCAGTTGTAATCGTTCCGACTGTTGCCAATGAACTTGCAGATGTTACTGCGTTTAGAGTATCAAGACTTGTTTCCATATATACTTCAAGATCAGTCAATGCTACTTGTTTCATCGTGCCGTCATCGTTGACAACTAGACGATCAGCATCTGCAAGGGTAGTGCTTGTTGCAGCAGTATCACCATCCATAATGTTGAGTTCTGCGGCAGTTGCGTTGACTCCGAGAGTTACCAACTGAGCAGCAGCATTCGCATCATCAAGTAGTGCCTTACCAGCAGCAGTTAGGTCATATGTTGCAGCCGTTCCACTACCTGTAAACTGAATACCTTTATCAGCAGCAGAAGTTAGACCAGCAATGGCACCCAAGTCAGCATCAAACGCCTGAACATCTGTACCGATAGTAAGTCCCAAAGATGTTCTAGCTGTTGCGCCAGACTCGGTTACAAAGGCAGAACCTGTACCAACAATGAAACTTCCATCGCCGGGTGTTAGTTCTGAGATAGCTGCCAAGTCTGCATCATAAGCTTGAACATCAGAACCGATGGCAAGACCTAAAGCAGTTCTTGCGGCA
>JAAESD010000120.1 GCA_024229695.1 bacterium
ATGTGAATGACCATAAGACAGACACTCAGCTTTACTGTATTGAGCAAGTAATGGGATCACATCATCTTGAACCCAGGAAGTATTACCATCAGGCCAAACTTCAGAGCGACCCGGGTGATGTAGAAAAGTAAATACCATACCGATTGTTTCATCGGTTTCCGCCGAGTTGAGTTCCGAGGCCAACCAGTTCAGCTGAGTTGAACCCTTGGTATTACTATTCAATCCGATGAATAGAACTCCTGCAATTCGCATCGACCAGTATTTCTCTGATTCAGCTCCGGCACAATCATCGTACTTCATGTATTGATAATAATAATCTGCTTCGGCTTCATGGTTTCCGATTGCAACCATGTGTGGAATTTTACCTGACAAAGCCGCTATCGGTTTGAAATATTCTTCCTCGTACTCACCAACATTCCAGCCGTTAGTAACAATATCACCAACATTAATTACTGCATTGATTTCGCTGGAAATATCATCACCATAAAGTTCAACGATTTTTTCACGCGCCTTATAAACTATCTGTGTATGCATCATTTCATTGGTTCTGTTATCTCCATAAACTAAAAACCTCACATGCCCCAATGACAGATTTTCAGGCTGAGTACGGAAACTGTAAATCTGTGATGATTCATTATTGGTTACGCACTTGTAGTAATAAGTTGTGTCTGACTGGAGACCTGTCAGCTGGACTGTGTGCCACAATTTTGATGAGCCGATTAATTCATAATTACCAGTTGTTGACATTCCTAAATCGGATGTCAGACCATATTCAACTATTGATTCATTGTCTGAACTATTGTGCCAGCTGATGTATATAGAATCTGGAGTTGGTGTTTGCAGGTAAGGTGGCATTTGGTCTGCAATCTGATTTCCGAAGCCGCCAATTTCCGATAGTTCTTCAGCAGTTAAATCTCGATCGAACAGCAGAATTTGAGCAACATCAATCACGTTGTCTTCGCCATTTTCATCGGCAAAAAACAGGACCTGGTTGCCATTACTTTCTGAATAAATCGCAAACCTGCCATCGTAGTCCTGTTGCCCGCCACTGTGTATTAACTGACCATCGAGATAGTAGTCATAGTGATTCCCAAGAGCGGCAGAAATTGCCAGCCGATACCACTGGCCCGGCTGAACCAAAGGATCAGAGTAACCTGTTGCACCAACTCCAATTGCAGCACTGGGGTTTATCCACCAATCGCCATCATTGATGTTATCGTAGTTGGTCTGATAAAGAGCGTAGTATTGCCCGATTGATGGGATTTTTACATCCATCACAATAGTAAAATTATTAACCCAGTCAGGGTTGCCTGGAATATCGTGATAGCATCGATAAAAACTGCCAACACCAATTTGTGAAGCACCATCCCCAACTTCAGGACCACTAACAACCTGATCAGATCCACTCAGGACAAGATCATTGCCAACTGTTGCCCCTGTTAAATCTTCTGGATTATCAAAAGTCCAATGCCCCACTAATCCCTCTGGATATTCGGTGGCAAACAAAGTAGTCGAGAGCAACAAAAACAACATGGCAAACTTATTCATCGGCTGGCCTTTCGTGGTCAAATAATCTGAGCCTATTATAACAGATTTTGAAGTGAGTTTGGAGCTTTTCCATCTGTGTGAAACTTATCTCCTGCCAATAAAGTGTCTGTACAAATCTTCTGGGCTCCGCAAGTCACTACTCTCAGTTCCAAAGCTATTGGGCAAAATTATAAACGGTTCATTTTGGGAGCCACCAAGTCCTCCATGACTTCCAATCTGTTCTTCAAAAGCGACGATATGCCCTTTCTTACCTACTGCTCCGTTTATAATCAGGTCACCAGAGTCATCACAATTTGCAAGTTTCA
>JAAESD010000121.1 GCA_024229695.1 bacterium
AAAAAAGTAGATAAGAAAAAAGTAGCTAAGAAAAAAGTTGCAAAGAAAAAAGTAGCTAAGAAAAAGGGCAAAAAGAAGTAGTCAAATAGCTAAAAGATAGAAAAAAAGAGGCCACAACTTATGTTGTGGCCTCTTTTTAGGGGTTTTTAACTAATAAATAGGTTTAACGTCAATCATCCAGGTTGCACCAAGAGTGAGTGTAGCATTAAATATTTCCTTTGCATAGACAACCTCTTCTGTACCAAAGGAATACGTGGTTGCTCTTATTTCAGCATTAATCTTTAGATTGTCAGTGATAGGGATGAAAGCACCTGTAACGAACTGGAAGTATAGGGCAGTCTTATCCTCCAGAGCACTGAAACGATTGATTACTCCGCCCAATCCGCACCCAAAGTATGGCAGCAGATACTCTTTACTCAGATTTGTAGCATCATAGATAAGTGTGAGGCCACCTGAATAGAGTGTGAAGTCATCTTCGTGGAATGGATTATCATCCTGGAATCTGGGGTCATTTCGGAAGAAGTCATGATCCCCAGTAGGCTGAAATCTTTCACCAGGAATGTCATTGTTAACTTCAATAATAGTAATATCAGCAGTTGATTTTGCCATTGAGGCACTGAGGTCAACATGGAAGTTTTCAGAAAGATAGAACCCGATATCGGCAGAAAACAGACTGCCCGGGTTTATTTTTTTGATAGGTGCATCAAGGTATCTGTCTGCATCTCCAGTACCTAGATCCAAATATTCACCATCGTAAAGCCACAAGTTATTACTGCCTTCAGCAATTTGTGCATTAGGGTGAATCAAAGGCAATTCGAAATAAGTACAGCCACTGTAATAGCCGCCGCCAAAACTCAGAGAGATTGTTTTAATTCTTGAAGTCTTTTCAAAAGACTCGGATATGTCTTCTGCTATCACAATGGAGGAGGCCAGAAGCATAACAGCGGTAAGTGCAAACAGTTTGCGTAAAGTCATGAAAACCTCTTGTTCAAAACAAGCCAATATAAAGTAACCAGTCTTTGAGTACTAAAGACGAGAAAACGGTAACGCACTAATTGCTGTCAGGCAAGTGCATTGTACCATTTAATTCTATGTACCTTTAGTCTAATATGCAAGTCTCACCTTATTGACATGTAGGTTGTAGGGCATTATTATAGCATTTCGGTAAAAATCCGTTAAAATTCTTTTTCGATTAACGATAAAGACGATAACACGCCATCTATAACACCTCTGAACAGGAGGACCACAGTTGAAGACTTATGCCACAGAACAGATTCGTAATGTACTATTAATTGCTCCACACGGAGTTGGCAAAACAACATTAGCTGACGCCATGCTTCATGTTTCAGGTTCAGTAGGTCGTCGGGGTGATGTAGATGACGGTAGCTCCATGTTTGATTTCCTGGATGAAGAAATTGATCGTCATCAAACTATGTCGGGTAGTTTGGCATGGATGGATGTTAATAAAACAAAGTTAAATCTAATCGATGTGCCAGGTGTTGCTGACTTTAGATGTGATCTTTATGCGGGATTACGTGTTGTTGAAAGTGGCCTGTTCATGGTTAAAGCAGATGGTGGACTTGAAGTTTCCAGTACTGCTTTGTGGCGTTTAGCACGTAAGCAAAATCTTCCAATGTTTCTTGTCGTTTCAAGAATGGATAAAGATGGCGCTGACTATGAGAAAGTTATGGGCGAGTTTACGGAACATCTGGATGGAACTGCTGTTGCGGTACAATTGCCTATCGGCAAAGGAGCTTCTTTCAAAGGTATCGTAGATTTGATTGAAATGAAGGCTTATGAGTTTGCTGATGGTAAGGCAAGTGCAATAGATATTCCTGCGGATATGGCTGATGCAGTTGAAGAAGCACGCGAAGAATTAATGAATGCTGCTGCTGAGACTGATGATGATTTAATTGAGAAATTCTTTGAAGAGGGAACTCTCTCTGATGAGGATTTGAAAGCTGGCCTGGCAGCTGGAATTTCTTCTGGTGAAGTATTTCCTGTATTTGTAACAGCTGCTGCACCTGAAATTGGTGTGAGCACTCTTATGGAAGGCATCGTTTCGTTTATGCCTGCACCATCAGTTGGTCAGACTTTAACAGGTACTGAGCTTATTGGTGATGATGAAGCTTCATTAACAACTGCAATCGATGGCCCTACAGTAGCGTATGCCTTTAAGTATCAACGTGAAGCACAAGGTGGAGATAATACCTGGTTGAAAGTAATCAGTGGTTCTCTGACATCTGGTGGAAATATGGATAACTCTGATGGTAATTCAGAGAGAATTGGTCAGTTAAGCTTTGCCCAGGGAAAAAACAGAGAAAAAGTAGATTCTGCTTCATGTGGTGATATTGTACTTGCAGCTAAACTGAAGAATACTTCAGTAGGTGCGACCCTATGTTCATCAGGTGCAGATATTGATCTGGGCGATATTGCCTTTCAGGCTCCTACAAGTTCGGAAGCAATTTTCTGTGTCAATGCAGGCGATGAAGATAAAATGGGTATTGGACTATCTAAAATTAACGATGAAGACTCTTCGTTTGAGGTTCGTCACGAGCCAGAATTGTCTCAGACTCTGTTGGTAGGCCAGGGAGAGATGCACCTTGCATTTATTCTCGAAAAGCTCAAGAAACAGTTCAATGTTGAGTTGGATAGAAAGAGACCAAGGGTTGCTTTCAAAGAGACAATTCGCAAGGCAGTTGAAGCACATGGTAGATACAAGAAACAATCAGGCGGAAAAGGCCAGTTTGGTGATGTTTGGCTAAAACTTGAGCCTCAGCCTCGTGGCGATGGATTTGAGTTCGAAAATGCTATCGTTGGTGGAGCTGTTGATGGTAAATTTATCCCTGCTGTTGAAAAGGGTTCAATTGAAACTCTCAAAAACGGTATTGTTGCTGGATATGAAGTCGTCGACATTAAAGTAACACTTTATGATGGTTCTTATCATCAAGTGGACTCAAGTGAAAACAGTTTCAAATCTGCTGCCAGAGTAGCATTGCAAAATGGTGTTCCAGAAGCTAATCCTGGATTGCTTGAGCCAATTATGTCTGTTACTATCAAAGTGCCAGATACTTACATGGGTGAAGTCATGGGTGATATATCAACTCGTCGTGGACAACCTCAGGGTATGGAAGCAGAGGGCCCAATTCAGGTTATCAAGGCTTTAATCCCTCAGGACGAGATGTATCAATATGCTACTTCTCTAAGAGCAATGACTCAGGGAACTGGCGATTTTGCAATGGAATTCAGCAAATATGCCAATGTCCCTGGTGATGTTGCTAAAAAGCTGATTGATAATTACGAGAAGAGCAAAGCTGAAGGTAGTGACGACTAGTCTTCGGAGGTAAGTTATGTCAGGACACTCCAAATGGAGTACAATAAAACGCAAAAAAGGTGCTAAAGACGCGGCCAGAAGCAAAGTCTGGTCGCGGCTTGCCCGAGAAATAATTGTTGCCGCCAAGCAGGGTGGTGGAGACGAGGATTCAAATGCTCGTTTGCGAACTGCTGTGTTGGCTGCAAAAGCCCAGAATATGCCAAACGTCAATATCGACAGGGCCATCAAGCGTGGAACTGGTGAGATAGAAGGCGCAATAATTGAGGAAATCAATTATGAAGGATATGGTGTAGCGGGTGTTGCTGTATTGGTAGAAACTCAAACTGATAACAGAAACAGAACAACGTCCGATGTTCGTCACCTTTTCTCAAAATTTGGTGGCAATCTTGGTGCTAACGGTTGTGTGTCATATCTGTTTGAGCAGAAAGGTTCTATAATTCTGGATGCTCAACGTATCGACATGGAAACTGCTATGGATGCTGCGATTGAAGCTGGTGCTGAGGACGTCGAGGATGATGGAGAAAACATTGTCGTGACAACCGGTTTTACTGATTACCCATCTGTTCTTCAGGCGATGCAGGGCAATGAGTTGCCAATCGAGTCTTCTGAAATCATTCAAGTACCTTCTACGGTTATTGAATTGACCGGAAAAGAAGCCGAGACCTGTATGAAGATGGTTATGGCAATTGATGACCTTGACGATGTCTCACGTGTTTCTGCAAACTTCGATATTTCTGATGAAGAGATGGCAGCAATTCAGGAAAATCTCTAATTGTTCAGGGGGCTGTTATGGCCCCAACTTTTTCCCTGGCAAATCTATGATAATATTTGGTATCGACCCAGGATCTCACACGACAGGTTACGGGATTATCAAAGATGCCGGTGGACGGTTGTCGATTATTGATTGCGGTACTGTGACAACCAACAGCAAAGATGCTCTTTCTCAAAGAGTCTGCACAATCTACAAAAAATTAACTGAACTGATTGCAGAGCACCAACCAGATGAAATGGCTGTTGAAGATCTGTTCAATGCCAAGAATGCTCGTAGCTCATTAATACTGGGACATGCTCGCGGAGTAGCTTTGTTAAGTGGTGCAATGGCGAATATATCTGTAGCTGAATATGCGCCTCGAGAAGTCAAAAAAGCTCTCACCGGAAACGGCGCAGCAACCAAAGAACAGGTGAAATTCATGGTAATCAGGTTGCTGTCATTACGGGATGACCCTGGCTCAAATGATGCCAGCGATGCATTAGCAGTTGCAATTTGTCACTCGATGCGTCGTAATGGGAAAAAGTTGACAGGGGAGTTGAAATGATTGCATCGATAGAAGGCGTTCTTGTTGTCCGTGATTCAGAAGCGGTAATCAAAACAGGTGGTCTTGGGTTACAGGTTCTGATGCCTGCCAATGAGGCCGAGCTGCTTCCAGCTGAGGGTGAAATAGTACGCTTGCATACACATTTTTCAGTTCGTGAAGATGGTTGGACTCTTTTTGGTTTTTTTAATGCAAGTAATCTGGCTCTGTTTAAATTGCTTATTTCAGTAAATGGAATTGGCCCCAAGCTGGGTTTAGGAATTTTGTCAGGATCGAATGCCGGTGAGGTTGCTCTGGCAATTGAAACTGGTAACGAACGTTTTCTTATCGGTTTGCCAGGCATTGGCAAAAAAACTGCTGCCAGGCTCGTCGTTGAATTAAAGGGTAAAATCCCTGTAGATATTATGCCGGACAGCAGCCGTGAAGCTCTACCTGCCAGTTTGATAACGAGTGATAATGTGGAAGCGGCCATTAGTGTATTGAACGCAATGGGATTACCACGCCAAAAGGCTGAGCTGGCTTTGAGCAAAGCTGCTGCAGCTGAAGAAGGTATCGAGGATGATATCGACAGACTGGTTAAAGCTGCTTTAAAACTTCTGTCATGAAAGAGCTGAGGTAATTTGTGACTGACTCCAGACTTACAGATCCAAATCGCAAGCCAGGAGAATCTGCAGAAGTTTCTTTGAGGCCACAGCATCTCTATGATTTTATTGGCCAGGAAGAAATTAAAAATAACCTGCGTGTATTTATCGATGCTGCAAAGGGCAGAGGCGAAGTACTGGATCATGTTCTACTTTACGGACCTCCAGGGCTGGGCAAGACAACACTTGCAGGAATTATTGCCAATGAGATGGAACTCGATGTAAGACATAGTAGTGGCCCTGCGTTTCAAAATAGCGCAGAACTGGTTGGTCTGTTGACACAGCAAGATGGACCTGGAGTAGTATTCATTGATGAGATTCATCGGTTGAATCGCATAGTTGAAGAGTATTTGTATCCGGCAATGGAAGATCTCAGAATTGAAATTGTAGTTGATAGTGGCCCCAACGCTCGCCATTTCCAACTCGATCTTGAGCCATTTACACTGATTGGTGCAACTACCAGAGCTGGCATGCTCACTGGTGCCTTGAGGAGTCGATTTGGTATTATTTGCCACCTCGATTTCTATCCTGCCGATGAATTGAAACTGATTGTGCAACGTTCAGCTCAGCTCCTGGGTGTGAACCTGACTGAAGATGGCGCTCTGGAGATTTCCAGAAGATCACGTGGTACACCAAGAGCTGCAAATCGATTATTACGCAGAGTTCGTGATTTCGCACAAGTGGAAAACTCTGATAAGGTTGACGCTGCAGTTGCGGATCGTGCTTTGAACAAACTGGGCGTTGATAAACTTGGTCTTGAACCACTTGACCGTCGTTACCTTAAATTGATTGTTGAGCATTTTGGTGGCGGGCCTGTTGGTATTCAAAATCTGGCAGTATCCCTTGGAGAAGAGTTGGATACGCTTGAGGATGTTATCGAACCATTTTTAATCCAGTCCGGGTTGATGAAGCGAACTTCAAGAGGACGCGAGATAACCAGCGGTGGGTTGAACCATCTGGGTTTTGTTATTCCTGATTCTCAAGGTGAGCTTTCGTAGAATGTCGACATATAAATTTGATCTGCCGGAACAGCTAATTGCCAGAACACCGGTATCGGTTAGAAGTGCATCTAAATTGTTATCGGTTTCAGGGAATGAAATTTCTGACTGTTGTTTCAATGAACTACCAGATCTGCTTACCAAGGGTGATCTGCTCGTTGTGAATGACTCGCGAGTATTTCCCGCACGACTACTTTTACAATCTCCCAACGGCGGTAATGTTGAGCTTCTGCTTGTCAGGAGTGAGGCCGAACAGTGGTATGCATTGGCAAAGCCTGCCCGGAGACTTCGCCAGGGAGTTGTGCTTTCCAGCAGTGATGGTAAGCCAGTTGCAGAAGTAATGGGTAGAGATAGCGAATATGTATTAGTGCGTGGTATAAATTCCGATTTGTTGGATTATGCTGAGGAATCAGGTCTTATGCCTTTGCCACCATACATTCGCAAAGCCAGAGAAAACGACGGCATAGCTGAAACCAACTCTGAAGATCCCAGCCGCTATCAGACTGTTTATGCAAATCAAAGTGGATCGGTTGCAGCACCAACTGCTGGTCTGCATTTTGACGATAAACTGTTTTCCAGGCTTGAGCGGGCTGAAGTTTCAGTAGCCAAAGTTTCTTTGCATGTAGGACCAGGCACATTCAAGCAACCCTCCGAAGAAGATCTGAAGACCAGACGTTTGCACAGGGAAATGTTTTCAATGTCCTCTGATGTCTGGAATAAAATTGCAGAGACTCGTGCAGCAGGCGGAAAAATAATTGCGGTTGGTACTACTACCTTGCGTGTTCTGGAAACTGTTCATAGGCTTGGTCTTGGGTTCAAGGAACCGGGTATATATAGTTACCCTGTTAATCATGAGGTCAGGCCCGAATTTGCCGGCAATGCGACTTCAGTTAATGGAGGCTGGGCTGTTGAAGGTGAAACAAGATTATTTGTAACTCCTCCAGACCGTATTACTGTTGCCGATGGGTTGATTACCAACTTCCATCTGCCTGAGTCGTCGTTGCTGAGATTGGTTGCATCTTTTCTTGGTGATCGGAGTTGGGAAGATATTTATGAACATGCTGTTAAATACGACTATCGGTTTTACAGTTATGGAGATGCAATGTTGATTATTCCGAGCAAGGAAAAATAAATGCACAAGCTTGATGCACCATTCAAATACAAAGTGATGGCAACTGATAAAGACAGTTCTGCAAGGCGTGGTGCAATTCAAACAGGGCATGGTGAAATCCAGACTCCGGTATTTATGCCGGTTGGAACCTCAGGCTCTGTGAAAGCAATGACTTTTGAATCGGTATGGGAAAGTGGAGCCAGGATTATTCTTGGGAATACTTATCACCTTTACTTGCGTCCCGGTCATGAATTGATCAAGTCATTTGGCGGTCTTCACAAATATCAGGGTTGGGATGGCGCGATATTAAGTGACAGTGCCGGGTATCAGGTATTTTCATTATCCAACTTAAATAAAGTTACTGAAGATGGTGTTGCATTCCGATCTCATCTTGATGGCAGCAAACATCTGTTCACTCCTGAACTGTCGATGGAAATTCAATTGGCACTTGGTTCAGATATTGTAATGGCTTTTGATCATTGTTTGCCTTATGGGGTTGAGGAGTCAGAAGCTGCAAAAGCTGTAGACAGAACTCATCGCTGGTTGCAACGATGTGTAAAAGCATTTGGTGAAGAGGGCAGAACGAATATAAATGACTGGCAACAGGTTCTTTTCGGTATCGTTCAGGGTGGCGTTTATGAGAATGAGCGCAGGAGATCAGCAGCACAGCTGGTTGATCTGAATTTACCTGGTTATGCTGTTGGTGGACTATCTGTTGGTGAACCAACTTCTGCAATGCGCGAAATGACTGAGCTCACAGCTGGTTTGTTGCCTGCTGATAAGCCTCGATATCTGATGGGTGTTGGTTACCCAAATGATATCGTTGACAGTGTAAGTCGTGGCATTGATATGTTCGATTGCGTACTGCCAACCAGATTAGCTCGCAAGGGAACTGTGATTACCAGAGATGGCAGGCTGGTGGTTAAGAATAGTCGGTATCAGGATGACTCCAGGCCGATTGACTCAGAATGTAATTGTCCAGTATGCAAACGGCACAGTCGAGCTTATATTCGACATCTGTTCCATGCTGGCGAAATGCTGGGACCTATGCTTGCATCCACGCATAATATCTGCTTTTATCAACAGTTGATGCAGGAGATTAGAGATTCACTAGATGCTGGTGAGTTCAGTAGTTATGCTTCAACGGTTCGGCAGAGATGGATTGATGGAGAGAAACATCGATTGGAAGAAATAGCGAGTGCCACTCCCGGTGGTCGCAAGTCTATAAACAATCCTTAACAGGAGGTTACGGTTAACATGATTAGTTATTTAGCAATGGCAACAGGTGGTTCCGGCGGAGAATCAAATCCAATGTTCTTTTTTGGTTATATAGCTCTGATGTTTGGTGTGTTTTATTTTCTGATTCTCAGACCAAATGCAAAGCGTCAAAAGGATCACAAAGCAATGTTGGGCGCAGTGCAAAAAGGTGACAAGATTGTTACAAATGGTGGTCTGATTGTAACTGTACTCAATGTCAAAGAAGATAAACTTGTCTGTACAATTGCTGATGGAATCAAGGTTGAGATTGCCAGGAATGCTGTTAGTTCAGTAATACGGGATTAACCTGATGCATCTGCGATACTTTGGTGACTCTGTATTGCGGACGAAATGTTTGGATATTGAGTGTTTTGACCAAAGCCTCACAGAATTCACCGAGTCGATGATCAAGGTGATGCGAGAAAAAGATGGAGTGGGGCTTGCTGCTCCGCAGGTTGGGGATAACCGCCGAATTGTGATTGTACTCCCGCCTGGTAAATCAAAACCGCTAATAATGATTAACCCTGTTGTCACCAGTAAAAGTGAGAGCAGGGTTGTTTATGAAGAGGGGTGCTTGTCTTTTCCTGGAATGTATGAAGATGTCGCGAGACCATCAGAAATTTCTGTGCAGTATTGTGACCTCAGTGGACAGAAATTTGAATTGAATGCTGAAGGAATGCTTGCTCGAATTATTCTGCACGAGCTTGATCATCTGGACGGGAAGCTCTTTATTGACCATCTTCATTGGTGGACCAGGTTTTCGCTAACGACACAATTGCGGATGAAACTAATTTTCAATCGAGGATAGTCTTTATGAAAATAGTATTTATGGGTTCTCCCGAATTCTCAGTTCCCTCTCTAGAGGCTCTGGTGGAAGCTCGCTTCAATGTGTCACTTGTTGTAACACAGCCGGATCGGCAAAAAGGCCGTGGTCAGAAGGTAGTTGAAACCCCTATAAAAACTTATGCACGTCAAGTGAAAGTACCTGTCATTGAGTGGGGTCGCGATAACAAGAGACAAGTAGTACAACAGGTACTGGATGAAAAACCGGATGCCATTGTAGTTGTTGCTTTTGGCCATATTCTCAGGCGTGAACTGCTGGATGCTCCAAAATACGGGTGTATAAATGTACACGCATCGTTGTTGCCACGCTGGAGAGGTGTTTCTCCGGTTCATTACAGTATTCTTCATGGTGATAACTGGACTGGTGTAACAATCATGAAGATGGACGCTGGTGTTGATACTGGACCAATGTTGTCACAGCATGCAGTTGCCATCGACCCTGAAGAAACTTCAGGAGATCTACTTGGCAGGTTAGCTGGTGTTGGTGCAGACAAACTTGTTATGACATTGCGTGACCTCGAGAACGAAAAAATCGAAGCTGAACCTCAGGGGCAAATTGGTGCAGTCTATGCCCCAAAATTAAACAGATCACTTTCACCCATCAGATGGGGCAGAGAAGTTGTTTATGTTCATAATCAGATCAGAGGCTTGCAGCCTTGGCCTGGTGCAACAACTTTCCTGAATGGCAAGCAGTTAAAAATTATATCGGCGAGACCATATTCTTTTGATACACAAGATGTAGAACCTGGGACAATCATTGCCGCTGATGAAGACGGAATCAGGGTTGGTTGCGGTGAAGGAGTTTTGCTCATTACTGTGTTGCAGAATCCAGGTAAACGTCCAATGACAGCTGCGGAATATCTTCGTGGTTACAAAGTTGAACCCGGGACATTACTTACATCATGAGTTCCGATGCCAGAGTAAAAGCCTATGATGTACTGTCGATTGTTGAAGAAGGGGAACTGCTTGATGCTGCTCTTTCCTCACAATTGAATGCTCTGGATTCCAGGCAGGATAAATCCTTTTTGGCAGAATTAGTCAAAGGCACTGCCCGATACACAGGCAGATATGATTACCTGATCGATAAATTCACGAAGCGCAGTCCTGATCCCTCAATAAGAATATTATTGCGACTTGGGATGTATCAGCTTTTCAACTGTAATTCTGTACCTGATTACGCAGCAGTAAACGAGACTGTCAATGCTGCGCGAAAAGTCGGGTTTCATAAGGTATCGTCATTTATCAATGCTGTTTTGCAGAATGTACGCCGAACAGTTGAAAGTGATCCGCAGGGGCTGATAGGTCTGTTCCCTTCTCCTGAAAAGGAGCCGCAGCAATACCTGACTACATGGTATTCTCATCCGGAATGGATGGTTAAGCGTTGGCTGGAAAAATTCTCGTTTGCCGATTGTGAAAAACTTTGCGCGCATAATAATTGTCCAGCGCATTTGACACTACACCTGAATCCGGAATTGGATCGAGCAGAACTATTCTCATATTTTGAGAAACATGAGATAGAGTATTATGAATCGGATCTGGTTTCATCTGCAGTTATTATAAAAAGCAGATTGGCCCGGGATGGCATTAATGACTTGCTGTCGGAGTTTGCGCAGGTAATAGTTCAAGATCAATCTGTACAGTCTGCAATGGATCATTTCAGCTCCCATATTAGCGGAAATATTTTAGATATGTGCGCTGCTCCTGGAGGCAAAACTGTCAATATGCTTTGGCGAATGCCTGCTGATGCAACTTTGGTTGCAATGGATTCAGTGAAAAAGCGGCTGGTCAAAGTTGTTGATAATCTGGCAAGAGTTGGAGAGTCTGATACTCCTTTGCTGGTTGCCGATGGGCTGAGAATGCCTTTTTCAGATAGTGCTTATGATACAATACTTTTAGATGGACCATGTTCAGGTACTGGTGTAATAAGGCATCACCCTGAAGGTCGTTGGCAGCTGACTGAGAAGAGAATTCTTAATAGTGGCGAAATGCTTTTTCAATTGGCACAAAATGCAGTCGACATTCTGACACCTGGTGGTAAACTTCTTTATGCGACATGTTCCTTGGAACCTGAAGAGAATGAAATTGTAATTAAGAGATTGGTAGAAAAGAACAGTCAATTGTCTGTTGTAGAAAAAGGACGATACTGGTTACCTCAAACTGATGGTGCCGACGGCTTTTTTGCAGCAATTGTAACCAAGGTGAAATAAATGACATTGCGGCGATATCTGATTTCTTTGTTTGGAGCAGTAATGCTGACAGTTGCTGTCGGTTTATTTATTCATTCTATTGTCATTCCGAGAATTATTCATAAAAACAGACAAGTTAGAGTTCCCAATGTACTTGAAATGACGGTCGATGACGCAACTGAAGTTACATCCAATTCCAAGCTTCAGCTTAAAGTTATTCGTAGTGAGCCTCATCCATCGTTGCCAGTAGGTGCAATTATGGAACAAGCTCCGGTTGCTGGGTCATTAGTCAGAGAGGGCAGGCCACTGGCAGTTGTTTGCAGCAATGGGCCGCATGCAACAAATGTCCCGCTGTTGTCCGGGCTCAATCAGCACAAGGCAGAGAGCACAATCCAGCGTGAGTCTTTCAAAGTTGGAACAATCAGTAAACTTAAAATTGATGGAGCAGCAACTTCGGCTGTCGCCTGGCAGTATCCATCACCAACTCAAAGGCTTCAAAAAGGCGAGTCTGTTGATATCGTTATTGCAGAACCGGTGGAGCTTACTTCATATTGTATGCCTGATTTGACAGGACAAACAATTTATTCTGCTCGGGCAAAGGTTGAATTAGCAGGGTGTGCAATTGCACCTGTTAAATATGAGCGACGACCAAATTTGAAACCTAATACAGTAATCGACCAAAATCCTGCTCCTGGAAGCAGGGTAATAAAAGGAGAAACCATTGAGCTGGTTGCCTCAACAAGGTGAGACAGTAGTTGCGCCATCACTTCTTGCCGCAGATTTCAGTAACCTGGATCAAGAGCTGCATAAACTTGCAGAAGCAGGTGCCGACATCTTTCATCTTGATATTATGGATGGGCATTTTGTACCCAACATCACGATGGGTCCTTTTATTATAAAAGCTATTCGTAAAAGTACTGACTTGTTCCTTGATGCACATCTGATGATTAGTCGGCCGGATTTATATATCGATAGATTTATTGATTCTGGAGTGGACGCAATTACAGTGCATGTGGAATGTGATTCTCAAATCGATGCTGTACTGAAGCAAATCCGCTCCCATGGCAAACGGACCGGGATTTCTCTGAAACCTGGAACCGCCATCGATAAGATAGCTCCTTATCTGTCAGAGGTTGATCTTATTTTGGTTATGTCGGTTGAACCAGGTTTTGGCGGACAAAGTTTTGATGAATCTGCTGTTGATAAAATTGCTGAATTACACCGATTGCGTAGCGAAAACGACTGGAACTACGTGATATCGGTTGATGGTGGAATCAATGCTGACACTGGAAATGACTGTGTTAAGGCAGGGGCAGATGTCCTGATTTCTGGTTCATGGTTGATAAATAGTGATAATATGCCTGAACGTATGTCAAAATTAGCCTCTTTGAAGTAGAATTCGAGAGTCATAATTGTAAGATTACCTTGATTTAGCGATGATAATTAACTATTCTGTCGGACTGCGGCTAAATTGGCACGGTGTATTAGTATGCCTGTCAGTAGTCTTTTTGTGTCATATTTGCTAAGGTGGCTTGTAAGTGTTTCAGGAGCTGACTAAACGACTTGACGGCGTGATGCGTAAGCTGGCCGGTCAGCAGGAACTTAGCGAAGAAAACATAAATGAAGCTTTGCGAGAAGTCCGTTTGGCTCTCCTGGAAGCAGACGTTAACTATAAGGTCGCAAAGCAGTTTATTGCTGCAGTGAAGGAAAAAGCTACTGGTCTCAAGGTGCTGGAAGATCTTACTCCTGCGCAACAAGTAGTCAGTATTGTTCGCGATGAATTGATAGATCTTCTTGGTGGTGACACCAGAGAATTAAATCTGACCGGTACCCCAATCGCAACTGTCATGGTTATGGGGTTACAGGGAAGTGGTAAAACAACTTTCTGCGCCAAGCTTGCAAACAAGCTGGTTAAAGAGGGAAGAAAACCACTTCTGGTTGCTGCAGACATTTACAGGCCTGCTGCAATTGACCAGTTGGAGACTTTGGCAGGCTCAATTGATGTTCCAGTTCATAGCGACAGGGAACGCAATAACGCTGCACAGATTGTCAAGATTGCGCATCGTCGGGCAAAAGATAAGGGATGCGATACACTGATTGTTGATACAGCAGGTCGCCTGCATATCGACGAAGTGTTGATGGAGGAGTTATCCTCTATAAATAAAATGGTTGAAATGGACGAAAAGCTTTTCGTCATTGATGCTATGATTGGTCAGGAAGCGGTTAATATTGCCGCAGAATTTGAACAGCAGGTTGGTTTTGATGGAGCTGTTCTGACCAAGATGGATGGAGATGCCCGCGGTGGTGCGGCTCTGTCGGTTCTGGAAGTTACAGGTAAACCGGTCAAATTTGTATCGACTGGTGAAAAAGTTGAAGACCTGGAGCTGTTTCATCCTGATCGGATGGCTGGAAGAATCCTTGGCATGGGTGATATGCTCACCCTGATTGAACAGGCCGAGGATAAAATGGACTTGGGTGATACTGAAGATTTAGCTGAACGGATGATGTCCAACCAGTTCACTCTGGAAGACTTTCAGAAGCAGATTCGGCAGGTAAGAAAACTTGGTCCAATGCAGAGTGTTATGAAAATGCTCCCCGGAATGTCAGGGAACATGTTAGATAAAGCCAACATTGATGAAGGCCAGATGAATCGTACTGAGGCCATTATCAATTCGATGACAAAGCAGGAACGTACTAAGCCGGAATTAATCAATGGCTCAAGGCGTAAACGCATTGCTCGAGGAAGTGGCACAAATGTTTCGCAGGTCAATAAATTGCTGAAGCAGTTTCGGGATATGCGAAGGATGATGAAACAGATTAACGAAGCTGGCGGGATGGAAAATTTTGCTAGCCGTTTTATGGGCGGAAACTAATCCGCATTTAGCCCAATTATACTAGTTGGGTAACTTGATACGACACACCCGGAGGTATCTAGTGTCGACAACAATCCGATTGACCCGAATGGGTCGCAAGCAGCGTCCGTTTTACAGACTGGTTGTCCTTGACAGCCGTAGCCGTCGTGATGGCGCTTATATCGCTAACCTCGGTAATTACGATCCATTTGGCGATCCGTATAAAGCTGAGTTTCACTCAAATGAGATTATTGAATGGCTGAACAAGGGTGCAACTCTTAGCGATACCGCTAAGGCGCTTTTACAGCATGAAGGTATTCTCTATCGTTGGTCTCTTGAAAAACAGGGAATGGAAGCCGGCGAAGTAGCAACCAAAGTTGCTGAGTGGAAGAGTGAGCATGATCGTCGTGCAAGCGACAAAAAAGCTCAAGCAGAAGCAAAGATTGCTGCCAAAGCTAAAGCCGAAGCTGATGCTCTTGCTAAAGAAGAAGAGGAAAAAGCTAAAGCAGAGGCAGAGGCCAAAGCTGCGGAAGAAGCAGAAGCTCTTGCTAAAGAAGAAGCAGAAAAAGCTGAAGCTGCTGCTGCTGAAGAAGCTGCTGCTGCTGAAGAAGCTCCAGCTGAAGAAGCTCCAGCTGAAGAAGCTCCAGCTGAAGAAGCTCCAGCTGAAGAAGAGGCTCCTGCTGAAGAAGCTCCTGCAGAAGAAACTGAAGATAAACCTGCGGAAGATAGCTAAAATGTCTGTTGAAAAAGCACAGGAATTAGTTGCATTTATTGCAGTGAATCTGGTCGACAATCCAGACGATGTTGCCGTTCAGTCTGCAGAACGTGATGGGGAACATGTTTTCCTTTTGACAGTTCATCAGGATGATCTTGGCAAAGTGATTGGCAAAGGCGGTCAAACCGCTAGATCAATCAGGTCTTTATTGCAGGCTATCGGTGCAGGATGTGACAAACAATTCGCACTTGAAATTGTTGACGATTAGGAATTTGCGGTGACAGTTAATACCGACGATTTCATAATTATTGGCGATATAGTTAAAGCGGTGGGGCTTAAAGGTGAAATTAAGCTATACCCTTTGATAAATTGGTACGAGCCATTGCTGGATTCTGGATTCCTGATTTGGGAAAATGGAGAAAAGCTGGAGCTGCAAAAGTGGCGTATTAATGGCCCATGTTATGCACTGAGCGTTAATGGGATTTCGTACCGTGATGAAGCAGAATCGATGGTTGGTCGGAAGGTGGGCTTCCTCCGGAGTAACTACCTTGATGATGACTTTCCCAAGCCGAATGATGGACTTCCGTTCAGGTATCTTGGACGAGATGTTGAAACTGTTGACGGCGAATTGATTGGTACTGTTTCAGAAGTCAGATTGCATGGTAATCAGTTCACGCTGCTTTTACCGTGGCAGGGAAGAACTGCGATGATACCTGCAGTTGAGCCTATTTTGAAATTAGAGGACAAACTTTCTGGTCCTTTAATTGTGGATTTGCCGGAAGGCTTGCTGGATGTCGCTGGAGATTAAAGTTCTGACGCTGTTTCCAGAAATGGTGCAAAAAGTCCTTGAGACAAGCATTACTGGCAGAGCAGCAAAACAGGGACTTGTTAATTACTCTGTGACTGATATCAGGGACTATGCGGTTAACAAGCATCGCACCGTTGATGATTATCCTTACGGTGGCGGAGCTGGAATGATTATGATGGCACCTCCAATAGTGGATGCTGTCGAAGATCAGCGAGAAAACCTTGATGCACCGATATTGTTAATGTCGCCACAAGGTGAAAAACTTGATGAAGAACTAGTGTTGGAATTGCTTCAACACTCTGAGGCTGCTGGTGAGTTAATTCTTATTTGCGGTCACTATAAAGGAATTGACCAACGGGTCGTCGATATTCTGAAACCACGAGAAGTCTCAATTGGAGATTTTGTTCTCACTGGTGGAGAATTACCGGCATTGGTAATTGTAGATGCAATTGTCCGCAGGATTCCTGGAGTCCTTGGTGACAGTGATTCAGCAGAAAGCGACAGCTTCACAGAATCACTTCAGGGCAAACTGGAATGCACCTGGTATACACGTCCACCTGAATACAGGGGACACGAGGTGCCGGAAGTATTGATTTCAGGGCATCATGCCAATATTGATAAATGGCGCGAAGAAGAGTCAAATGAGAGAACGCAGGCAAGAAGGCCTGATTTATTAGATAGTGAAGATGGAAAGTCGCAACCGAAATAAGGTGTGACTATTTACAACAATGATTGCTGTGTGACAGCATTCAGGAGGCCAAGATGAGCAATATCATCGATTCAATCAGAAACGAGAACCTTCGTTCTGATTTACCAGAGTTTAGTATCGGCGACACAATTTGCTGTAAAATGCGAATTTCTGAAGCCGGTAAAACTCGAGTTCAGAACTATGAAGGTGTGCTGATAGCACGCCAGGGTACAGCCAACGAAGCATCACTAACTGTTAGGAAAATTTCCAATGGTGTTGCTGTTGAGCGTGTTATTCCTGTTGAGTCACCAAACCTGACAGGTATTGATGTAGTACGCCATGGTCGCATTCGCCGCGCCAAATTGTATTACTTGCGCAACCTTACTGGTCGTAAGGCACGTATTCGCGAAAAGTTTAAAACAAAACAATCATAATGCAGTCAAAGTTGGCTGCTTTTGACCAAATCAAGTCTGATTCTGGTCGATTGTTGATTGCTGGGGTTGATGAAGCTGGCAGGGGTTGTCTTGCCGGTCCGGTTGTTGCCGCTGCAGTTATTTTGGACAGTAGTTCAATATCTGCAATGATAAATGACTCGAAACAGCTTACTGCGAACCGACGTGATCTTGCTTATGACGAAGTTATAAAGAGCGCTCTTTCATGGAGCGCTTTTGCCGTATCTCCTGCCGAAATAGATTCTATTAATATACTGCAAGCGACAATGCGGGCTATGAGTGACTCCATCAGGAGACTACCAATGGTTCCTGACCTTGTGCTGATTGATGGTAATAAAGCCCCTGAAACAGATGTCGATTGTGAAACAGTAATAAAAGGTGATGCAAAAAGTGCCTGCATTGCGGCTGCTTCTATTATCGCAAAAGTTACCAGAGATCGAATTATGCTGGAAATGCATGAACGTTATGATGAATATGGTTTCGACGAAAACAAGGGATATGGCTCGCAGCCTCATATGGATGCACTGAAAATGCATGGCGCTACACCTATTCATCGTAAAACATATCGACCAGTGGCTGACTTATTGCAAGGATCCCTCTTTTAATATCTCCCGGATTGTGAAAACAAAATGAACAAGCAACAGTTGGGCTCCTGGGGGGAGCGGATGGCTGCGCTTTATCTGGAAGTGCTGGGCTATAAGTTAATCAAGGAACGGTATCGGATTCGTGAGGGTGAAATAGATTTGATAATGCGCAATTCCAGGGACATGGTTTTTGTCGAGGTGAAGACCAGAACTGGAGTGGAATTTGGTTTACCCGAAGAGGCGGTTACCAAAACCAAGTTAATGAGAATGAGGCGCGCAGCGCGGAGATATATTACAGAGAATAAAGAGCTGAATTGGCAGAATGTACGATTCGATGTTGTCGCAATTCAAATTGATAGCCAAAATGATTCATGTGAAATAAGGCATCTTATTGGTATTTCTTGAAAATTGGTCTGGAACAGTAACGACATAAGTTTTACTGTTGCGATACACTTGTGCAACTTGATTACAATAATCTGTTCTGGAAAATTCTGTTGAGGAAACTGCGTTATGTCAAACTGTGAACACGATCGAAACACTGTCTACGATTTTAAATCTATAGAAAGCAACTGGCGGGAAAAATGGGCTGACAGTGGTCATGATCAAACAGACCTGGATGCCGACGATAAAAGGAAGCGAACCTATTGCCTGTCCATGTTTTCTTATCCATCTGGCGATAAATTACACCTGGGACATTGGTATAACTATGTACCCGCAGATACCTGGGCACGGTTTCGCCGCATGAGTGGTGACAATGTTTTCCAGCCGATGGGCTTTGACAGTTTTGGTCTTCCTGCTGAAAATTATGCAATAAAATGTGGAGTACATCCGCACATTCATACAGAAGAGAATATCAGTGTAATTCGTGATCAACTGAAAACCATAGGTGCGATGTATGACTGGCGCAGTGAGCTGGCTACGCATCGGCCTGAGTATTACAAATGGACTCAATGGCTATTTTTACAGTTGTATAAAAACGACCTGGCATATCGAGATGATTCTCCCGTGAACTGGTGTAACTCATGCCAAACTGTGCTCGCAAATGAGCAGGTTGAAAGTGGGAACTGCGAACGTTGTGGAGAATTTGTCGAGAAAAAGGAACTGACTCAATGGAAATTCAGGATAACAAAATATGCTGACCGCTTAATTGATGGTTTGGAAGATCTAGATTGGCCTGAAGAGACCAAAAAGAAGCAGCTAAGCTGGATTGGTCGGAGTCATGGTGCTGATGTTGATTTTGTTGTTTCACGAAAATATGTTCAAGATGATTTGCCGGCGAACACTGAATTGAACGCCGACGGCGACATAGTACTTCGAGTCTTTACAACACGTCCGGATACTCTGTTTGGTGTTACATATATGGCTGTTGCTCCTGAGCATCCACTTGCTGTCTGTTTGACTGAAAAAGAGATGCAGCCCGAAGTTGAAAAATATATTACCGATTCTGCCAAGCTCAGTGAAGTTGACAGGCAAGGCACCGAACGTGAAAAAACAGGTATCAGAACTGGTGCACTTGCAGTAAATCCGGTCAACGGTGAAGAAATTCCAATTCTGGTTGCCGACTATGTGATTGCTTCTTACGGCACAGGTGCCGTGATGGCAGTTCCTGCTCATGATCAACGCGATTTTGAAGTTGCAGATAAATTAAAGCTGCCACTACGTCGTGTGATTTTAGGTGATGGGCAAGTCTCTGATTCAGAGTTGCAAGAGGCCTGGACTGACGATGGTGTAATGATCAATTCCGAAGGTTACAATGGTGATCCAAATCGCCAGGCAGGGAAAAAGATAATTTCCAAGCTGGATGCCAAAGGTGTTGGAAAACAGACCATACAATACAGGTTGCGTGATTGGCTTGTCAGCAGACAACGATTCTGGGGTGCTCCCATCCCTATAGTCCATTGTACGGACTGTGGAGCAGTGGCAGTACCTGAAGATCAATTACCTCTGCAATTACCAGACGTTGTTGATTACAAACCAAAAGGTAAATCTCCACTTGAGAGTTCCGACAAGTATATGAATACTTCCTGCCCGGAATGTGGAAAAGATGCTCGCAGAGATCCTGATACAATGGATACTTTCGTTTGCAGCTCCTGGTATTTCTTGCGATACATGCGTCCGGATCTGGAAGATGCAATGTTCCTGAAAGAAGATACACAGAAATGGCTGCCTACTGAAATGTACGTTGGTGGAGCAGATCATGCATATGGGCACCTGCTGTTTTCAAGATTCATTACAAAAGTTTTCCATGATTTAGGCTATCTGGATTTTGAAGAACCATTCAAGTCCTTAAGACACCAAGGTATGATTACTCGTGATGGGCAGAAAATGTCCAAGAGTAAAGGCAATACTGTTGTGCCGGCAGAGTACCTTGAACAGTTCGGCACTGACACTCTGCGAGCCTACCTCATGAAGGGGTTTGCATTTGCTGAAGGTGGCGATTGGACTGATAACGGAATTGAGGGCATTCACAAATTTTTACTGAGGGTCTGGAGAATAACTCATTCTGCCTTGGCAAACCAGCCTCTGGGGCAGGATATGGGGCAGGACGTTCCTGTGCTGTCAGATGCAGAGCGTGAAAAGCGCTGGCCAAAACTCAGAGTCGTTTTACATAATTCAATTTTTGCCTGCACAAGGGATCTGGAACGATTCCAGTTCAATACAGCTGTCAGCAAGTTGATGGAATTGAATAATGCCTTGCGTGAGTATTCTGGAACAGATGCGGTTACTTTTGAAGATCCATATCTCAAGGAAGCATTGCTGAATCTGATCCAGATGTTGTCGCCATTTGCACCTCATTTTGGAGCAGAATTGTGGGAAAGAGTGGGTGGACAAGAGTCGGTATTCGATTCTTCCTGGCCAGTTCACAATGAGTCATTTCTTGTTGCAGATACCGTGACTTATGTAATTCAGATTAACGGCAAGATTCGTGAGAAGATGGATGCTGCTAAAAATGCATCGAAGGATGAAGTAGAAAAAGAAGCACTAGCTTATGGTAGAATTCCTGAACTTATCGGGGATAGCGAGATAAGAAAAGTCATAGTTGTTCCGGGTAAGCTTGTTAATGTTGTCATATAGGAGTGGTGATGTCTTATTGGCGCATTTTTAAAGAAGCGTCACAAGCTCTTGAACAAGGCAAATTTGCTTTAGCTGAGAAGCAATACCTTGAATCTGTGCGCCTTAGAGAACAATCGCCAACGACTGTATTTATAACAGAGTCAGTTCTTGGTAAAGTCTCATCTGTTTTCAAAAAATCGGCAGACAAGTCTGAACTAGGAAAATGGGAGGCAGCAAAGGCAAGCTTTCTTAAACTTTTCAATCAGAGTGGTTGTGCTTGTGTCGACTCAATCTTGTCTGATGCTGATTCAAATCAATTCACGCAAACTTCAATTATGTCAGAAGCTCTTTTCCTTGCTTCAGGCAGTACTTTATTTGAAGAGAATTTCACTACTGTTGCTGAACTTCTGAAAATTGCTTTTAACACTGCACTGCAAACTGAAAAGTTGGTTGATCTTTCCATTCTACCTGCTGGCCTGGATATCGTTGCTTCCGACAGGATGGAACTTGCTAGAATAGCTATAGAGATATTGACCGATTCGCCTGCATTGGCAGGGGAAGTTGCAGGTCGGCGCAGAGCTTTGACTCTGGGCAAATTTGCTCAATCTATTCTGGATGATTCGCTATTTCCTGCAGGCACAATATTTGATTCCGATAGACTGTTTTATTGTGCCAAACTTTCGGATTTAGTGGAAGGCGGCAGTAGATACTCTGCTGAACTTTACTGTCGATACCTGTCTACAGTAGATAATTGGAACCAGGACTCATTGAATGCCAGTTTGCGTGCAATGGGCATCTTTGCAAATATCGATAAGCAATATCTGCATATTCCAGATTATGCTGCTGCCAGGTCAGTGCCATCTCCTACAGGGCTGGATATTAATTATAACGCTACTCGCAAAGAGATCAGGGATACTATTCGGGACAGAGCTGGCGACAACAATGGAATATTTTGGGCATCTGTCACGTTGGAGCAAGGCCGATGGGTGTTTGTCATCTGGAGCAGATCTGTTCCGGTAGATGTTATATCATGGGCCCACCCAGAAGATGACCAAAGGCTGAGAGAGTATTTAGCTAAATGTGAAGATCGGATTATTTGCCGTGACGGAACTGGTGGACCAGTTCCAACTAAACCTCTGGTATTATTTTTAACAGCGCTTTGTGAAAAGGATATTCCTGCTGCTGGAATCACTCCTGAGTTTTTGTCAGTTCAAGCTGAAGAAATGCAACTGCAAATTAGTTCAACTTCAACTAAATCGGTCAGACATCCTGCGTTTACCGATGACCTGGAAACATTTGCAGACCGCGCCGTTGAAGCTGGATATTTGTGGTTGGGTTGTATTCACAGAATCCGCACAACAAATGCTGCATTCAGGCTGGGAATTCATCAAATGGCCAGGCGAGGAGATCAGGCATCCTTGTTCCTGCAGCAATTTCTTGATCCGGAATTGGTCGAAACTGAAGAGTGGCCATCGCTTGCTTTGGCCGACAGGGAACTCCCTGAGCAGTTTACTCGATATCAGGTGGAATCAGTTCCCCAACTAGTTAATGCTGAGTTGGCCTCGCAAGGGGCAGCAGTTATCTCAACAGGCAAACCTTTTGATGTTCTTGCAGCCTGGTCTGACTCACGCAGCAGACTCAGAGTTGTTATCGATTGTTACCAGAAATTACTCAAAGCTACATCTGTTTTGACTGAAAAGCCGGGCCTGATAACCTGGCTCCCTGAAAATGCATCAGTGTATTCTTATGAAGAATCGATGCAATTGCTGGTGGGATTGATTTCCGCAAATGTGGAAGAGCTGAACCTGGTACCAGTATTTCACTGGTCTAGAATTATTGAAACTCATAATGGTGATTTGGCTGATTTTGCTGTTGCTCGTCCAAGAGTCAGTGGTGTAATTCCATTTTACGAAGGTTACCTGGAGCGAATTCAAGAGCTTTCCAAGGTGCAATTGAGTGATTCAACTATCGATAATATCTGGGTCAGAGAACTGATTGAGAGGTTGGAGGATTCGATTGCGGTTATTGGTGTAGCAGGCTTGCTGGATCAAAACGTTGTGCAGAATGACATGAGGTGGGGTTGTGCATCTGCTGCTGTCGATTGGGTGTTCCTTGATAGTTCTGTAATCCATTGGCAAATGTATGAGAACAGCAAACTTTTACCTTCAAAGTACCATAGCCAGCTGTCTGCCAGGAACAGCACTCATTTATCATTGCTCACATCAGCGCATTTTTTAAGGCAAGATCTCATAAAACAACTTTCAGATTGGGTTGCTCCATATGGAAATATTTTCACGATGGCAATCAATGATCAGGCACCGCCTGTTCTAAAACTGGCTGTTATGGGTGTTGTCCCAGATGCTACGGTTGGAATAGGTTCAATCGCGTTTTCATTTTTGTCATATGTTGTTGATGAGAGTTCAAATACCAGACCAAACCTGGTTGTTGGACCCCGGGAAGGCCCTTTGGCAGAATGTCTTTCTGCCGTTCTTCCTGGTTTTGATGGAGTATCAAACACTGTAAGTTTAATTTCGCAAAAAGAGTTGTGGGCAGAAAATTATATCGTTAACAATTACCAGTTCATTGTTCCAAAGTTGACCAGCCTCGATATCGATATTTCCGAAAACGAAGTTACTGAAACTCAGCAGCAATGGCTTGCTGGTGACGAGAATCGTTCTGTTCTGCTTGAAGAGATGCGAGTTGCCTGTTCTCTGGAAGTAAATGCACTTCTTGCACGGAGCAATTGTAATCTTGATATTGCCGATTCCAGGTGGTGGCGACGGTTTAAATTGTTTACATCTGAGGATCATTATCTTCCTGTTCCAGCTGATGCAGCTGCGGTTTGTGCCGGGCCATCGGCAATGCTTTACGATTTGCCTGCTGTAAAAAAACCGGAGCAGAAGAAGCGCAGAAAATTATGGCCGAGCAAAACTCAGCATGATGACTCTCTTGCTGGAGCGGCAAGGCAATGGCTGCTGTCTCAAGGGTGGATTGATGATCAGGGAATGGGTACTCTGCCTGGCCTGCCAGCTCCTCCAACTGCAGATTTGCCCGAGAACTGGAATCGAAAAAGAGCCAGATTTGCAATCGGTAAACAGGATAATTATTGGTACAAGGAATTGCGTGGAGTAACTCAGCAGAGAGAGATCGGAAATTTATCTGAATGGTTGCTTTATATCAGCGAATCGGCACCACCATTTGGTGCTGCAGTGTTGGACTGTTTGCCCGCGACTGGATTGTCGATAATTTCTGAAGGCGAATACACCGGATATTGTCCTGTAATTATTTGGGCAACTCCAACGCAACTGGTTTCAACTCACAACAGGGAAAAACTTCTCTCCATGAAGCCCAGCTCAATTTATATGAGTGATTTGAGACAGTGGCTGCCACCTCAACCGATAGCCGGAGCCAGAGCTGGACAAGCGCTACATCATCTGTTGAAGTATCCCGACTGCAGGATAACTGCTATTGCATCAACATTGCCGGAACCATGGCGTAAGCATTTTGCTGATTCATGGAAAACTGAATTTACTGCCGATGGATTATTTGTTGATCAATTTGATGACAGTTCCCAACTGAATGCAATTGAGCATGGGCTAAACCCTGTTGCGGTGGGAAGATTCACTACTCCGGAAGTTGAATGTCGTGAATGTGGATTAGCAACCAGAATTGATAATTTTGGTCAGGCTTGTCCTGGCTGTGGATTAAGTATCGGAAGATGGATTTCCCCGGCTCAAAAAACAGAATTCTTCAATGAATTATTGCAGTTTAAAATATCAGCGATTCAAGAGCGTTTTGTGCAGCGACAGGGTGAGCCACTATGTCTTTGGGTAACTCCTTTACAGTGGGATAGTGTTGAACCGATTTTAAATAATCTTAAGATCAGTTATAGAATACAAACCGATAGAACTCTTGATGAGTCCACAGCTGCTGACTCCTGGCTGATTTGCATAACAGGCCAGATTGTTGATTCACCTGTAGAATGTCAACATGCCTTGCTGTGGTTGCCAGATGATGAGCAGGAATTGTTGACTTTCAGGATAAAGGTAGCTGGCGATGTATGTCTCTGGTTCCATCCGTTGGAATTTGAATCAACAGCAGCAGCAAATGATCCTGAATGGGTCAGTCTACATACTGATCGATATCGACATCTGTTATCGTGTCTGCATACACCTCCTGGACTGTCATCCAAGTGGATATGGGATAGTTGTATTACTTCCAGGCCTGCATCTATCCTGACCGGACTACCAGCTGAGGTTGTCAGCCGATCGCTTGAAGTGGCATCGTGGATGATGCCAGTAGCTTTTAATTTGAAAGAAATATCAGGCACAAATGATCACCTGGAACTTCGAATGTCCATGGGTGAGATTCAACAACGATGCGGTAGATTACAGGAGACAATCAAGAAAGTGCTGCCTGCGATGTTTGCTACAGTCAGACGTGGTACTTCAGGCAGAATGAATTTATGTGCTATGCCTCTGGAAGTTGAGCCCGATGATCTTGCATGGCTGGACAGGTTCCTGCTTGCTTCTTCTTTGACTCTTGCTACTAATGACTCAAATGATGAGCTTCTCTTCTGTGGAGATGGAGGAATTATTTTTTCTCCTTTGCGGCATATTGGTTATCTGGGCAGTCCTGGTGCAGTAGTTGATGCTCTGCTTTTACAGCTTGAATCATTTTTGGCATTTACTGAATCGTTTGTCAGCGGAGATATGGAAGCAGCACGTTTAGCTTTGGGCGATGAAGTGATTGATACTGGTGTTCTACTTGGGGTCTGGCGGTTGCTGGACAGTACTCGTAAATCGACTGTCGCTTTGGTTGAGCCTGAGCAATGGCAGCAACTGGACGACGAAAAAACAATGGCAGCAGGCATTTTGCTTGCGGATCTTTCCAGAGAGCAAATCCAATGGCAGAAGAGACTGACTAACGCATGGCGTGCTGGTTTCATGGAAGATGTGCTACCGGAATTGTCAGAAAAGCAAACGCAAGATGAAGCCCAATTGATTTGTGAAATTGGCAATCAATATGCACGGGAACTTACAAGCTTCCTCTGCCGATTGGAAACTGGCCAGGTTGTATTGCGTGGGAGATCGGGAAGTTGCAGAGTCGATTCCCTGATAATTGGACTTCGAGAAGCTATCTACAATGGTTTACCTGTCAATGCAATATCGGTTCATTCTCCAGATATAAGTAGTGCTACAAATTTCCACATGTCCTGGCGCAAAGCGTTGCCGGGATATTCCATCCCTGCAATTTCGATTTGTGGTCGTGAAGAATGGGTTGGAGAGATACCATCTGAGGGGGCAGTTGCAATTCAGCCTCGCGAGGAAGTTGCAGTTATCCTTGAGACCCAGAACATGGATACCCTTGATCGGTATCGTGTTGCTCAGCGGTTCAAAAATGGCCGAGTGATTTCAGTTTATGATCCGATGCTTGCAACTGAAGAGTGGGAACACATGTTCCTGACTACTCCATCTGACCATGAAATTATCGATTTCAATGATAAAGCTAAGACCTCACGGCAAGTTAATGAAAGTATTGAAGAATTTCTCAGTATTAATAAATTGGAATCCACTAGCAGTGATTGGAAACACATTGATGATGGTTCATCTGTTTCTCATCTGACATCAAATATGGACGAAGCGATTCTAGACATTACAAACAGCTGTTCCGTTGGTGTTACAATAGTTGCACCTCTGGTTGCTGATATTGAATATCTCGGCAGAGGCCTTGCTCAGCAGGGATGGCACGCAGTATTCAATGAAGAACTCGATTACTTATTACTGCCTGGTGTTCTGGAATTTATTGCTGCTGCATTTGATCTGGTTGCCGCCGAAGACAAGCCAAGTATTCTGGAACCGTTATTGCCTCCTTCTGCAAAGGAAAGTTATCGTCGATGGTATTCTGGAGGAGACGTTTCAACTATTCTGACTGTTTCTGACATGATGAACTCTGCAGGTCGATCTTCCTGGTCAAAATCCTTGTTTGATGATCCTGCCTGTCGACAACGTATTGAGCGAATTGTTGCTGATGCTGGTAGTGAGCCGTTGGACCGATTTGTTTCCCGACCACTTTTTGCTGCATGGAGGCAGGAAGTTTCATCTCTACCGGGCGTGAGCAAGGCTGAAAATAATGAACAGGTTGCCAGGTTGATGACAACTGATGAGATTTCAACTGTCTCAACAGATACGCTTGCATATTTATGCAGAGGAAGTGAACCTTCTGCGATTCATTATAAAGTTATCTGCAGGGCAAAGAATAATCTGAAGGTTTATTACCAGGAGAGGTCGCCACTTGCAAGAGATATGCAAGAGGATTAAGACCGATTCTTTCGCCATCGAGTTATTGTAATAAATGAAATTCCATAAACAATTATCCCGACAACAATCCCGACAGGAATAGAACCCAGCCATGCCTCAAGATAGACCTCACCCAGAAGCTCAAAAAGCTCTTTCGCACTTTGATCTTCAGCTAGCCAGAGGGGGAAATCTTTTCCAACCATCCAGAGCCCAACTTTAATATCGAGTATAGTCAGCGGAATCAGGGAAAGTGGATTGGAAACGTTGGAACCAACAAAAGCTGCGAGTCGATTTACTCTGAAAAGAAAAGCCAGACCAAGAGCCATCCATGTATGAACTCCAACAATAGGGGTTGGCGCAATGAATGCTCCCAGTGCCATAGCCAGCGAAAGGTTATGAGTAGAGTGGTCTGATCCTGCCAGTGCAGGTAGTACATTTTTCCAACCAGGCCAATCCGGTCGTTTCATTTTGTCTTTCCTTGTACAGTTGCTGGTCGATGGTTATCTTGTCCATGACACTGAGTAACCATAACAGTTTAAGTCAGGACTCTGAAGGAGAAAAAATGAATCTGCCGTTTGTACCTTACCGCATAAAAGTAGTTGAGAAAGTTCGTAAGGTAAGTAGAGAAGAGCGCACAGAGCTTCTTGTTAAGGCTGGTTATAATCTGTTTGGAATCCCTGCTGATTCTATTTATGTAGACTTGCTTACTGATAGTGGTACTTCTGCAATGAGCGATGCTCAATGGGGTGCCTTGATGCAAGGTGACGAGTCATATGCAGGCAGTAAAAACTATTTTGATTTTGAAGAAACAATCAGAGGCATCTTTGGTTATAAACATGTAATCCCAACTCACCAGGGGCGTGTTGCAGAAAACCTGCTTTTCTCAACTTTGCTGACAAAAGAATCTGTGGTTCCAAACAACATTCACTTTGACACTACTCGTGCAAATGTTGAGTACAAAGGAGCCAAAGCATTGGACTGTGTTATCGATGAAGGACTTGATCCAGAAATCGATCACCCATTTAAAGGCAACATGGACCTGGCAAAGCTTGATGCAGCTTTTGCAAAATATGGCAATGAACGAATCCCATTTGTGATGTTGACCATCACAAACAATAGTGGCGGCGGGCAGCCAGTCGCGCTGGCAAATATCAAAGAAGTGAGCAGTTGGTGTAAAGAGCGCAACTTGCCACTAATCTTCGATGCTTGTCGTTTCGCTGAGAATGCCTGGTTCATTAAAAAACGTGAGGATGGCCAGCAGCAGAGAACTGTAGCAGATATTTCTGCTGAAATATTTTCATATGGCGATGGCTGTACAATGAGTGCCAAGAAAGATGCCCTGGTAAACATTGGTGGCTTCTTGTGTTTGAATAATGACGAATGGGCAGAGAAAATTACCAACCTTCTGATTTTGATTGAAGGTTTCCGAACTTATGGTGGTCTAGCTGGGCGTGACCTTGCTGCAGTTGCTCAAGGTTTGCGCGAAGTTCTTGATGAAGATTACCTGGAATACAGAATCGGCCAGGTTCGCAGGATGGGCGAGTTGATGGAAGAACGTGGCGTCCCAATTCTAAAACCTATTGGTGGTCACGCAGTCTATGTCGATGCAAAGAGAATGCTTCCACATATTCCTCAATCAAAATTCCCTGCACAGGCTTTAACTTGTGCATTGTTTCTTGAGGGTGGAGTTCGTGGTGTTGAAATCGGCAGTTTGATGTTTGCAGCAAAAGATCCTGACAGTGGTGAAATGGTTCACCCTGCGATGGAACTAGTGCGCCTTGCTATTCCCCGAAGAGTTTATACCGAAACTCACCTGGCATTTGTTGCCGATGTCTGTGCAAACCTGATGTCGATGGGGGACAAATTGCAAGGGCTTGAAATTGTCAAGGAAGCTCCGGTTCTGCGGCACTTTACAGCAAAGCTGAAGCCGGTAAATGGTGGCAATTTAATCAGTGAGTAATTCGATGCCAGACAGTCAAGTAATTATCAGTGGCCTTGAAGGTAAGCTCAACGATGAGGTTATTGCTGTTGCCGCCAAGGCTGTAAGGCACCTCAACTTGTCTGGTTTGATAGACTGTGTAGAAATAGTGTTTGATGATATAGAGCCAGGCCAACAACCCTGGCTCTCTTTTTATAATCCAAAATATCCTGTAATTTGGGCTCATGCTGGTGACTTGTCAGAACTGCCTGCTGAGCAGCAATATGCATGGGAATTATCTGAACTCAAACACAATGCAGATGATATTGAAATAAATTCAACAGCAATTTCAAGATTCATCTACCATCAATTATTAGCCTTGAGAGATTTGCTCGATGGCACTGTTGTTCTACAGGATGATATGCCTGAATCTCTACAGCAGAGTTGGTCCATATCAGTAGATGGCAGATTGCAGCAGATGGGCTTCCCGGGATATTCTGCAGCTGAATGCAGGCGCAGATTCTACCGAAAATATTCCACGACAGGTGTATTGTTACCGATACATTGGGAGACCTTTCGGGAGCTGTGGGACACAGAAGATGTAAATATCGATATCCTTAAAGATGCTTGTTCCAGGCTGCCAATAATTTGATTTGAGAAAACAATAGACTGGTTCTTGCTTTTTCAGTAATAAATCGCCAATTTCATAAAGGTTCAACTCATAATGCTAGTTGACCATATTAGTTCTAGGGGATAATATTCCTGTCTGTTAAGAACAGTTTTCTATCACTGGTTAATCCAGTGCATTTTATACTCCAAGGGAGGTTCTCGATGTTTGCTGCTTTGAATCATGTGCGCCTGACAGTTCTGTTGATGGCTGCACTAGCCGTTTTTGGCCTAATCACCATTACCGGTTGCGGTGACGATGAAGTTATTGATCCTTTTGTCTACACCACAATGGCTCGTGTCATGGATGGAGACACTTTAAGCACAAACTTCCTATTCGAGATTGATACTCCTGAACTGGATTATGTTGTAGGCGATGTTGCTATCGTTAAAAACGGAAACCGTATGGAATTCCTGGTTGGTCCTGATCTGGAAAATACATATGCAAATTATGCCGATGGGAAAATCGGTATTGAGAAGAGATTTGCACACGGTGCAAATACAAGCCACATGTTCCTGATGCGTTCCCGCAATGGTGAGATGACAACACCTGTTGATTCTGTTGAGACTTACCTTCTGCCATCAATCTTCCAGGCGACAAAAGGTCAGATTGAAACTCCTGGAGCTCCACTGCCTGAATTCAGCTGGAAAAAACCTAGTCGTATTAAAGAGTTCCTGCCTGAGAATGATGGCGATGCTCTACTAAAAGTACAGTCTATGGTTAGTGTATTTGTCAATGTCCCAAGACTTGATCTTTCTGAAGAAGCAGCAGCAGTTGCAGGCCCAGCTGATCACGATTGGTACATCGTATTCCCGGAAGCTTCATTCAAGGTTATTAATCTGGATCCAGGCGCTGAGTACATGCTTAATTTGCTGCTTGCAAAGAACCTACCTTTAATCGGTTCTTTCTCAGTTGCAAGTGTTGTTGAGGACTATAAAGACCGCAAAAAAACTCATGGCGATCTTGGTCATGTCATGGGTGAGATGCAGATTAACTGGTTCAAGTATGCCAACACATTTGTAAATGGTGTGAACTAGTCCAGACAAGAAATTCAAAAGAGGGCTTCCTTATGGAAGCCCTCTTTTTTTTATATCAGTTCGTATAACAATTTATCGATAGCCAGAACTTCACTTCTGACAGCACTCTCATTTTTCATAAGAGAAGATTTGTGGAATTCATTTGCTTGAATGCCAACCATAAATCCATGCTCTCCGCCAATTATCATTTCTGCTGCTGCAGTACCAAGTTTTGTTGCCAGATTTCGATCGTACGCAGTAGGTTCGCCACCTCTTTGTACGTGGCCAAGCACAACCATTCTGACTCCACGATTCAATTTATTGCGAATCTCTGATTCGATGTCCGAAGCCTTTGCTGCGCCTTCAGCAACTACAATAATGGAGTGTTCTTTACCTCTGTCATAGCCACTCTTGATGCGAGTGCAAATCTGATTCAGATCCCATTCTATTTCAGGGACTATCATTTCCTCTGCACCGCAAGCCAAGGCAGTATGAGCTGCAAGCAGTCCACATCGTCTACCCATTACTTCAATGACAAATATTCTTCCGTGGCTACTGGCTGTGTCACGGATTTTATCAACAGCATCAACTGCAATATTCAGCGCTGTGTCGAAGCCGATAGAAATTTCAGTACCTGGTATGTCGTTATCGATAGTTGCAGGAACACAAACAACTGGAATGCCGAATTTCTCCTGAAGTACAGTTCCGCCGCGACAACTACCATCACCGCCAATTATAATCAGCCCGTCAAGGTTCATCTTTGGCAGTTGTTCTGCAACTGCTCGCTGGCCATCTTCATATTCGAATTCGGGGTATCTGAAAGTACGCAGGACTGTGCCACCCTTGTGCAGGATACCACCGGTATCACGGCGAGCCATTACTGAAAAATCACCCTGTGAAAGTCCAAGCCAACCTCTATTGATTCCAATAACTTCAATGTCATGATTCATTGCAGTTCTTGCAACTGCCCTTACCGCGGCATTCATTCCAGCTGCATCGCCACCACCAGTAAGTATTCCTAGCCTTTTCATTTATTTCTCTTTCTCTTTGCGCCACTTCAGAATGCTTTCAAGCCTTTCTTTATAGCGTTTTTCAATACCACGCTCTGTGGGGTGGTAAAACCTTTTGTCTTTTATTGCATTTGGAAGACATGACATAGCAGTTACGCCTTCTTCAGTGTCATGAGCATATTCGTACCCTTTACCATATCCAAGTTGTTTCATCATTTTGGTAGGGGCATTTCTGATATGCTTTGGAACCGGGTGGCTAACCCCTTTCTTTACAATCTTGGATGCCTCGCTGTATGCCGTATAAATTGCATTACTTTTTGGTGCCATTGATATATAGACGACAGCCTGACCCAATGCAAGAGCACATTCAGGCATTCCCAGGAATTGAACAGTATCACGGGCTGCAATTGCCTGGACCAGTGCGTTGGGGTCTGCCATGCCGATATCTTCACTTGCCATGCGCACTATTCTGCGGGAGATATAAAGTGGATCTTCGCCAGCTTCAAGCATTCTTGCCAGGTAGTAAAGGCTGGCATCTGGATCACTATTGCGGACAGATTTATGAAGTGCTGAAATAAGGTTGTAATGCTCTTCACCAACGCGGTCATATCTTAAGGTGCGTTCCTGAATCATTGATTCCAGCAATTCAGAACTGATCGTTTTTGTATCGTTGGGAGCAGAGAGTACAGCAATTTCCAGGAGGTTAAGCGATGTTCTGGCGTCTCCATCGCCAAGAATAGAAAGCATGTCTATTGCAGATTCATCGAATTCAATGTTGTACTTCAGTAATAATTCATCATTTGCCAGTGCACGAATCATTAAATCTTTCAAGTTGGTTCGTGTCAGCTCTTCAAGAACGAAAAGTCTCATTCTGGACAGAAGCGCAGAGTTGATTTCAAATGACGGGTTCTCAGTTGTTGCACCAATCAGAATTACTTCTCCCGATTCAACTGGCGGGAGTAGAGCATCTTGTTGCGCTTTGTTGAATCGATGTATTTCATCCAGGAAAATAATAGTTTTTTGCCCAGTTGCTCTTAACAGTTTTCCAGCTTCACTCATTACAAGCTTCAGCTCTTTACTACCAACCTGAACTGCACTGTATTCCAGAAATCGGGCTGAACTACTGTTGGCAATAACTCTGGCCAGAGTTGTTTTACCGCAACCAGGCGGGCCCCAAAACAACATCGATGGCAAGGTGTCACCCTCAGTCAAAGCTCTCAACGGTCTACCGATGGCCAACAGATCGGGCTGTCCTACTACTTCATCCAGAGTAGTTGGACGCATGCGTTCAGGCAGAGGTGCACCCGTTTTGGTATTGTTGTTATTCGGAAATAAGTCGTTGTTACTCATAAGCCCATTCTAACGGTTTGAGATGTTATTGCAAGAGTTAGCATTGACTTACTCTATAACCTTGTTTAGTGTTTTACAACTATCGTAAATTAAGGAGAATAATGTCAGATTGCATCATAATTATACTCGATGGCATCGGTGTAGGTGAATTACCTGATGCTGATGAGTATGGCGATATCGGCTCGGATACTTTGGGAAATACCGCCAAAGTGCATGGTGGGCTGAACCTCCCAAATCTGCAAAAGTTGGGTCTTGGTAATCTGCATAAGGTTGAAGGCGTTCCTCCAGTTGATTCTCCGATTGCCTCTTATGGCAAAATGAATGAGTTATCCAAAGGCAAAGACAGCACAACTGGCCATTGGGAATTGATGGGTGTTGTCACCGATGTTGCATTCCCTACTTACCCTGACGGATTTCCAGAAGATGTTATTTCCAAATTTACTGAACTGACTGGTTATGAAGTTATCGGTAACAAGGCAGCTTCCGGCACAGAAATAATAGATGAACTGGGTGAAGAACATGTCCAGAGTGGCAAGCTGATTGTGTATACATCGGCAGATTCAGTTTTCCAGATTGCGGCTCACACAGACATAGTTCCGTTGGAGGAGTTATATCGGATTTGTGATATTACCAGAGAGTTTTTGCAGCCACCTCATAAAATGAGTCGTGTAATTGCCAGGCCATTTGCAGGGAGCAAAGGTAATTTTGCCAGAACTCCTGATCGCAAAGATTATTCGGTTGTTCCACCGGAATCACTCATACTTAAACAACTTGAAAATGCTGGTGTGGAAGTAGTTGCGATTGGCAAAATAAGTGATCTTTATGCAGGCTTTGGGATATCAAGAAAACTCGTTTCAAAATCCAACGCTCAAGGTATGAGTGTGCTGGAAGAACTTTATGCTCAGAAAGCTGAGACCGATAGATTGATACTTCTTAATCTTGTAGATTTTGATATGCTTTGGGGGCATCGAAATGATCCCCAGGGGATGGCTAAAGACCTTGAGACCTTTGACAAGTGGTTTGGTTCATACCTGCAAGCTTTGCGTAGCGATGACCTGTTGTTACTAACAGCAGATCATGGCAATGACCCAACTTCTGCAAGTAGCGACCATTCCCGCGAGTATGTTCCTGTTATCGGAATGATTAAAAGCAATCCCGATGGAACTGACTTGGGGGTTCGAAATTCTTTTGCTGACTTTGGCAAAACAGTAGCCGAGTATTTTAATATTCCTGGAGAGTTTCCTGGGATAAGTTTTTTAGATCAGATTAGAGGGAAGTGATGAAAAAAGAACTCATCGATGCCGCTCGTGATGTTATGCAATTCAGCCATTCTCCATATTCTCTTTTTAGAGTTGGAGCAGCTGTACTTGGTGACGATGGCAAAGTGTACACGGGCACGAACGTTGAAAATGCCAGCTATGGACTTTCTATTTGCGCTGAACGAGCTGCTGTGTTGAAGGCCGTTGCCAATGGGGTGAAATCAATTTCTGCATGCGCTGTAACTACTGATACTGCTGAACCGGCAGCACCATGTGGTGCTTGTCGACAAGTTCTTGTTGAGTTTGGGCCCAATATGGATATCTACCTTTCTGGAAAATCTGGAGATATTGTGGATGTGAACTTGTCTGATTTATTACCAATGCCATTTACATCGTTTGAATTGGAGTAAGCTTTGGATTTAGTGAAACTGATTGAACAGAAAAAGAGAAAACAGGAATTAACACAAAATGAAATCAGAGAGCTGATAGAAGGATTTACTTCAGGTGCAGTTCCTGATTATCAGATGTCAGCATTTTTAATGGCTACCTGGTTTAACGGAATGACTGAAGATGAGATTACAGCACTGACTGCCTCAATGATTGCTTCTGGAGAGGAACTGGATACAGGGTCGTTGGGAGAGTTTTCTGCCGACAAACACAGCACAGGTGGGGTAGGAGACAATGTTAGTCTGTTACTGGCGCCTCTGGCTGCTGCTTGTGGGTTAAAAGTGCCGATGCTGTCTGGACGTGGTCTTGGTCATACTGGCGGTACTCTGGATAAACTTGAAGCTATTCCTGGCTATCGTATCGATATGTCCAATGAAGAATTTCTCGATATTACCAACAGAGTTGGCTGTGCAATTATTGGTCAAAATAAAGATATCGCTCCTGCCGATGGTAAAATCTATGCGATGCGAGATGTTACTGGAACAGTAGATTGTGTCCCTCTGATCACTGCCAGTATAATGAGCAAAAAACTGGCTGCTGGCCCAAAGACAATAGTGATAGATCTCAAGGTTGGTTCCGGTGCGTTTATGACCAGCATCGACGCAGCACGTGAACTGGCTGAATCATTAGTAAGAATTGGTAAATTGTGGGGCAGGAATATGTCGGTGATTTTTTCCGATATGTCACAGCCACTTGGAGTGGCAGTTGGTCATGCTAATGAAACGATTGAAGCTTTTGCTGCACTAAGACCTGAAGGTTTGGAGGACGCTCCAAGAGATCTGGTCGATCTTACTATTGCTCTAGTTGCTTCAATGCTGACGACTTCAGGGAAATGTGCCAGCGTTCAAGATGCTGAAAAACTTGTTAGAGATGTTTGGTCTAGGGGTAAGGCATTTTCAAAAATGGTTGAGTGGGTAGAAGCACAAGGCGGCCAAATAGATTCATCCAGACCAGACTTTGGATTAGAAGTAGCTCCCGAATTATTTGTGGTTAAAACGGAAAAAGCTGGTTTTGTCAGTGAAATAGATTGCAGGGCAATAGGGCTTTCTCTGAGACCTCTGAACGGCGCCAGAAGTTCAGTTGATGATAAACTTGACTTGAGTACAGGTGTTGAGTTTTTGGTTGCTGTAGGGCAGGAACTTGCTGTTGGGCAAGATATTGCAATAATCAAGGGGCATAATGCAGCTGCTGGCAAGCAAGCTGCATCGATGATTCTAAATGCTGTAGATATATCTGCCGGTACGGTTATGAGCAGAGACTTGATTATCGATAGAATCTAGAGGCCGAATTCATCTTCTTCACTATCAAGTGTATTGAAGTCCCGGTTCAGACCTTCGAAGTCTTGCAATGTCCCTCCATGCATGTCACATGTGCGTTGAGGGAAGTTGTTTTCCATAAACACTTCTGTTTTGGTTGAGTCGCAATTTGTGGTGGCGAGCATACCAGAGCGCAGGCAGACCAATCTGTCCACAATACCTTTTGGCCTTGTGAATGGTTCGTCCGGTTTACCTTCAGTAATTTTACCCATATAATTAGCCCAGATCGGCATTGCCATATGTGCACCTGTGCCGTGCTTACCCATCGAGACTTTTTTATCAAAACCAACCCATACTCCAGCAGCATAGCTTGGTGTGAAACCTACAAACCAGGCATCAGTATAGTTGTTATACGTACCAGTCTTGCCAGCACCAGTTTTTGTGAAACCACGCCAGCGAGCTCCACGTGCAGTTCCCTCCTCCAAAGTGGAGGCCATCAGGTTACACATCATATATGCAGTGGCAGCATCCAGAACTTCAGATTGTTGAATCAGGTTTTCTTCCAGGATTTCTCCATCAGCAGTTTCAACTCTGGTTATGAAGTAAGGTTCTACTCGAACACCATGATTAGCAAAGGATGCATAAGCTGAGACCATTTCAAAAAGGTTCACTTCACCAGCTCCAAGAGCAAGCGCATGTACTGGCGGTAATTCAGTTTTAATGCCAAGCTTTCGTGCTTGTGCCAGAACAGGACCAACACCGAAATCATTTATAAGCTTGGCTGTAACAACATTTTTACTCCTGCTCAGACCGTAGCGCAGAGATATTTGACCCATAAACTTGTTATTGAAATTTTTAGGTCTCCACAGACTTACTCCTGTATCGATAACAACAGGTGAATCCAGTAATAGAGAACAGGGTGTATAGCCATGTTCCAGAGCAGTTAGATATACAATTGGCTTGAATATTGAGCCTGGTTGGCGATTTGCCTGAATTGCTAGATTGAACTTATAGTCGTCATATGACCTTCCGCCATAGAGAGCCAGTACTGCACCAGTTCTGGTGTCGATCAGAACCGATGCACTTTGCAGATACTCAATAGTCTCAGGTCTCTGCCCTTCAGCAGAAAGACTGTCAAACCTGGCACGGGTCATTTCAAAATTACTTTCCGCTTCCATTTTCAGTAAATGAGCTTCTGCAGCTTCGTCCATCCACTGTTGGTATTGCGGTATCATTGTAGTTGTTACTTTGAGACCGTCGGTGTATAGGCCATCGTAGCCGTACCTGGCTTCAATCTGTCTACGTATCTCTTCTACAAAATAGCTTCCCTGTTTGTCTCGTGCTTCACGATTCCCACTTGAGTCAACAGTTTGAACAGGCGTTTCATTAATTATTGAAGCTTCAGCGCTTGTCAGTGAACCATTAGCAACCATAGATATTAAAACTATGCGCCTTCTTTCATAGGCTCTGTCAAGGTGACGGAAAGGTGAGAAGGTGGTAGGACGGTTTGGCACTCCTGTAATCAATGTCATTTCTGCATCGTTGAGATCCCAGACATCTTTATTGAAAAAATAGTTGGCTGCTTCTTGAACCCCATACACTCCACTTCCAAAGAGTACTTGGTTGAGATACATCTCCAGGATTTCATCTTTGCTGTAAGTCTGTTCAATCTGAATTGCAAGAATGACTTCTTTAATTTTCCGAGTGTATGTTTTTTCATTATCGAGGAATACATTTTTAGCAAGTTGCTGGGTTATGGTGCTGGCTCCAGGGCGAGTATTTGTTGTTAGATTTACCCAGACAGTTTTTATAATTCTTATCGGGTCAACACCATAATGACTGTAAAAACGTTTGTCTTCGATTGCCAGAAAAGCTTGCTGAAGCCTTGTGGGGATTTTTGAAAGAGGTACTATAGTCCGCTTTTCTCTGAAAAATTCTTTAATTGTGTCACCTGTTGCAGCATAGACAACAGTCTTTCGAGGAGGTTCAATCGACCTGATTACTGAAAGCGATGGAAGATCCTTGGATAGTACCTGAAGCTGCCAAACGCTTGTTCCTACAAGAAAAAGGGTGAGTCCGGTTACTAGCAGAACCGAGATTCTTCCAGTATATTTAGGTAGTGTTGCGTTCAGTAAGTTCTTCATGATACCGCGTAAATTAAACTAGTTTTCGCATAAGAGCAACTGTATAAACAGGGGCTGAAAAAAGGAGTTTCATTTTTTTTAAAAAAAGTGCTTTTTCTTTTTGACAAGTGAACAAATGGGGGCTAGTTTACCGCTCCGTTGGTTGAGTGACTTGTTACTTCAGCTGACAGATCTGAAAACTGGTAACGGTTTGAGGCTCTACAGGTAAGTTAAGTTTTCTAAAAGAATTTGCTTGACTTCTTTTTTAGCCTGTAGTAACTTCTGCCGTCGACCCGTAAAACGGATTGTTCCGATGGCTGAAGCCTTTGGGGCCTGATCTTTGACAACGAAATAGCGTATGATTGACCCGACGATTTCTAGAGTGCTTCGCTCCAGATTTATCTGCAGTGAAGTCCTTGAGTAATAAAAAACAAAAGACAGAAGCATTGCTTCTGTTGTTATATATTTTAACAACGGAGAGTTTGATTCTGGCTCAGAACGAACGTTGGCGGCGTGGATTAGGCATGCAAGTCGAACGAGAAAGCTTCCTTCGGGAAGTGAGTACAGTGGCGAACGGGAGAGTAACGCGTGGGAAATCTACCCTTTTGTGGGGGACAACATCTCTAACGAGATGCTAATACCGCATACGACCTCAAAGCTGCATGGCTTTGAGATGAAAGGTGGCCTCTATTTATAAGCTATCGCAAAAGGATGATCCCGCGTCTCATTAGCTAGTTGGTAAGGTAATGGCTTACCAAGGCAACGATGAGTAGCCGGCCTGAGAGGGTGTCCGGCCTCACTGGGACTGAGATACGGCCCAGACTCCTACGGGAGGCAGCAGTCGAGAAGCTTCGGCAATGGGGGAAACCCTGACCGAGCGACGCCGCGTGAGTGATGAAGGCCCTAGTGGTCGTAAAGCTCTGTCAGAAGGGAATAAATGCTTGTAGCTAATACCTGCAGGAGTTGAAGGTACCTTCAGAGGAAGCACCGGCTAACTACGTGCCAGCAGCCGCGGTAATACGTAGGGTGCGAACGTTGTTCGGATTGACTGGGTATAAAGGGTTCGTAGGCGGGCTAATTAGTCTGAGGTGAAAGCCAGCGGCTCAACCGTTGAATTGCCTCCGATACTGTTAGTCTTGAGTTATAGTGAAGTGGTTAGAATAAGTGGTGTAGCGGTGAAATGCATAGATATCACTTAGAATACCGATTGCGAAGGCAGATCACTAACTGTATACTGACGCTGAGGGACGAAAGCATGGGTAGCGAACGGGATTAGATACCCCGGTAGTCCATGCTGTAAACGATGGATACTAGCTGTTGGCTTCGGTCAGTGGCTAAGCGAAAGTGATAAGTATCCCACCTGGGGAGTACGTTCGCAAGAATGAAACTCAAAGAAATTGACGGGGGCCCGCACAAGCGGTGGAGCATGTGGTTTAATTCGATGCAACGCGAAGAACCTTACCTGGACTTGACATACTTGGGACAGCTGTGGAAACACAGTTTTCTTCGGACCCTTGTACAGGTGCTGCATGGCTGTCGTCAGCTCGTGTCGTGAAATGTTAGGTTAAGTCCTGCAACGAGCGCAACCCTTACCATTAGTTACCATCAGGTTATGCTGGGGACTCTAATGGGACTGCCGGTGTCAAACCGGAGGAAGGTGGGGACGACGTCAAGTCATCATGGCCCTTACGTCCAGGGCTACACACGTGCTACAATGGTCGGTACAATGGGCAGCGATACCGCGAGGTGGAGCGAATCCCAAAAAGCCGATCTCAGTTCGGATTGTACTCTGCAACTCGAGTACATGAAGTTGGAATCGCTAGTAATCGCTCATCAGAACGGAGCGGTGAATACGTTCCCGGGCCTTGTACACACCGCCCGTCAAGTCAACCGAGTAGGTTGCACCCCAAGATGCTGAGCTAACCCTTCGGGGAAGCAGGTGCCCAAGGTGTGATTTGCGAGGGGGACTAAGTCGTAACAAGGTAGCCCTATCGGAAGGTGGGGCTGGATCACCTCCTTTCTAAGGAGAAAGACAATTTGCCCTTGGCAAGTTGTCTGTAGAGTAGAAGTCAGACGGTCTCATACGCTATTTCATTGTCAAATTCGGGTTTTTCCCTTTTGGCTTTATTACCAGGCGGGCCTGTAGCTCAGTTGGTTAGAGCGCACGCCTGATAAGCGTGAGGTCGGTAGTTCAAATCTACCCAGGCCCACCACATTTTACTTGGGGATATAGCTCAGCTGGAAGAGCATCGGCTTTGCAAGCCGGGGGTCGTCGGTTCGAGCCCGACTATCTCCACCACGCTTTTTTAAGCGATTAGTTCTTTGATAACCAAATATAGAGGGTAGTCAATTAAAAATAGGAGCACATCTAGGATGTAGTTTCTTGCTTTGATTAAGCTACTAAGGGCACATGGTGGATGCCTTGGCGTCGATAAGCGAAGAAGGACGTGATAAGCTGCGATAAGCCTCGGAGAGCTGCAAATAAGCTTTGATCCGGGGATTTCCGAATGGGGAAACCCAATGCGAGTAAACTTGCATTATCCTGATCTGAATACATAGGGTCAGTGAAGCAAACGGGGTGAACTGAAACATCTAAGTAACCCCAGGAACAGAAAGTAATAACGATCTCCTGAGTAGCGGCGAGCGAACGGGAGACAGCCTAAACCGTATGTATGTTAAAGCCGTAGAGCGTTGTACATGCGGGGTCGTGGGACCTGCTCGAAAAATTCTACGATTTTTCAAAGAGTTACAAAATACGTCGTTAATTGAACGGTCTGGAAAGTCCGGCCACAGAGGGTGACAGCCCCGTAAGTGAAAACGAGCGTATCTCTTAGCAGAGTTCCCAAGTACCGCGGAACACGAGAAATTTTGCGGGAATCCGGGAGGACCATCTCCTAAGGCTAAATATTCATCGACGACCGATAGCGTACCAGTACCGTGAGGGAAAGGTGAAAAGTACCCCGGGAGGGGAGTGAAATAGTACCTGAAACCATGTGCTTACAAGCAGTCGGAGGATCTTCGGATCTGACGGCGTGCCTTTTGTATAATGGGCCTGTGAGTTATCATGTGCGGCAAGGTTAAGCACTAAAGGTGTGAAGCCGAAGCGAAAGCGAGTCTGAA
>JAAESD010000122.1 GCA_024229695.1 bacterium
CTAATGGTTACTTTCTCAGATGAGACTTTTGGTCTTGCTGTTGATGACGGTGATTCAGAACTTCTTGATGCATTAAATGTGGCAATTACAGCAGTAATTGATTCTGGGGAATATGATTTAATTTTCGGAGCATGGTTTGATGGTGCAGTTGTACTAACAGATGATACCGATGCTAGCACTGCAACAGTATACCCTATGGCAACAGAAGGTAGCAGACTAACACAAGTTCTAGAATCTGGTAATCTAAGATTCTGCTCTGACACATCTTACCCTCCATTCGAGAACCTAGATGCAGACGGTAACGCAGTTGGTTTCGATGTAGATATTGGAAACGCTGTCGCAGATGAGATGGCTGCACACTACATGAACAATGACAACCCAATGTTCGTACCTCCTGCAGATGTCACAGTTAAGATTGGATTCCTAAACCCAATTACTGGACCTATCTCTCAGTTCGCAGCTCCATTTACTTTTGCAGCAGCAGCAGCAGCAGCGGATCTAAATGCAGCAAATGATGGTTATACCTTTGAAGTTGTAGAAGTAGATTCAGGATGCGACGGTACTGTAGCAGCAACAGCAGCTCAATCATTGATTGACTCTGGTGTAGTTGCAGTTGCTGGAGCAGCTTGTTCTGGTGCATCTATGGGTGCTAACGCAGTACTTTCAGCAGCAGGAATTCCAATGATTTCCTATGCAAGTACTAGCCCTGCACTTTCAGATGCTACTGCTTATCCACACTTCTACCGTGTAGTCCCAAGTGACGCTATTCAAGGAGATGCTATGGCAGACATGGTTGCAGATAACGGTGTAACAAACCCTGCGCTAGTTCACATGACAAACGCATACGGTGCAGGTCTTGCTGATTCGTTCGAATCATTCTGGACTGGTATGGGTAATTCACTTTGTCTTAAGACAGGATATGACGACACAACATTGTCTGATGCTAGTGCATTAGTTCAAGCAGTTATTGATGGCGGATGCGACTCTGTTGTATTAGCATCATACTCTGCTGACGGTGCAATGATTGTCGAGACTATGGCTGGAATGGGCGTATCAGTACCTACATTCGGTGCTGATGGAATTGCTGGTGAAGCGGCTTTGGGAGATTACTCAAACCCAGCAGCAGCTAACGATCTTCAAGTAACTAAGCCTAGAGCAGCATCTGGTTCAGGAGACTTCGCAGCTAGCTGTGCAGCAGATTCAGTATGCTCTACTGGAATATTCCAGTCAGAGGCATATGATGCAGTAATGATGATTGGTGCAGCAGCTGTTATGGAAGACGGTGCTAACATGGGAGCGCATGTTCCTATGGTTGGTGCAGCATACGCTGGTGCTAGTGGTTCTCACACATTCTTAGCTAATGGTGACGTCGCTGGAGCTGGATATGATGTTTGTACTTTCTATCACGTACCTACATACGGAGATTACTTCAATTGTGAAATGGTATGGACAGCAACAGGCGGTCTAGAAGAAGCTACATTTATGGGTGCTACTGTAAAGATTGGTTTCCTTAACGACGCAACAGGTCCTATTGCAGTTTATGCAATGGGCTTCGTAGCAGCATCACAAATTGCTGTTGGTCTTGCTAACACTATCGGATGGAACAGTATGGTTCAATTCGAGATAGTATATGCTGACTCAGGTTGTTCAGGCGACATGGGTGCTGCAGCTGCTCAAGCATTAGTTGATGCTGGTGTAGTAGGAGTAGTTGGAGCGGCTTGCTCTGGTGCTTCAATGGCAGCAAATGGCGTTCTATCTGCAGCAGGAATCCCACAGATATCCTATGCAAGTACTAGCCCTGCACTTTCAGATGCAACTGCATACCCTGATTTCTTCCGTGTAGTGCCAAGTGATGCATTACAAGGACAAGCAATTAGTGCAGTAGTTCAGGCTGATTCTCCAGCAGATGGTTCTGTTGGATTAATCCACATGACAAATGCATATGGATCAGGTCTTGCTGATTCATTCACTGCTGACTACACTGGAACTGGTGCATCTCTTTGTACAACAATCGGATATGAAGAAACAACAACTGACTTCTCATCTGCTGTACAAGCATTAGTTGACAATGGTTGCACATCTGTTGTATTAGTATCATACGCAGCAGACGGTGGAATGATTCTTGATGAGATGGCAACACAAAGTTGGGCTGGCCAAGTTTATGGTGGAGATGGAATTGCTGAAGAAGGTCTTGCAGCAGACACATCTGCTAGCGTAGATGGAGTAATTGCTACAAAGCCGGCTTCTGGAACAACTGGTACAGTGGCATACGTCTTTGGTGGTCTTTGTGCACAATCTGCAGATTGCGCTGGTGGTATCTATACTGCTGAAGCATTCGATGCAGTTGTTGTAATGGCATTGGCTGCTTTTGCAAACATGGCACAACCAACCGCTCCTTTGAGTGCGTTTATCATGGGTACAGGACAAGGTATGGAGGGAGCTAGTGGTACTATCTCTTTCCTTGCTAATGGAGACAGTCCTGGAGCAGGATACTGTGTTGGAGACTTCACAGAAGATGCTTCTGGTAATGTAGCCTTTACTTGCAACCGTCACTGGGATCCAGCAAACGGAATGTCTTGAATAATCTAAACTTAGATTAAACAAGTACGTAAAGCAGTGTGGCGGGTTTCCCGCCACACTGCCCTTTTTTTTAAAGAATCAATATGATGGTTTAGTATGTGTGTGTGAGGTTAATGCTCCAACAGATACGTGAGAATTATAATCAACTTTCTCCTCTTAGTAAAAGAATAATATTTGTTTTATTCTTATTCTTTGATTCACTATATTTGGGATTATCTCATCAATCAGGTACTCTTAATTTACTTGATTCTCTTCTTTATGATAAATTGCCTAATGATTCAATTTGGTTGATGCAGATTTTAGAGTCAATAACAGCAGGATTTATTGTTGTTAAGGTATTCTTTGATGATTTACCTTCCAGCCCTCTTCGAACGTTTGCAATATTACTTTCGCCTTTGTTTATGGTTGGTGTGGTTTTTGTTACATTAGAAGCATTACTCCAGGGATTAGATACTAGAGCAACAATAACATTAGATCTAATTTCTATATCTACAGGAACTTTAACATGGGCTTCTACCTATCTTGCTATTGCTATTGGACTTACTTTAACTTACAAAGTCCAAAGATATGGGAACTTTGCACAATCTGAATTTTTTATGATTGGTATGTATTTGGCAATGATAATGGTTTGGAGTGATTATTTTGTTCCTTTGTATGATGCTCCTAAGGATGGGGTGCTCACTTGGTCACTATTATCATGGTCTCTTATAGCAGCTTTTGTTCTGACTGGTATTTCTGGAATAATTATTGACAGACTTGTTTATCGTGGCTTCCGTGAATCACGTGCCTCTCCTCAAGTTATGATGATAGCATCTTTAGGCGTTGCATTAATTCTTCGAGCGATTACATATTTGCGTTTTGGAGCATCAAGAAATATGTTTGAACCCGATTCTGATTGGCGTATGCCAACGATGCGTTGGGAACTACCAACAACCAAATTCCGATTTAACTTTGGAGATAGAACTCAAGGGCTTGCTCCAGCAGAGCCATTTTGGGATGCCAACGGAAATGGTGTTTATGATAGAGGAAACAATGGTCTCTTAGAGTCTTTTATTGATTTAGATGGCGATGGCCGTTGGGATAGGGCTCAGACTTACAGCCACTATAATTGTGAGCAAACCGGTATCGATGAAGCTTCTGGAGAACCAATTCTCTCTCGAATAGTTAGCGAATTATCTCGACCATTTTTCGAAATGTACGACACTAACACTGATTGTGTGACCCAAGCAACTACGAATTATGCATATTACAAAGGAATAGTCCCAGCAGTAATATTTTCTTCTGTTGCAATTCTACTTTTACTTTTGACTAAAACTAGACTTGGAAGAAAAATGCGAGCAGTTGCTGATAATCCAGAACTTGCAGCAAGTAGTGGCATTAATGTCGAAAGAGTCCAATTAACCAGTGCTTTCCTTTCAGCAGGAATTTCAGGTTTGGGTGGGGCAATATTTGCAATAACTCTTAGATATAATCCTGAAACCGCCTTTACGTTATTACTACCCTCTTTCGCTGTCATAGTTCTAGGAACGATTGGATCAATCCCAGGTGCTATTGTAGCTTCACTAATAGTTGGTTTCGTTCGGGCACTCTCCTCTCCAATTCTAATTGGTATCGGCAGTCCATTGGGCAGATCTAATTATACTGCTATGGATGGAGTAATGCCTTACATATTCCTTGTTGCTGTATTGATGATTATGCCAGAAGGAATTGGTGATGCTTATGAGAAATGGAAAATTGATAGGTTACGAAGACGTCGCGAAAGAACTCATAAACCTTCAAAAATTATGACATATTTACTCGGACTCTTCCCTATTACTGCTCTACTGGGTCTCCATAATTGGTGGAACGATCGCTCAGATCGTGCTCAAACCATGGCATCCGTTAGTATTGCGGCATATGTTTTCCACCGTTTTGCAAGTTTCATTCGTAAACATTCTTTCGCACCTCAATCCTGTTCTGACACCTGTTCTTCTGATTCTACAGTTGAAACAAATTTAGATATTTTATTGGGTACTGACGGTATTTTACAACCCGAAGACTCACCATTCTATGCGGATGAAACATTATCTGATATTGATCAATCTTGGTTTGATCTAATGCAAACAGAAATTTGGTTAATTGATTTAATCTCGTCTGTAGATAATTTCATTTGGCCATTAGTGCCGATTTTAGTTTATCTTTTCGCAATTAGGCAAGTTATAGGGTATCTTCCTGAGCAACATATTATTTCTAAATCAGTCATTTCAATTAAGGAGAAATCCGTTATTTCTAGAGTTTTTGGCGCATACTATCTGATAATAATTAATGGATGGAAAGATATCATTAGAAGATACGATTCCCTAATTAGCAAACTTAAACAAAATCTCAAGAAGTTATCAACAGATATTAGATCCAAACGGCCGGATAATTTTGTTCTGAATTCAAATATTAGCAACTATGGTAGAGAAAGTAAATTAGGTTCAAATATTATGTTTATATTCTTATTAGTTA
>JAAESD010000123.1 GCA_024229695.1 bacterium
CCATCTCTGATCTAGCGTTTGCGGCTTGGTGTTGCATAATCGCAGTACGTAGAGTAGCGTTCTTTTTGATCTGACTCCGCTCGAAAAAGCTGTAACCTTGTAGTGCAGCCTTTCTTTCAGTTGCTGTCTGAGCAGCTCGATACCGCACACCTTGATCAAGAAGCTTTGCTTTCTTATCTAGCTTGGCTGCTTCTCCACCAGATCTGCGATCACCGCCTTCAGTTCCGTACATTATCTTATTCAGTAAGCCCTGCTTACCTGAAATAGTTTTTGTAGAGTTCCTGAAGGTGTCAAACATGCCATTGATAGAGTTCTTGAACTGAGTAACCTTAGCAATAGCAAAAGCAGTAACAAATGCTGCCCCTAGAGTTCCGGCAACACCGACTACTAGTTTCATCTTAATGCTCAGATCATCCCAAGATTTTAGCATTTCATCTAGTTTCGCAGGATCAAACAAACTGTCAGTGTCATCAGTGTCGAAACCGTGCACATCACTCAAAGAAGCGTTGATCTCAGTTACAGTATCTTTAGTAGTACCTGTAACCTTGTTGTACATCTTTGTGAACCAGTCAGTGATCGAATCATAAATGCCCATCGTAGTAGCAACGACATTAGTAGCCATCGTTCCAAACCACATAGTAATCGCGTTCACCATATCTGGAACAACAGAGTTGCCTACCAGATATATGTACATGTCCCAGAACCACTTATTGACAGTATCTATGCTTCCGCTTAGGCCGCTCCACATGTCAGACCAAGTTATATTAGAAATATAATTGACGACCTTCTCAACAGGGCCAGCGACTAAGTCGTAGAAATCTAGAGCAAAATCGTAAACAGCACCAGACTCTGTAATGAAATCTGACCATAAGGCAGACC
>JAAESD010000124.1 GCA_024229695.1 bacterium
CTCGGTTGAATTAAACTCGTCGACATAATATCCTGAGGCGGCAACCCAGCAGAAACTCATACCTGAATCCGGTTGATAAGTCCCCTCCTCACATGGCAATTGAGATGCTTGTCCCGTATTCGCAACGAAGAACCCCGGATCAGCATCTATGCAATCAGCCAGATTGTTTGAGTTATATTCAGGATTGAAAGTTCCTTGAGGACATGCCTTTTGAGATGAAGCAAAATGAGAATCGACATAGTGACCCGGTGTTGCTTCAAAACACTCAGTTCCAGCTAATTGATCTTGGAACGAGCCCATAGAGCATCCAATTTGTCCCGTTGCTCCTGAAAAAGGCACATGATAGCCCAAAGCGGCGTCGATACATTCTGAATTACCGCCTGCTGGTTGATAGGTTCCGTTCTGACAGGGTGTTTGGTGGCCTGACCCCGGTGTTGCAACACTGTGCCCCGGATCAGCAGCAATACAATCGAAAGAGTTAGTAGAACCACTGTTCGGATTGTAATATCCAGCCGAACAGGGTGTTTGATTGTCTGATGCTGGTCTATCAACATAGTATCCGGGGTCGGCTATCTCACAATTAGTCTGACCTAATTGACCCTGCCAGTATCCAATCTCACATGGTTCTTGAGATGTTGCATTATCATCGGCAACGTAATGTCCAGTATCGGCGTAATCACAAATTATTTGTCCAAGAGTTGCAGAATATGTTCCAGC
>JAAESD010000125.1 GCA_024229695.1 bacterium
CAGACTTGGGCAGCACCTAGTGTTGCTCGTAACTACACAATGACGGTTACAGGTTCTGCCGGTGGTAGTGCTGCTATCGGTGCTGTTGTTCCTATTACGGCAACTGCTGCTGGGTCGGGTACTATTACTCTAACAGTTACAGATGCTACAGTGATGGGTGGTAATACTCAAGTTGAATTGATGGGTACAGTCAATGTTGCAACATCAGCACAACGATCTAAGACTGCCCAGAAGATGACGCAGAAACAGATTCAATCACATACTGGTGGTGGTACTAGACAGAATGTTTATGGGGAACGATTGAGTGACCCAACAATATCACTATCTTATGCTGATGCTTATCAACTGCACGGTGTTTACGAATCAACAAGTAACGGAACAGATGCAGTTCCACCATCACTAACAACTACAGGTGCAACGGGAACATTTACTACTGGTGAGATTATCACAGGTAGTTCTTCCAGTGCAACGGGTCGTGTTATTTCAGATGCCGCGTCTACACTAAAATATGTGAAACTTTCTGGCACACTTACAACACTAGACACAATCACTGGTGGCACATCAGGAAAAACAGCAACTATCTCTGCTGTTGCTAAAGGTGATAGAAATGTAACAAGTAGTTTTGATCTAGACACTGGACAACGAGACTCGTTCTATGATCTAGGTCGTATTGTAAGAAAACCAGGATCACAGACACCTACTGGTCGTCTGTTGATTATCTATGATTACTTCACACACGGTACTGGCGATTACTTCTCAGTTGATTCTTACACAGGTCAGATTGACTACAAAGATATTCCATACTACACAGCATCAAGAGTAGACCTAGAGTCAAGAGCACCTATGGGCGAGTACCCATTGGCAGACTCATTAGACTTCCGTCCTAGAGTCAACGATCAGACTGCACCATCTACTGCACCATTTGCTTATGAGAATAAAGACTTTGAGAGTACAGGTGCCATCAACGGTAACCTAGTTGCTCCAGATGATAACATTACAGCAGACTTTGATTTCTATCTTGGTCGTCAGGATTTATTGTATCTTGACCGTGATGGTAACTTCATTGTAACAACGGGTGTGCCCGCTGAAGAACCAATATTCCCAGCAACAGATAATATTAATATGTTGGTGGGTAGATTGTTTGTTCCACCTTACACATTCAAATCGGAAGATATTGTTATTGAGTATATGAACAATAAAGGGTACACGATGCAAGACATTAGCAAACTGGAAACTCGTATTGCTAAACTTGAATACTCAACTACTCTTGGTCTATTAGAAAGAGAAACAGATTCGTTTATGATTCTAGACGGTGACGGCATGAACCGATTTAAGTCTGGATTCGTTGTTGATAACTTCTATGGTCATAACGTAGGTAACTCTGCTCATAAAGATTATCATGTTTCTATAGATCCAGGTAAAGGTCATCTACGACCAGTTGGTGTACAATCTGGTGTTGACCTAATAGAAGAAGCAACATCTGATTCGTCAAGAAGTGCTCTTGGTTATCAAAAGACAGGTGACCTCATTACTCTAAAATATTCAGAGTCCGATGAGACAGTTCAACCATATGCAAGTAGGGTAGAAAGTGTAAACCCATACTTTGTAACACAATGGATTGGTGATCTAATACTTGAACCAGAGACAGATGTTTGGATGGATGAAGATCGTATTCCTTCTATCACGATCAACGTAGAAGGTAACTACGAACAACTGCTCCGTGAACAAACTGAGTCGGGTGCTCTTGGTACAGTTTGGAATTCTTGGAACACAACTTGGACAGGTAACGCTAGAGGTGGTTCAAGCACACGAACAGAAAGAAATCCAAATGGTTCTGGTGCTGAACGTAACCTTATCCGTCGAGTAGAATCTAGTTGGTCATCTGTTGATATTCGTCAAAATAGAACGGGTATGAATACTCGACTAGTAGAACGTATTGATAACATCAGTGCAGGTGATCGTGTAACCAATATTGAGATTGTGCCTTGGATGCGGTCTCGGGATATCAACTTCAACGTAACAGGTATGAAACCTAATTCACGGGTCTATGCCTTCTTTGATGGTGTTGATGTAAACGCAGATGTCAAACCAACTGGAACAAGTGCGACCGATACTACGATTTCTTCACCATTTGCTAAGGCAGATACAACTTTGTCTGTATCTTCAACTACCGGATTCCCAACAACGGGAACAATCGGTGTTGGTGATACTACAGAAGTTAATCCTTTTGGTATCGGGTTTGTCAAACAAGAACAGATGACCTATACTGGTACGACAGCAACTACCTTCACAGGTATTACTCGTAACACAGGCAATCAGTATGACGAGGCACAGAACTGGAACTCAACTACTCCAGTGAATGACCAGACATACGGCAACCCACTTATAACAGATAGTGTTGGTACTTTGAATGGTCGTTTCAAACTTCCAAATACTGATACAAAAAGATTCCGTATTGGTCGTAGAACTTTCCGACTAACAGATAGTGCTACTAATAGTCAGATTACTGGATTTGTTGAAACATCAGCTGAAAAAGAATATATGGCTTTGGGTCACAAACAGACCAAACAAGAATTAATAATGGCAACACGAAACGCAGATATTACTAGAGTTGCTGTAGAAGAAACACGACAGATTACAAGAACAAGTGGCGGTACGAATGTTGGCGCTTGGTTTGATCCATTGGCACAAAGTATTATGTGTGATAAAGATGGTGGTATGTTTGTTACCAGTGTTGATTTATTCTTCTCACAGAAGGATGATACTCTACCAGTTTGGGTTGAGATTAGAACAATGAAGAATGGTTATCCTTCACAAGAAGTATTACCTTTCTCCAAGAAGTCACTAACGCCTGCTGAGGTTAGTGTCAATACAACAGACGGATCAACCGCAACTAAGTTTACATTTAGAAGTCCAGTTTATCTAAGCAACCTAACAGAATATTGTATCGTTGTTGCTTCAGATAGTCCAGAATACAAAGTTTGGATTTCACGACTTGGTGAGATTGATGTTGGTGGTAACAGAGCAATCTCTACACAACCAACACTAGGTTCACTATTCAAATCACAGAACGCTTCTACTTGGACCGCATCACAGTATGAGGACTTGAAGTTCACATTGCGTCGTGCTACATTTGATACATCACTCAATGGTTCATTTACAGTAGTCAACGAAGCAATGTCAGAAGCAGAAACTGCTCTCGGTGGTGGTAACGGATTGATTCCAAATCTTCCAGAGAATCCATTAGTGGCAGTCAGTGGTCAGAGTAAAGTCAAGGTGAACTTTGTCAACCATATGAATCACGATACGGATAACAATGTAGAAATACAAGGGGTTGTTTCTGATATTGGTAACACTGCACTCAACGGTTCATTGACAAATGCCGCAACTAGTATTACTTGCGATGATGTTTCTAACTTCCCAACTGCTGGTACTGTGAGAATTGATAACGAACTTATCACATACACAGGCAAATCTAGTACGACAGGACTAACTGGTTGTACACGAGCCACTGTCAAAGGTGACGGCACAGCAACAACTGCTGCCGCACACGATGATAATAGTATCGTAGAACTTTATATGTTCGCCGGTATTCCTTTGATTGAGATTAACAAAGTACATACTGCTATTGAGAATCCAGAGTTAGATAGTTTCATTATCAACACAAGTACAAATGCAACAACTACAACGACAGGTGGTGGCACAAGAATTCACGCTACTAAGAACATCTCTTATGATGTTATGCAACCTATGATTCAAACAATGGACTTGCCCAATACTACATTGACGGCAAAGTTGCAGACAACATCTGGTTCAACTGTTGGTTCAACTCAACAGTCATTCACTAGATTGAGCACTGTAAGTGCCATTGACATTCCATTGAATGAAGATTACTACTTTGATGCACCACAGATGATTTGTTCTTCAATAAACGAGACAAACGAACTATCTAGTAATAAATCTTTCCGTCTAGGTATGACATTGACATCTACTAAAGATAACGTGTCACCTGTTATAGATACACAAAGAATGTTTGCTATATGTGTCAGTAGTCGTTTGAACGAGATTGATAGTTCATCGGATGTTAATACTACATTCACGAACTATAAAGCAATGACAGAGGCAGAAGGTGATAACAACTCTGCTATCTATATTACTAAAAAGATTGCATTAGCAAATACCGGAACAGCATTGAAAGTAATGTTTGATGCTGTACAGATGTCGGGTGCAGATATTCGTGTACTCTACAAGTTACAACGACTTGATGCTGCTGAACCATTTGAAGATTTGGCCTGGACTAACTTCACAGGTTCAAGTGGTACAGCAGACGGACTGCCAGAGTCGGCAGTACCTCTATCAAAGAGTCGTGGTGATTTTAAAGAATACACATATCTTGCTGGTAAGAAAACAGATGGAACAGGAGAAGCACTAGATGAGTTTAATGCCTTTGCAATTAAGATTGTAATGCAAGGCAATAACAGTGCAACACCACCAATCATTAAGGACTTTAGAGCTATCTCATTAGCAACATAATATGAAAATAATTGATGGTAGAAATGATATTGTAAAGGACCCAATTACAGGGGCTGTTATCAATATTGACTCTGATGCTCATA
>JAAESD010000126.1 GCA_024229695.1 bacterium
CTGGTTGCTGACCTGACAAAAGAAATCAGCGCTGACTACGGCGTTCTGCTTGAAGGTGGAATGGCACTGCGCGGAACTTTCCTGATCGACAAAGAGGGCATGGTTCAGCACATGAGTGTTAACAATCTTGGTCTTGGTCGTAGTGTTGATGAAGCAATCCGTATGGTCGATGCTCTACAACACCTTGAAGAGCACGGCGAAGTTTGTCCTGCTGACTGGAGCAAGGGTGACGATGCAATGACACCATCAGCTGATGGCGTTGCAAAGTACCTGAGCGACAATGCATAAATGATGTCTTTCAATAGACACTCTGACCGGGCTGGAAGTTCATCTTCTGGTCCGGTTTTTTCATGTCGAAATGTTGTTCTGCTTTTTGTCGATGGATTAGGCGTCGGCAGTTCAAAAAACAATCCCACACTTACTTACGATGGTTCTCTGCTCAACTTCCAGGAAACAACTGCCCCCTGGAAATCGATTGATGCAACTCTGGGTGCTCCAGGTATTCCCCAAAGTGCAACGGGACAGACATCATTGCTGACCGGTGTCAATGCCCAGGAGAAACTGGGTCATCATGCTACAGGTTTTCCAGGCCCTCAATTGCGTGATATTATTAAAGAACATTCAGTTCTGAAGCAACTTACCGATGCTGGAAAATCTGCCCGATTTATTAATGCATTCAGGCCTCTGTTCTGGGAAATATCGGAAGAAAGAAAGTGGACACTTTCTACTACAACGATTGCCAATCTTGCTGCTGATCTGCCGTTCTTCTCACTTGAAGATTTAACAGCAGAGTTGTCAGTTTATCAGGAGTTTACCAATCAGGATCTGATAGACAAAGGTTTCAAGGTTCCACTCTGGACTCCTGAACAAGCAGGCAATGTGCTGGCCAGAAATTGTCAGAAGTATGATTTTACACTTTATGAGTTTTTCAAAACAGATCATGCAGGACATTCTATGGATACAGAATACTGTAAAGATGTCTTGGGCAAACTGGATAAATTTGTATCTTCATTTTTGTCTGCAACTCCATCGGACACTCTGGTGCTGTTAACCAGCGATCATGGAAATATTGAAGATTGTTCAGTCAAAACGCATACCACAAATCCGGTCCCACTAATGTGTTGGGGCGATGATGCAGAAATAGCATTATCCCAAATTGGCTCTTTAACTGACATCGTTCCTCTGATACTATCAGCTGTATAACCTTAATGGAGGTACGGTATGTTAGTATGGCAACTTTGGCTTATTGCTGCAGCTGTTCTTGTTCTGATTGAGTTCTTCGTCCCTGGTTTTTTCATTGCCACATTTGTACTTGGTTGTCTGTTTTCTGCCCTGGCATCCTTTATGGGCGGTGGATTTATAATTCAGACCATTGCATTTATTGTCGGCTCACTGATTTCATTTGTTGGAATCAGACCTCTTGTCATAAAACATCTTTACAGTGATAAATCGGGCCAGGAAACAAATATAGGTGCTCTGGTCGGAGTACCTGCAATTGTGCTAGAGCCTGTAAACAAGATAAGTGGTCGAGTAAAAGTTGGTGGTGAGGACTGGAAAGCCAGAACTGAACTGGATGAAACTTTTGAATCAGGTGTAACTGTAACCGTCATCAAAATTGATGGTGCAACCCTGATTGTTAAATCATAAAACTGGAGGAAGTCATGGATGCTGGATCAATTATTTTAACGGTTCTCGCAATTATTGTAATCGTAAATGCGATACGCGGATTTGTTATTGTTAAACAGGCAGAGACAATGGTCATTGAACGACTTGGAAAATACCATCGAACACTACAATCAGGTATTAATATCATTTGGCCAATTATCGATAGAAACCGTGAGATTGAATGGAAATATATCCAGGAAACTCACGAAGGCATAACCGTGACATATAAAAAATTGAAGCGGCTTGATCTTCGTGAAACGGTTTACAATTTCCCGCGACAGAATGTTATTACACGTGACAATGTGGTTACTGAAATAAATGCACTGCTATATTTTCAGATTACAGATCCTGCCAGATCGGTTTATGAGATTGCCAACCTTCCAGATGCTATTGAAAAGCTGACTCAGACAACTTTGCGTAACGTGATTGGTGAAATGGACCTCGACCAGACCCTGTCATCGCGCGATACCATAAACACAAAGTTGCGTGCAATTCTGGATGAAGCTACTGACAAGTGGGGAGTGAAAGTAAATCGAGTTGAACTTCAGGATATCAACCCACCTCGAGATATCAAAGATGCGATGGAAAAACAGATGCGCGCCGAGCGTGATCGTAGGGCACAAATTCTGGAAGCTGAGGGAATGAAAAAGTCACAGATTCTGGAAGCGGAAGGTGAGAGAGAAGCACAGATTAACAGAGCTGAAGGTGACAAACGAGCTCGCGTACTGATTGCTGAAGGACAGGCTGAAGCCAGGGTAAAAGTCTCTGAAGCAGAAGCACAGGCAATTCTCAATGTGACCGATGCCATTTCATCAACAGGTGATCCAGCAAATTATCTGATAGCGATGAAATACATCGATGCCTTAAAAGAAATGACTGCAGGCGATAAATCCAAAACAGTTTATATGCCTTACGAAGTAACTGGTGTTCTGAGTTCCATTGGTGGCATCAAGGAGATGTTGGACAGAGCTTAACAAAAGGTAAGACGGAGTAATAAATGCACAATATGCGTAGGTCAGACAGGGCGATTGAAAAAGAAGAAGCACTTCAAATTCTCCAGAACGGTGAGTTTGGTGTATTGTCAACAGTCGGGTCTGACAATCAACCATATGGTTTTCCTGTAAATTTTTGTGTTATTGGTGAAAACATCTATTTTCACTGCGCATTTGAAGGTCATAAAATCGATAACTTTACTTTCAATCCGAAAGTATCTTTTTGTGTTATTGGAAACACATGTGTTCTTCCTTCCAAATTCAGTACTGAGTATGAGAGCACAATAGTCTTCGGTTTGTTAAGTGAAGTCTTCGATAGTGAAAAGCAAGATGCTCTCGAAGGTTTGGTTCGTAAATACTCCAGTGAGCATTTAACGGACGGGTTGAAATATATCGACAAACAAAAAGGCAACACGAAAGTTTTCAGAATAGCCATCGAAACTATTACTGGAAAAGCCAGAAAAAGAGCTAGATAAAACCGGTTAGCTTTTAATCTTTAAATGTCCAGGAGCAATCAGAATGACGGAAAAGAAATTGTCTTTCTTTGAACAGTATTTAACTGTTTGGGTTTTACTTTGTATAGCAGGGGGTATCGTTTTAGGAAAAGCTGTGCCTGAAATCGCAATAACACTAAATGATTTTTCTATTTACCAGGTGTCTATTCCTATTGCTGTTTGTCTGTTTTTTATGATGTACCCAATCATGGTAAAGATTGATTTTACTCAAGTCATCAAGTCAGCTAAAACTCCAAAACCAGTCTTTCTAACCCTGTTTATAAACTGGGCAATCAAGCCGTTTTCGATGTTTGCAATTTCTTATTTCTTTCTGGGTTACCTGTTCAAAGGGTTTTTACCGGGCACAGAAATTCTCGCAAATGGTGAAGAAGTTGAATTATGGCGTAGTTATATTGCTGGTAATATTTTGCTTGGCATTGCGCCGTGTACAGCGATGGTCTTGATGTGGGGTTACCTTGCAAAAGGCAACGACGGCCTGACACTTGTTATGGTAGCAATCAACTCATTAATGATGCTGGTTCTATATGGTCCATTGGGTAGTTTGTTATTGAATGTAAACTCGATGCCTGTACCTTGGCAGACAATGTTATTTTCTGTATCGATTTATGTGGCATTGCCACTTGTTGCGGGGTCTTTATCAAGAAAGTGGATAATCAGTTACAAGGGAATCGATTGGTTTAATGAAAAATTTCTGCACTGGCTGACTCCTGTCAGTATAACCGCACTACTCCTGACATTGGTTTTGCTATTCTCGTTCAAGGGTGAAGTTATCATCAACAATCCACTTACAATTTTGTGGATTGCAATTCCGCTTTTCCTGCAGACTATTTTCATTTTTGCCATCGGATATTTTGTTTTCGCAAGGTGGTTAAGGCTTTCATATCAAGATGCTGCGCCTGCAGCAATGATTGGGGCTTCCAACCATTTTGAAGTAGCTATTGCTACCGCCGTCATCCTTTTTGGTTTATCATCTGGGGCAGCATTAGCTACAGTGGTTGGTGTGCTGATTGAAGTACCGCTAATGCTTATGTTAGTGTCGGTTTGTAAGCGTACCAGTCATATTTTTGACGCGGGGGATTAGTAATTACAGAAAACTTGAGAAACGATAGTTGTTAATGAGAGCTGCAAATTGACATCGTTTGTGGCTTGCTATACAGTGTAACGAGTCACGAGATTTTACTGAACATAGCAATTTCTACGTAAGGGGGACACGTTGAGCAAAGTGATCAGCGCAGGCTTATTAGGTGGAGTTGTTTTGATTATATGGACATTTGTCATTAATGGACTTTTCGGGTTCCAGGCGAGTATCGACATGAAACAAGTTCCTGCCGAACGCCAAATTTATGAAGTTTTGCGACAGAATGTAATTGATCCCGGACGATACGTTTTCAATCCAGAACTAACTCCTGAAGGAGTTGTTCCTGGCAAAGAACCAGTATATAGCGTTCTCTATGGCGGAATGGGGCATGGCTCCGCTGGGGCCCATATGATGGTCGGATTAGTTGTATTTTTTCTGGCACCAATGATCGGTGCGTGGTTGTTATCCATGACCTCGTGGAAGGTTAAGTCAAGCTATCCTCGCAAGGTTCTGTTTTTCACCGCGATCGGGTTATTGTTGGCACTATTCAGTGATTTGATGAAATTCGGAATAGGCAGTTATCCTGTTAATGACGCCTTTGCTTACGCAGTTTATGACATTGTCTCTTGGACCTTAGTGGGGTTGGTGGTTGCGTTTCGAATTCAACCTTCGGGAGTTAATGCAAAAACCACGTAGACTGCTCGTGGTAGGCATAACAAAAAATTAACCAATCATAAGGAGGCCACTATGCGCTTATTAATCGTTGCACTTGTCTTATTGGTCGGAGCTCTCCCAGGTTTTGCGACCGTGGATCCCGATCCCGACCAAATCGGAATCTATTTTGACTACAATGCTGACGTTACATGTATTGACACGGTGCCGTTTTTGCCTTTCTGGGCCTATGTCATGGTTACAAACCCAACAAATCCGGAAATCTGGGGTGTTGAATTCAGTCTCTGTGTTGAAGTATTTGGTGGAACTGAAGACATGCTTATTCGGCTTTCTGAGCAGTGGGAAGGTGGCTCTTCTTCTATTCCGCCTTTTGACATCGATTGGTGTGCAGACGGAGTGATGCAGGGCTTTGCATACCCTGTTTTGCCACAATCAGGTAATACGCTCATGGTTAGCCTCCAGTATATGTTGGTGTCTGATATAGCCGTTAATTTCTATCTTGGCCCTGCCGCAAATCAGTCTATTCCCGACGGATTACCAGCCTATTTGGGGCCAGGTGGATTAGTACACCCCTTGGGGATATCCAGTGGAAGCCCCGATTTGCCGGTAGCCTCGGTAAACTGTTGTTTTGTGGTAGATTCAGAACTCACTACATTTGGAAAACTGAAGTGTTTGTATAGATAGGTTGTTAATCAATGCCGGAAATGTATGAGATTTACGAGAAATATGCAGATAAGTATGATGAGCTAGTTTGCGCAGAAGACTATCAGAATAATCTCCGTGACCTCCTCCATAAAACTGTCAACTGGCGCGACCTCTCTGTAATCGAGGGTGGTGTTGGGACCGGCAGAGTAACTCACCTGTACATCGACCAAGTTGCCTCTTCTGTATGTTGTGATCGAGCTCAACATATGCTCGATTTTGCTCAGAATGTTCTGTCGGAATATGAAGATAAGCTGAAGTTCTTAAAAGCTGACAACTTGAATATCCCTGATCTCGATGGTGAATTTGATCTGTTTATTGAAGGTTGGAGCTTTGGGCACTCAGTGTCGGATTGTTCTACCGCCGATGAAATTAAAAACGTGACCGATATTCTAGTCCACAACGCAACAAAGGATTTAAAACCTGGGGGAGTTGTTATCCTGCTGGAAACGCTCGGTACAAATCTGGATTCTCCAGGGGCACCACATGAAAAGTTGAATATATTCTACTCTGAACTTGAGCAAAAACACGGCTTCCTTATGAAGAAAATCAAAACTGACTATCAATTTCAATCCAATGAAGAAGCAGCTAGGGTCATGGGGTTTTTCTTCGGAGATAAAATGTATCAGAGTGTCCTCAGACGAAAAACTACAATAATTCCAGAGTGGACTGGTATGTGGATAAAAACTGTATAAATATTATGTAATAACAGCTTGACACAATGTAAGGTTTGCTTTACATTGCCTTTGGATGACAAACCAAAGGAGTTACCATGTCCAACTTCCAAAAATATGCCAGATTTCACCTTATCGTAGTTTTTGCCGCTCTTATGGCAGTAATAGCCCTTTATCTGAATCCAGTTACCTCTCCAGGCTATATAGCTGGATTCAGCATTCTCGGTCTCCTCGGTTTTGGAGAGTTTTACTATCAGCGTGCAGGTAAAAAACCAATTGCCGACGAGCGTGATGAACAAATCAACCACAGATCGGTACTTATTGCATATACGGTTTTCTGGGTCTGTTTTGTGGCTTGGGGTGTCCTGACCACCATGAAATTTTCAAGTGAAGGATCTATTCCGTTAGGATATGTAGAGCCTGTTGTCTGGATCGCTTTGTGTCTTGTAGTAATTGTTCGATCCACGGTGGTATTGGCACTTTCCAGACAGGATTCATGATGGCGAGCAAATCACCATTTACAAATAACATCCGTCGGTTTCGTTTTGATGCCGGGGAGATGACACAGCAGGAATTGGCTAACAAGGTTGGTGTCAGCCGACAGACAATAATTGCTCTTGAGGCTAATCGATATGTACCATCGTTGCTCTTGGCTATTCGCCTGGCCCGAGTTTTTGATGAGCATGTTGAGGAGATATTTACTTTAGGTATGGAAGGTGATATTCCAATAGCAGGTTGTTGAGAACAGTCTTACTATTTCCAGAGATCCACATGTCGCCATTTGCCAGAGAGAAACCTGCCATAAAGCAGGGCAGAGCGGATTGCGTAACAAACTACAGAGCCAACCCAGGCAACTGCAACAGAACCGTTATTATAAACAACCAGGTACCAGGTCAGGGGTAGGAATACAAGCCAACCGATAAAGAATGCAATCAGCATTGCAGGTTTTGTATCTCCCGCTCCTGTGAGTAGGCCGTTGCCAATCATGCGTGCACCATCGAAAATCTGGAACAATGCAGCAAGTGGA
>JAAESD010000127.1 GCA_024229695.1 bacterium
CAGCGCCTTGGTCAAGTTGTTGCTTTCTCAAGCAAAATAGAGGGATTCAAAAGTGATTCCTCTTTTGAAGAATATTTCTGGTTGGGATAATAACTATACCTTATCCGATACTCCGGAACATCGACGGGCTTTTGTATTGCTTGAGTGGGAAAAGACTCTTGCAGGCATAGCCCGTTTTGCTATTTGTAGGGATACAGCAGAACATATTCTTTGTCAGCTTCCTTATACTGATTTACAACCGATCGCACAAAAACGACAGCTTCTGGATGAACTTGGAGAGTCTCTTGAAGATGATCAGCGTCCGCCACTAACTAATATCACCGATGCGATTGAACTGTTGAAGCGAGATCTGCCGTTACGTCTTGAAGGCTCCGATATTATTGCTATTGCCACCGCTGCCAGCGATCTGGACCAACTCAGGGAATGGTTGATTGAAGATGAAACATCCCGACCAGTTTGGGCATCGGCCGCAACTTCCAGCGCTTCATTCAATCAACTATGCAGTCGGGTGCTGATGGCTCTGGCTCTTGATGGGACTGTGAAAGACAGTGCGTCGCCACTGTTGTCGTCGTTGCGGAAGAACATCCGCAATCAGGAGCAGTCGGTCAGGAGTGAAGTAAGTAAGATAATGAGCAGGGCCAGCAGTAAAGGGTGGACAAGTGCTGATGAAGTAACTCTGCGTAGTGATCGTTTTTGTCTGCCAATGCGCAGTGGTGATCGGCGTAAGATTCAGGGGCTTGTTCTGGACAGGTCAGGAACTGGCAGTACAATTTTTGTTGAACCTGAATCGGTAGTGGTTCTGCAAAATGATCTGGTTGAAGCTCGATTGAATGCTGCTGCTGAAGAACAGCGCATTTTGCTGGAGCTGGGCACTCTTATTGAAGCAAATATCGAAGATCTACTAGAAGCTGCTGCGTTGCAG
>JAAESD010000128.1 GCA_024229695.1 bacterium
ATGCAACGATGGCATCAGAAGCGCATCGGCATGTGCAATAAAATCAAGAGCGTTGTTTTGGAATCCATGGAAAATAATTTTATCGGCAACACCAAGTTTTTCTGCCAACGCCTTGTGCAAGCTCAGAAGCGGGCCATCGCCAACAATGTGCAAAACTGTATTACCCGGCATTGTAAAATCTGCTACAGCCTGGATTGCATACTTGATCCCCTTGACTTCGGAAACCCTGCCCACAATTACAATATTTCGTTGATCGTCCCTGAATGTATCCGGCCTGGAGTAGTGCCCTGAATCAATTGGGTTGATGCCATTGTAGGTTACCTGTCGATTCATTGACTTGTGAATCTGATTGTATCTCTGGAGAATGTCATCGGTTACATAACATACAACGTCTGCTGCACTGTTTGTTGCCCATAAATCCAGTTTATGATTGAGGGTTGTACGAAAATCCTTGAAAAGGCTGTTACCTGATTTTTCAGGCAAACCATGTTCTGTTTTGACAACTCTGAACTCTGCCTTTTTACTAGCCATTGCGCAAGTGATCATGGCCCTGTAGCCGTGGGCATGCACCACATCGATTTTATTTCTCTTAATTTCAGAAGCAAGATTACTGGCATTCGAAAAACTGTATTTGTGACCATCCAGAATAACAGGTGTCACACCAAGTGACTCAATCCTCGAAGCAAGTTCATTCCTGTGGAACAGGAATAGTGTAACAGGCACTTCAAGTTTTATGTATTGAGAACAAAGATCAACTATTTGGCGCTCGACACCACCATATAGTTCACCGGGGGACATGATTGCAATAGCCTGATTCATATTATCACTGGACTTCCCTCAGTTTCATAGACACTCAAAGGTCGCTTTTTGAAGCACGTTCAAATGCCTCAGGACTAACGCCTCCAAGATGGCTATGACGACGTCTTGGATTATAGAACATTTCTATGTAGTCAAACAAGTCGTTTCTTGCCTCATCCATAGTTTGATAGATTCTTTTTCTAACTCTTTCCTTTTTCAGTGAACCAAAAAATGATTCAGCTACTGCATTGTCC
>JAAESD010000129.1 GCA_024229695.1 bacterium
ATCAGAAGCGAAGCATATTTCAACATAATCAAGACCTCTTGCTGTTCAACGGATTTGCCCACCAGAAAATACAACTAAACAGTATAATTACGGCAATTACAAACAAAGAATAATTGATAGCTGCGTTAACCGTAAATCGGAACCAACCAGAAGCTGTGAAAATAATGTTGATGATACCAAACAGGGTCCACGGAACCGGTCCCTGCCAATCTTTATTCAACAAAATTGACCACAAAACTGCCATCGGTAACAGCACTGCAGTATAGTGCACAACCCAGCTGCCAGGTGAAATCAGCAATCCCAGCAACGGGTATAAGGAAGCAACGGCAATCTTGGCCAAAGAGCTACTGGTTCTGGTTTTATATGACAACCATCCTGCTGATCCAAGTAATAGTGCTGAGCAGGACAGCCAGATAAATCGCAAATTGGATAAAGCTACAGTTGGAAAGCTTCTGTTGATCATTCCCCATAACGACTGGTTATCTGGCTGAGATAGTCTGGCATTCAGTTTCGTGACAACTCCAGCATCAAGACATGATTGCCATGCATTCAGCCATGAATCATAAGACCAGATAAAGGGCAACAGATTTAATATTAGCAGTGCGATGGAAAAAGCAGCTACTGTTTTCC
>JAAESD010000130.1 GCA_024229695.1 bacterium
CCGCCAAGTGCCTCTGGGCTAATTAAGAAGCCAACTAAAACTGGAGCTGCAACAGCTATCACACCTGGAAGAATCATTTTTTTAAGTGCAGCAGTTGTAGCAATATCGACACATTTAGCTGTATCGGGCTCAGCTTTGCCTTCCAGTAGACCTTTAATTTCTTTAAACTGTCTTCGTACTTCCTCAATCATTTCAAAAGCAGCATCACCAACAGCAGTCATAGTAAGAGAGGCAATTAAAAATGGAATGGTTCCACCAATAAATAAACCGATTAATACTTCAGCACTGTTGAGCTGAAGTAAAAAGTCTGCTTTGTTTGCACTAACAGTTTCAGTATATGCGGTGATAATCGCAAGAGCTGCAAGCGCAGCTGCACCAATCGCAAAACCTTTTCCAATTGCTGCAGTCGTATTACCAAGCTCATCAAGTGAGTCAGTAATTTTACGAGTATCCTCGCCAAGACCAGCCATCTCAGCAATACCCCCAGCATTGTCTGCAATTGGTCCATAAGCGTCAATTGCCATAGTCATTCCAACAGTCGCAAGCATTCCAATTGCTGCAATGCCTACTCCATATAAGCCAACAAATAAGTTAGAAACGTAAATAATGATACAAATCATCAGGATTGGAATAACTACTGACTGCATGCCAACTGCAAGGCCTTTAATCATGACAGTAGCAGCACCAGTCTTTCCTGATTCAGCTATATCTCTGATTGGTTTTCCAGCAGTGTAGTATTCAGTTACAAGTCCAATAATAATGCCACCAATGCTTCCCATAAGGACAGCTGCCCAAATATTATTTGAGACATCTAAAAAATCAATCAAGAAGAATGAAGTGATGATAAAAAGGAGAGCTGAACCGATAGTTCCCATTCTCAAGGCTGATTCAGGAGACTTATTAGATGAGAGTTTAACAAATATGATTCCAATCACAGAGCAAACAAGTCCAAGCGATGCTAAGGCAAGAGGCAAAAACATAAGTTCACTTCTATTGCCACCTAGTGAGTCGACAGCTATTGTTGCAGCAATTGCAATAGTAGCAATCATGGAGCCACAGTATGACTCAAAGATATCTGAGCCCATACCCGCGATATCACCAACGTTATCTCCTACATTATCAGCAATTACTGCAGGATTACGAGGATCATCCTCAGGAATACCTGCTTCTAATTTACCAACAAGGTCTGCACCGACATCGGCGCTCTTGGTGAAGATTCCACCACCAACACGAGAGAATAGTGCAACTACTGAGCCACCCATCGCAAAACCGTGAAGTGCTTCAGAATGCTCTGCGCCAAAAAAGTAATATAATCCGCCGAGACCTAATAGACCTAAAGCAGCAACAGATAAACCCATAACTGAGCCACCAAAGAATGCTACAGTCAAGGCAGAGGCGCTCCCATTTTCATGAGCAGCCTGGGCAGTTCTAACATTAGCAATAGTCGCAGTGTTCATGCCAATGTATCCGGCAGTTGCAGAGGTTACAGCTCCAACTAAAAAACATAATGCACTTGCTGCACCAAGAAAGATATAAAGAAGAACTAAAAGAACTAATGCAAAGATACTAAGCATTTTATATTCGCGCTTCATAAAAACAATTGCACCAATATGAATTTGTTCACCAATTTTTTTAACGGCACCGCTGCCACCATCTTGTTTTGTTATCCATTGATAGATGATAACTACGATAATTAAGCCTAAAACTCCTAGTCCAGGC
>JAAESD010000131.1 GCA_024229695.1 bacterium
CCCACTTATTATCAATGCAGGCGCTGCTTTCAATGTTGATCCAGCCTCTGAATTCTATGGAGATGTTGTCAACTCAAACGTCGAACTACGCTGGCAACGTCGATCCTATGATTTCGGCTTTTACTTCAACCCATACAAAGGCATCGGAGGGTTCCGATTCCGACTGAATGACTTCAACTTCAGAGGAAGTGGAGTGCCATTTGTCCCCTACAATCCGATTGATCAGGTCAATCACCTAGGAGAACTTCCTATTTAAGAAGACTTATTCAGCGACAAGGATTAGCGTGGTGATAATAATATACTGGCAAAATGGCTTCAAATACAACCAGCATAAAGTCCAATCTGCAAATTCAATTCCTCCTAGCAGGTATTCAGGCCAACATAAACCCTCTTGAAATATTTTTAGCCAGATTTTAGCTAGACAATTATCCCGAACAAATCAAGAATTATTCGCATCAAAATGCTGAACTTATATTGAATAGTTAGCAAACCAAGTTCCTGGTTCATCTCCTTACGTCCGCAAGGCCTTACTAATGAGATCCACCGCCATAAATCAAATGGCTGCCTGTCAAATCAGCTCCTGCAAATTGCATCCCTTCCGTCAGCACATCCGGCGCATAAGCATTGATCACAACCGCATCACGCAAATCTGCATGACGCAAATCAGTCCTCGCCAATTCAGCATTGGTGAGATTCGCCCCTTGCAGTTGTGCTCCAGCCAAGAGGGCCCTACTTAAATCCGCACCTTCTAGGTTCGCTCCCCCCAAGCGAGCGCCGCGCAAATCAGCATCACGAAGATCAACACCAATCAAATGGGCACCTTCAAGGTCAACCCCTTGCAAGTCACAGCCTCGACAGGCGCCTGATTGGTGTAATTGCTCCAATGGAGTTTCAAACGGCTCAACTCTGATCGGTTCAGCAGATGCCGAGAAAGCAACAGGCGCTGCAATAACCAG
>JAAESD010000132.1 GCA_024229695.1 bacterium
GACTGTCACGTCAATGTGCTCGGTTAGATCTTTAAGCTCGCGAAAGATCAGCGTGCGATGCGCCCAAGGACAAGCTAACGATACGTATATACCCGTGATCATTGAAGTTGCTTGATTTTCAATAGAATCAGGATCATGCTACGCACCATGAAAATTACACTGACTCCTCAACAGAAACTACAACTCGAACAAACACACGATTCGACTCGTGATGGTCGAGTGCGTGATCGCATTAAAGCAGTTTTGCTTGCTTCTGAAGGTTGGAGTCAGACCATGATTGCTCAAGCTCTTCGTATCCATGAATCGACTGTTGCACGCCATCTCAGCGACTACGTTCTGTCTGAAAAACTGAAGCCTGAAAATGGTGGAAGTCAAAGCAAGCTTTCTGCCACTCAAACCATGCAGTTAATCGAGCATTTGACTGAGAAAACCTATTCCCACACCCATCAAATTGTCGCCTACGTTAAAGATTCATTTGGACTTGATTACACGGTCTCAGGAATGAACAAATGGCTTCACCACAATGGTTTTAGCTACAAACAGCCGAAAGGTGTTCCACACAAGTTTGATGAAGCAAAACAGCTAGCATTCATAGAGGCTTATGAAGCTCTAAAGGAAAGCTGCAGCAAGGATGAATCGATAGTCTTTATCGACGCAGTTCACCCAACACTATCAACAAAAATATCGCATGGCTGGATGCGAACTGGCCAGGATAAAGTGATTGAAAC
>JAAESD010000133.1 GCA_024229695.1 bacterium
AAATATCTCTAAATAGTAAAATATTTATGGCTTTTATCAGATTTTGTACTGTTGCCCAAAAGCTTCAAATGCCTCGTTTTGAGGTAGAATTTGAATATTGTACTAACAGTTAATTACTCTCTCTTCTTCTTCCATTTCTACATCGTTTATCAACAACACACAACAACACAGCTATATCCTCTGGATATGGCTCGGTCACCCAGTCAATCGACATATCTTCTAACCAGCCGTGATTTACTGGCTCTTGCACATTGATGATGCTTTGTGAGGCTTGTCTCCAGATTCTTGCTGCCAAATTGGCGCGAGCAATATGCTTCTCGAGGCTACATTTACATGGTGGTAATAGTGACAAATCAACCACCTTGTTGTTCTTTTCAAAACTTCGCCAAAATATTGCTTGCCTTGCTTCATTCACAGACTCTAAGTGCCTTTCTCCATAGAGTGTGCAAACAAACGCTTCTAACTGCAGCATCTAGCTTTCACTAACGTCATTATCTCTGCCAAGCTTACCAAACATGTCTTGGAACATTTTGCTGTTTTTGACCGGCTTCCAAAACGCAGGTTTTCTCTTTCGTAAGAAAGCCGAAATATAGTCATTTCCAGAAAACGCGTGCATACCGAGCAGAGCCTGCTCCTGTGACTAGGACAGTGCACACGCAGTAAGATCAAGCAGTTGCCTGTTTTTTCCTGTACCGTTATCAATGAATACGTGCAAATGTTCAGCTTCACTGGCTCAAAGAATAATTGGAATGTCCACATCTCCGGAACTAGATCGTACAACGCAAACTGTTTCTTCGCCATTATTCAATCGAAGGGCGTGTTGAAGAAGGTGGCAAATCTGTGTATCCGCTTCTTCATGGTTGGTCTGTACAGCATGCTCACGAGTTACTCCTTCCCTGCTGATCCTGATCCATGAATGGTTTCATGCAAAGTAAACTACTTTATTTCCAAAACTGGTTGCCTT
>JAAESD010000134.1 GCA_024229695.1 bacterium
ATATGTTTTTTTGTCGCTCATTTGTATTGGCCAAGTGCCCGAAGAATCGAGTGTTTGCAATGTGTGCTCGAAATGATTAACGCTGGGTTAAACGCTGGCGTCGAATCCGAGGGCTTGTTCCCTACCGGATGATTATTGCGATTTTAGTGTTGAAACAGGAATTCTGTGCGGTTCAAAATTGCCCAGCAGATGTCTTCCATCGCAAGGTGAATGTCTTGATGTTGTGCCAGATAGTCGCTGTGGATCTTCATTTCCGCTGCACTTGCAGAACGGCATAGGGCACGCTTGTAAAGTGATTCAATGATTGTTGTGGGATCTGTACCAGCACTAAGTTGTTGGTGGAATGTGTTGGAGCGATCTGAAAGCATATCTGCTACTAATTTTCCATTGATAAAACGAATAGTGTTTACAGCACCTATTACTTTTGCTTCTTTGCTTAATTCATCTAAGAAAGGTATGATTGATTCTTTATATGGAATTGTGACGTTAAGTCCAGAGAATTTGATTTGTCTTATTAATTGTTTGAATTCAGAGATGTCTTTTAGCTCAAAGTTAAGATACTGAGCGTTAGTAATTCCCTCTTGTAAGAATTTGTCACTAAAATATTGAGCAAATTTTCTAGCTGATGGTTAAGGATTGGCTTGTAGGATTGGCAAGAAGAATGTTCAAGCAATTCCTCTATCCACTCTGGATTGCCAACAGGACGATTGCCAATTGGCGTTTTGTCCTCCAATCTC
>JAAESD010000135.1 GCA_024229695.1 bacterium
CCTGAGGTAGATGTTAACTTCCTAGATAAATTATGGGATGAAGGTAATACTGAATACTCTCAGGAAACACTAGAAGAACTGAGCAATATGGATCCTAGTGATTTAGCTCAGATGCACCTTGACTATAGGAATGCAAATCAATCACAACAACTTGATGATCAAACTGTAGGTCAACTAAAAAATGTAGCTGGTGGTGAACAAGAGTATAGCAACATGGTTGGTTGGGCTAAACAAAACCTATCTGAACAAGAGGTAGCAATGTTTGATTCTGTGATGGACAGAGGAGATCCAATGTCATGCTTCTTTGCTATACAAGCTCTCTCTTATCGATTCAATGATGCGAATGGAGTTGAAGGTGAAATGCTTACAGGTAAAGCAGCGTCAAGGGAAGGTGATTCCTTTAAGAGTCAAGCTGAAGTTGTACGTGCAATGAATGATCCTAAGTATGAAGATGATTCAGCGTATCGACAAGAGGTAATGAGAAAACTTGAGCGGTCAGACATCTGATGCTTAACGTACTAACCACTTCTTTTATCATGGTAGCTAGCTGGTATGGCCCAGGGTTCCATGGTAACTACACAGCTAACGGTGAAATATATGATCAGTATGGCAGTACAGCGGCTCACAAAACACTACCTTTCGGGACACGATTGGAAGTGTGTTATGAAACTTGCGAGGTAGTAAGGATCAATGACCGTGGGCCGTTTATTCCGGGTAGGGATCTTGATATTTCTCATGGCACAGCTAACCGGATTGGCATGACTTCAGTTGGAGTAGCTGAAGTCCAAGTTAAATTTTTAGACTAACACTTTAATGGCATCAACTCTCACAAAACAGAATAACACTGCTAAGTGGGAGGAGTTTTGCTCATGGGTTACATCAACTAACAACAGATTATATGTTGGTTGGTTCGGTGTACTCATGATACCCACTCTTCTAACAGCAACAACGGCATTTATACTTGCCTTCATAGCAGCACCTCCCGTAGATATTGACGGGATTAGAGAACCTGTAGTAGGTTCATTGTTAGGTGGTAACAACATCATCACCGCAGCCATTGTTCCTAGTAGCAATGCAATTGGACTACACTTCTATCCCATATGGGAAGCTTTAACTTTAGATGAGTGGTTATATAATGGTGGAGAATATCAACTTATTGTCCAGCATTTTCTCATTGGTATCTCTGCATACCTTGGTAGACAATGGGAACTTAGTTACAGATTAGGTATGCGACCGTGGAATGCAGTTGCATTCTCAGCACCACTAGCTGCAGCGTTTGCTGTACTGCTGGTATATCCAATTGGACAAGGGAGTTTTAGTGATGGATTACCACTCGGAATATCAGGGACATTCAACTTTATGTTTGTCTTCCAAGCCGAACACAATATTCTCATGCATCCGTTTCATATGTTGGGAGTTGCCGGAGTATTTGGTGGCGCTCTTTTTAGTGCTATGCATGGTAGTCTCGTCACATCATCACTTATCCGTGAAACAACAGAGAAAGTAAGTCAGAACTATGGATACAAGTTCGGTCAAGAAGAAGAGACTTATAATATTGTTGCTGCTCATGGCTACTTTGGTCGTCTTATCTTCCAGTTCGCCAGCTTTAATAATAGTCGCAGCTTACATTTCTTCCTTGCTGCTTTTCCAGTTATATGTATCTGGATGACAGCTTTAGGAGTATCCACTATGTCATTCAATTTGAATGGCTTTAACTTTAATCAATCAATACAAGACGCACAAGGCAGGGTAATACCTAGCTGGGCTGATGTATTAAACAGAGCTAATCTAGGGTTTGAAGTAATGCATGAGCGTAATGCTCATAACTTCCCACTAGATCTAGCCTAAACCAACTTCCGTTCACTCCGTAAGGAGCGCATGTTACTTAGTTCATGGAACGGGGAACTAAGCTATGGAACTAATCATGAAAGCCGTAGAACTGCGAGCACGAGTAAAAGAGCAACAGCAAGCTGAGAAGCAAGCCAAACTTGTTTAC
>JAAESD010000136.1 GCA_024229695.1 bacterium
ATGAATACATGAATAACCCTGATAATCCACCTTTTGAAGCCTGGAGCATGCCAAATGGAAATGAAATGCATACTCAGCTTACTGATGCAAATGTTGAGTTTGCATTAAATGAAATTTTTGGCGGGGAACAGGTTGGTATTATTTCCGAAGATGCGGATAAAAAGCCTGCTGTAGTTTTTGTAGAAGATGGTAGTGGTAATCCTTACAATGGTAAAATATATGCCTCGTCTGTTCGTGGTGCATCAAGAAATGGAAATGGAAATTCTAATGATGCCTTTGGAAATCCAGGAGACTGGAGTGTAGATTTAACAGTATCTGAAAAGACTCCTGAACAAGCGGCTCAAAACCATGGTGGGTTTACTGAATCCGGACATCCTATATATAATCAAGGCGATGGAAACTGGACTTTAATCCATAATGGAATGGGGGCTGTAGGATGGGGATCCTTTACAGCCAATGCTTATAATAGAGCCTCTGGGCTTGGATCCGTAGCCCTTGGATTTAATACCATTGCTGGACCTCAGACTTCTGAAGCTGGTGGAATTGATGGTGGAAATGTTGGACAGTTTTCTGCGGGATGGGCCTCTAGAGCTATTGGAAATATTTCTACTGCAACAGGATTTAGAAACACTGCTAGTGGACAAGCCTCTGTAGCTATGGGGGGTTATAATTATGCCACGGGTGATTCCTCTATTGCAATGGGAAAAGAAAATTGGGCACAAGGAGCAAGTACTATTGCCATGGGTGAAAAAGCACATGCTGCTGGAGGTGGTGCTGTAGCCATGGGTAAAGAATCGGTAGCTTGGGGAACAACTAATTTTACTTCTGGCTATCAAACAGTAGCTGGAGATACTAGTGCAGGTGAAGGAACTGGTGGTAGTGCCACAGCAATGGGCC
>JAAESD010000137.1 GCA_024229695.1 bacterium
GAAACTGGAGGTAAGGATTTTATATGGGCGCATCCATCTGCCAATCCCGCTCAAGTAGCAACATCTATGTCAAGAGGTGCTTTTGAATATCAGGGACAGAAATGTTCTGCTGCAAGTAGAATGTATGTTCCTCAAAGCATGTGGAAGAAATTCCAGAAACGACTGAAAGAAGAAGTAGCAACAATTACTATGGGCGACCCGGAAGACTTCAGAAACTTCATGGGAGCAGTAATTGACAGAAATGCTTTCGATACTATTTCCGGTTACATAAAACAGGCAAAGAAGGCCAGGGGTGAAGCCAGAATCATTGTTGGTGGTGGCTTTGATGACAGTAAGGGCTATTTTATTGAGCCTACTGTTATTGTTGCCAAGAACCCTGATTTTGTAACCATGCGTGAAGAAATCTTTGGACCAGTGCTTACAATCTTTGTTTATGAAGATGCGGACTTCCTGAAGACCCTGCGTCTTTGTGATAAAGCATCTGATTATGCTCTGACTGGTGCAATCTTCTCGCAAGATAGAAGCGCTATTGAAGTTGCTAAAAGAGAACTGTCGCATACCGCTGGTAACTTTTACATAAACGACAAACCTACTGGAGCAGTTGTTGGACAACAGCCATTTGGTGGAAGTCGTGCATCAGGAACAAACGATAAAGCAGGTTCTTATCTGAATCTGGTTCGATGGACTTCTCCACGAACAATCAAGGAGACTTTTGATCCTCCTCGAGATTATCGGTATCCATTCCTGGATGAAAAGTAGAAATGAAAAGAAAAGGGCGACCAATTGGTCGCCCTTTTTTTATGGTACCGGAGGTCGGACTTGAACCGACACATCTGTAAAGATACTGCATTTTGAGTGCAGCGCGTCTACCATTCCACCACTCCGGCACAAAGCAGAATTGGATAGTAATTAGTGGAATAGGCAGTGTCAAGTTATGCTTGAATGCCTCATAATATTTGACACAAGTCCAATGTGCCTGCATATTTGCGATTCTGTGGGGCCATAGCTCAGCTGGGAGAGCGCATGACTGGCAGTCATGAGGTCAGGAGTTCGATCCTCCTTGGCTCCACCAACAAATCTTAGGATCTACCCAATAGTGGTGGATCCTATTTTTTTCAATACTACCGACAAATACCTGGTCATCATCTCTCGATATTGGTTCTAGTTCCTTTCCCAACATTAGTAAGAAACCATATAAAAATGCTAGACAATATAGATAACACCTGTTATATAACAGGTGTTATATTAATGGAGGAAACTAATGGAAAGAAAAACCAGATTTACAAGGGATGACGTAGTTTCAGCTGCGATTTCAGTGATTGATTCAGAAGGATTATCCCAATTAACAGCCCGAAAAGTAGCTACCAAAATGGGGGCTTCTACTGCTCCAGTTTATAGCAATTTCACAAATATGGATGATCTGGCCGTTGCTGCTAAAATGGCAATGGTTGAAATCATGATGGAGTTGTTAGAAAAACCAGGGGAACAACTGCAATTTATTGATATTGGGGAAGGTGTTTTGCTATTCGCAAAAAATCATCCGTATTTGTATGATGCCTTGTTTCTTCAAACAGCCACCAGTTACGATCCTGGTCCAGAGATTATGGATCGAATTCTTGAAAAAATGGCAACAATTCCCAAATTGAAACCGTTACAACCTGTGGAACGTCTGATTTTATTAAAAAAAATGGCTATTTTCACCCATGGTATGGCATCGGACATTTGTAATGGTTTCTTTGATCAATATCAGTGGCGTGAATTATTGCTTTTGCTGGAGGAAGTGGGTGAGGCCCTGGTAGCTGCGTCACTCCGTAGCCCACCCCGAAAAGAGATGGACAGGGACCTTTTAGGTACTTTTTGGTCTAAATGTAATAACTCGCCCAATTTTGGTGATTGTCTCGAAACAGAAGGTGACTCAGATGAATAAATGGTTGGCTTTATCAATAGTAAGCTTGCTTTTAATACCTGGACAGGTACAGGCCGAACTTTTAGGGGCGACAGTAGTTGCTCGGGCAGGGAGCCAGGAAGTTTTGGATCTTTCCAGTTGTGTGAGGTTGTGCCTTGATGCAAACGAGGGTTTAAAAGCCGAACGTTTACGCATGGCCGAGATCAGGGGCAAGATGGATCAAGCAATGGCAACTGGTTTGCCTACCCTGGACCTGGTGGGTGACTGGTCCCATTCTCGGAGTCCAGCTATGGCTTTGGATTCATCTTTTGGTGGCGGCGACGATATTTTTGGCCCTCCGGATGGAGCCGACCCATGGTTTTATGACTGGCTTGGTGGTTTTGGGTCTTTGATTCCAGCTCCGGAAGACGTCCCGGCTCAGACATTCTGGACTGCCAGTTTAAATATGAATTGGACAATAAACCCAGTAAAGGTCATGGGCGCGATGGGTGCTGCCAAACTTGGCCTTCAGCAGCAGGAGCTTGCTGTCCTTTCTGCAGAACATAAAACTGTGGAAAACACACTGACAGCCTATTTCAGTATTATCAAATCTGCAGACAAGATATTAGCTGTCCAGTCCCAACTGAAAAGCCAGAGGGAATTACTGGAAATAATGAAAATGCGCTACGACTTGGGTATGGCTACACGTTTGGACACTCTGCAGGCCACAGTTACTCTGGCCAATCTGCATCCTCAATTGAGCATTGCAAAAGCAGGTCTGGAAAATGATGGAAGTCGCTTGAATGTATTGATGGGGCGATCGGCCTATGCGCCTCTTCAAATTTCAAACCAGCAAGACATTGAACATTATTCTTTAGATCTTGATGCTGCTTTAACTATTGCACAACAACGGCCAGACCTTGAAGCCACAGCTCTATTTGTTGATATTCTGGAAAGAAATCGTCAGGCCCAGGGAGCAGAAAATTTGCCCTACTTAACTGTAGGTGGTGCCTATGGCTATATGGGCCGAACCGCTGATTCACTTTTTGATGATGGACACGACAACTGGCGTGCTTCAGTGGCTCTGACTGTTCCAATTTTTGATGGCATGCTGAATCGTGGGCTGGTAAAGGAAACCAAGGCACGTATCCGACGTACAGAAGCTGAACTGACTGGCCGAAGGTTGGAAGTTCAGGTAGAAGTTATGGAAACAGTTGCCAACCTGAATATGGCCCAAGGTGTTCTTGATGCTGCGAAAATAAATCTGGTGCGTGGGCAGGATGTACTGGATGAGAGTCTGCTCATGCTGCAATTGGGTAAGATAAACTATTTGGAAGTTTTGGTATCGGAAGCAAACCGATCCCAAGCTCAAAGTAATGTTATTGATGCCAGATATCAGGTACTTGTTCTGACTGCAGCTCTGAAACGATCGCTGGGTTTCTCGCCATTAAGTCCACTCACTTCAATTCCCGGCCTGGTGATGGAGGTCACCCCATAATGCCTAAAAATAAATACATATCTCTAATTCGAGTACTTGCCTTAAGTACAGTTCTGTTGGTCGCCTGCAGCAATGAAAAAACTTCTGAAGGCGACTCACCCGAAGTTCCCAAAAACGTCCGAGTATTGGCTCTGCAAAGTACGGACCTTGAGGAATATTTTGAAATTTCCGGCCCAGTTACTCCTGTAAGGGGAACTGATCTCAGTGCTCAGGAAAGTGGAACAGTTGTTTCGCTTCCAGTGGCCAAAGGTGATGCTGTGTCTGCAAATGCTCTGGTGGTTGTTCAGGACAGAACAATCTTGAAGGCTGAAATGGAATCCGCAGCAACAGCAATGGCTACCCAAAAATACAACCTGGATAAGGTGCAAAAATTATTTGACGCTGAGAAAGTCAGCAAAATAGAATTGCTTAATGCTGAAAGTGCCTATGCTCAGACCAGGAGTATTTCTGATGTTACCCGGAAACGCTTTAATCGAGCTGGCATAAAAGCACCTTTCGATGGTGTTTTGACTGATCGTTATATTGAGTTAGGGCAATTGGTTATGCCTGGCCAAAAGGTTGCTCGTGTTATAGACCCATATACTTTAAAAATGGAAGCTTACCTTACCGACACTCAGGTAAGGTGGGTAAAGAAAAACGATAGTGCTTCAGTTATCCTGGGTACAAATCCGGAACCAGTCAAAGGAACGGTGACCTGGATCGGCCTGGAAGCTGATCGCATGACAGGTAAGTTCCATGTAGAATTGGAAATCGAAAATCCTGATCTTAAATACCACAACGGAGTAATTGGTCGAGCACGTTTAGAAAAAAACCTTTCCTCTGCCGTGATAGCTATACCTCGTGATGCAGTCGTTAGTGGGATGGCTGGGCCTGCTGTTTATGTTGTGGAAGCTAATCGATCCCATTTGCGTCAACTTATTTTGGGTCGTGACCAGGGGTTGATGGTAATAATAGAAAGTGGTTTAAATTTGGGAGACCAGATTGTGGTTCGCGGTCAACGAGATTTGCGAGATGGCAATCTTGTGAAAATAACGGAAACAGCAACTAGCCCGGATGGTTCTTTACCCTCTGATCCAGCGGAAGTAAAGGAAACTTCTTCCGGCTCACGAGTTCCCCACTCCGGAAGTGGGCTTGACCTATGAAACTGACTAGAGGAGCTATTGCTCGTTATCCCATGGTTTTTGCTTTTATGGCGATCCTGATAGTTTTGGGAGTCAAATCATATAAATCGCTGCCCAGGGAATCATCGCCCGATGTCAAGATTCCTTTTGTGATGATCATGACACCTTATGCAGGTACTAGTCCCGAAGATATGGAAAACCTGGTTACCCGTAAGCTTGAGAAACAACTGAAGGGTATGGAGGATCTCAAGGAGATGACCAGTTCATCTTCCTACGGTATGTCTGTAATCACTCTGGAATTTGAATCAAGTGTTGATATGAGTGATGCTTTGCAGGCTGCCCGGGACAGGGTTGAACTTGCAAAGCCTGATTTGCCTGATGACCCCAAGGAGGATTTGGTTGTCCAGGAAATTAGTGCATCGGATGCCTTTCCTGTCATGCAGGTAAATTTGTATGGTGATCTGGATCTCTTTCTCTTGAAAAAACTAGGGGAAGATCTGCAGGAGGACCTCGAGAAAATTAAAGGTGTCCTCGGTGTCGATTTGGTCGGTGGCATAGAAAATGAAGTTCAGGTAGATGTCGATCCTGAAAAACTTGCCTACTACAATCTTGGTATTTTGGATGTTCAGGATGCAATCGGACTGCAGAATATAACCATTCCGGGAGGCAAGTTGTCTCTGGGCGTTTATGATTATCAAGTACGTGTGCCTGGTGAAGTTGACGATGTACAGGAAATTCTTGGTTTTGTTTTGAACCCCGGAATATTTCCGCCGGTTTATGTTGGAGATGTAGCAACGGTCAAGTTTGGTATTAAGGATCGAGAAACCATAAGTCGTGTATTTGGGCACGATGCAGTAACACTTATCATCAAGAAACGCAGTGGAGAGAATCTGATTCGGATTGCAGAGGACGTTAAAGCTGTTGTCACCAATGCCAGGTCCAATTTCCCGGCAGGCGCCGAAGTGGAAATTGTAGCTGACCAGTCCCTGCAAATAAAGCGCATGGTTAAAGAGCTTGAAAACAATATTCTCAGCGGTTTGTTGCTGGTATTTTTAGTTCTGCTGGCATTTTTCGGAGTTCGCAACGCTTTATTTGTTGGTCTAGCCATTCCAATGTCCATGCTCATTACCTTTACCGTTCTAAGTATTTTGGACATAACATTGAACATGGTTGTTCTGTTCAGTCTGATTATGGCACTGGGAATGCTCGTCGATAATGCAATCGTGATTGTTGAAAATATCTTCAGACACAGAGGCAAGGGAGCTAGCTCTGAAGAGGCGGCCGATAAAGGAACAAGCCAGGTTGCTGGTGCTGTTATTGCCTCAACGTTAACTACGGTATGCGCTTTCGGGCCACTGGTTCTATGGCCTGGAATTATGGGTGAGTTTATGAGTTACCTGCCCATTACCGTTATCATCACCCTGTTGGCCTCCCTTGTTGTTGCTATGATATTCAACCCTGTGTTGTGCGCGCGCTTCATGGGTACTCCTCGCACAGCTCAGGAGAAAGTGCTTTTAGGGGACCGATTAATTGCCTTCGGTCAAAAAACATATAAACCTCTTTTGCGCTGGTCATTGGACCATCTGATTTTAGTAAACTTAGGGATGTTTTTCCTCTTTTTTGGATCATTGGTTCTTTATGGTCTTTTCAACCCGGGAGTGGAGATGTTCCCGGACATTGATCCTCAGTATGCCACTGTCAATATTGATGCGCCCAGTGGAACCCGGATTGAAGTAACCGACAGTTATGCCTTGTCAATTGAAAAAGAATTAAAAACGGTGCATGACCTTAAAGTGTTCAGCACTTCTGTTGGAACTTCTCTTGGTAATGGTATTGGTGGAGGATCAGCTCCATCTCACCAAAGTTCCATCACGTTGGAATTCGAGGAAATGTCTGACAGGAATTACTCATCAAGGCAGGAGCTGGATGATTTACGTTCTAGTCTTGAGGACTTCACTGGTGCCCGGATAACTGTGGAGAAAATTGAAGAAGGTCCTCCAACTGGCAAGCCCGTTAATATTGAAATATCCGGTGACGATTTCGAAGTATTAGGAGAATTGGCAGCTCAGATCAAAGATATTATCCGTAACATCGGTGGATTGGTAGATATTACTGATAATTTCGACAGATCACTGCCAGAGCTTCGTATCATACCTGATGTGGACAAGGCAGGGCGCTTTGGTCTGCGTACTTTAGATATTGCAGGTACCATCCGCACAGCTTTGCATGGTGCCGAAACTGCCAAGCACCGCATTGGTGAAGACGAATACGATATCATTGTTCGCTTCGATAAATCTTTTAGAGGAAAAGTTGAAGATCTGGAAAATACAATGATCTTTTTTGAAGGTGAAACTATTCCCTTGTCGGCTTTCACTCATATGGAATTTTCTTCTGGCCTGGCTGCAGTCCATCGCATCGATTCCAACCGAACTGTAACCGTGATGGCAGATGTGGTTTCCGGAGCAAACAGCAGCGCCCTTTTGCTTGAAGTGAAAGCGGCTCTGGACGCAATTTCTTTGCCTCGAGGTTATACATTGGACTACACAGGAGAAAATGAAGATCAGGAGGAAGCATCCGCATTCCTTTCCAATGCTTTCGCTATTGCTATAATGCTGATTTTTGTGGTTCTTGTCAGCCAATTCAGCTCCGTTACCGTGCCGATTGTTATCCTGATGAGTGTCATACTTTCACTTATTGGGGTCTTTGCTGGTTTGATGATTACAGATACTCCTTTTGGTATCATTATGACCGGAGTTGGTGTGATTTCCCTGGCAGGTATTGTTGTTAACAATGCTATTGTATTGCTTGATTACATAATCCAACTTCGCAAAAGGGGTATGGATAAAAACGATGCAATCATCCAGGCAGGAATAACACGTTTCCGTCCTGTAATACTGACTGCTGTAACAACCATCCTGGGATTGATACCTTTAACAACAGGTTTTTCTCTGGACTTTGAAGCATTGACACATGCTCGGTTCGCCGATGTTGTGGTTATGGGTGGAGAGTCGAGCCAGTGGTGGGGGCCCATGGGTGTTGCTGTAATTTATGGTCTGGCAGTAGCCACTTTCCTTACTCTGGTAGTAGTACCTGTAATGTATTCTTCTCTAGAGCCCATTAAGAACGGGTTGTATATGGTTTTGATCGGTTGGTGGAGAAGACCTGAAAATAAAGCCGAGGAAGTTTAAGCTTCTTTGGTTCCAACAACAAATATTTAAAAAGCAGACATTTACCAATTTTGTAGCTGTCTGTTTTTTTAAAATATATGGTCTCTAAGCTACTATACAGACTGTTTGGGCTTGCAAATTATCATCCAAACTATGTATTGTGATTATGAACGAGTATCATTTTCTAAGTCAATATTTGGGCATGCAAACTTCAGTGCTTTCTATGAAATATGCTTGAACGATAAGCATTGGTATGGCATGGTTATATCTGATTATTATTGTGACGAATGATCAACAAAGGATCAAGAACATGACCTCCTCGAAACATCCAGATGATCTTGAAAAGGCTGGCACTTTAGACGATGCGAAAGCCGCATTCGAAAATGGTGAACACGCATCAGCGATAGTCCTCAGCCGTTCCCTAGCTGAGCAAGGTATCGACTGGGCCCAGAACAATCTCGGAGTGTTGTTTTGCACAGGCTACGGTGTGCTGCAGGATTATGCCGAAGCGGTGAAATGGTTCCGCCTGGCAGCTGAGCAAGGTTCTGCCGTGGCCCAGGATAATCTCGGCTCGATGTATAACAATGGCAACGGTGTACTGCAGGATTATGCTGAAGCGATGAAGTGGTTCCGCCTGGCTGCTGAGCAAGGGAATGACTCGGCCCAGTTTAATCTAGGCTCGATGTACGAGAGTGGCAACGATGTACTGCAGGATTATGCTGAAGCGATGAAGTGGTTCCGCCTGGCTGCAGAACAGGGCGACGCTAGAGCTCAGTACAACCTTGGCTTTATGTATGGCACTGGCAGAGTTGTGCCACAGGATTCTGCCAAAGCGGTGAAATGGTACTGCTTGGCTGCTGAGCAAGGTTATGCTAATGCCCAGATCAATCTCGGTGTCATATATCACAATGGCGATGGAGTGCCGCAGGACTATATTCTTGCTCATTTCTGGTTCAATCTCTCCGTGTATCTTCAACCTACACCAAACTTAAGGGACATGGCATTGAAACTCCTTGATGTTGTTTCTGCCAAGATGACTCCAAACCAATTAGCTGAGGCTCAACGGCTAGCACGGGAATGGAAACCGAAATGACCACTTCCGAAGATTCGTGCATGAGATCTGCTAAGCTAAAACTGGGGAAAGTAGAAAAAAATAAGTTTGGCTAATAAGTATGATATGGTGGTTAGAACCTCCTTGGTTCCTCCAACTAAAATTTAGAACGCAGGCAGTTACAGAAGTTGAAGCTGGTTGAATTTAATAGAATCGAGCAACTAATAAAGGAACAAAAATATGACTACGACAAAACAAGCCACCATCATTTATTTCGTATTGTTATTATTGGCTATACCTTGCTTTGTAAATGCTGGTACTTTAGAAGATGCGGTTGTCGCATTTGAAAAAGGGGAATACGAAATAGCATTAACACTCGTGAGTCCCTTAGCCAAACAAGGCAATACTGATGCACAATATTTACTCGGCGTTACGTACGAAAGTGGCTTTGGTGTGCCGCAGGACTACACCGAAGCAATAAAGTGGTATCGCTTGGCTGCAGAGCAGGGGCACGCCATGGCTCAGTACAATCTCGGCGGATCTTATGCTAATGGCTATGGTATGCCACAGAACTATGCCAAAGCTACTAAATGGTTTCGTCTAGCAGCAGAGCAGGGATTCGCCAAGGCTCAGTATAATCTTGCCCTTATTTATTCTGTTGGCGAAGGTGTGCCACAGGACTACGCTGAAGCATTTAAGTGGTGCCGCTTGGCTGCCGAGCAGGGGCAAGTCATGGCTCAGTTTAATCTTGGCATGATGTATGACATTGGTTTGGGTGTTACAATAGACTACATCGAAGCAATGAAGTGGTATCGCCTGGCTGCAGAACAGGGCGACGCTGGAGCTCAGTACAACCTTGGCTTTATGTATGGCACTGGCAGAGGTGTACCACAGGACCACATCGAAGCAATGAAGTGGTTTCGCCTGGCTGCAGAGCAAGGGTTTGTCGACGCCCAATTTAATCTTGGCCGTTTTTATGACACTGGCAAAGATATACCGCAAGACTACACCGAAGCATTGAAGTGGTATCACTTAGCTGCAGAGCAGGGTGACGCTGGAGCTCAGTACAACATCGGCTTGATGTATTTCAGTGGCAAAAGTGTGACTCAGGACTACAGTGAAGCGATGAAATGGTATCGCCTGGCTGCCGATCAGGGCAACTCTAATGCCCAGTACAACCTCGGATCTATGTATGCGAATGGTGATGGTAGGCCAAAAGACTATGTTCTTGCTCATCTCTGGTTCAGTCTCTCAGCGTCTCTTCAATCTGCATCTGAGATTAGAGACGATGCTGTGAGCAAACGTGACCTTGTTGCTACAATGATGACTCCTGAGCAGATAGCTGAGGCTCAACGGCTAGCACAAGAGTGGAAACCTAAATAACTATTTATGACCCTCCTTGGCTCCACTTACTTTCAAAGGATTCCAGAAATAATCTGGAATCCTTTTTCATTTGTTGTATAGAAGTATGGTTTAACGTTATTATATCCAGAACTAGTTAAACACGGAGGAACTTGTGAATACCCTTTTGATTTTGTTTGAAGACCATACATCCCAACAGTTTCGGCCTTTATCCTGGAGCAGACCTGCTTACGAGATTCCTTGTGGTATGTTCAACTTGCGAGAAAGAGCTACTTTAGCTGCCAGTGATTGTTGTGATCTGGCTCTTTTGCCGATATCGAATCTGGAACCTCTGCAATTACAAACTTGTTTAAATGAGATACATGTTGGTTTTGAATCTTGCGTGAAACAACTGGGCAATTACAAAAAAATCATATTTATGACTGCCAGATATGCCGGAAGTGTCTCAAAAATAGCTGAAGTGATTAATTCCGAATCGACTGTTCAGTCTGATGACAAAGGACTGGTCCTGGCAGTTGTTGATGCTGAGCAAGCTACAGATATCCTGAATTCCTGGAAGATGTGGGATGATACCGCTTGTGAAGATGAGTCTCGAGTTACTCCAACAAAACCTTCTGCTGTATGGAACCCTTCATCTGATTCGACCCCATCAACTCAGCCTGTATGGAACTATTTGTGGGATATGGTACATGATATCGGTTCCATTATTACAAGTGATCTGGAAAGTATGAGTGTTTCGATTGAGCGCAAATATTTCGGGTTACAACCTGCCGATGGAAACAATTGGTCATGGAATGCAAAAACTGAACTAGCACCTTTTGATGTGGCACAATATTCTGCAGTAAACACAGTCAATACGGAAAATATATTTGCAGCAAAATCTGCAGCAATTTCACCAGGTGTTGTTCTGGATGCTTCTGCTGGGCCAATAATTATTGATAATGAAGTTACAATAATGGCAAACGCATTTCTTGAAGGCCCACTTTATCTCGGGCCTGGGTCAACAGTAAAAGCTGGCAGTACAATTTACGGGGAAACTGCAGTTGGCTCTGCGTGTAAAGTCGGGGGGGAAGTTGCAGAGAGTCAATTTTGTGCTTTTTCCAATAAACAACACGATGGTTTTATTGGTCATGCAGTGATCGGAAGTTGGTGCAATCTTGGTGCTGGCACGAATTGCAGTGACCTGAGTAACAACTATTCTCTGCTCAAAGCAAACTATGGACATGGCCCTGTTGCTACCGGTTCAAGTTTTGTAGGTCTGATGATTGGGGACCATGCAAAATCTGCAATCGGAACTCAATTCAATACTGCTACGACAGTTGGTTTTTCATCCAACATATTTTCTGCCGGTTTTCCAAGAACCTGTTTGAGTAATTATTGTTGGGGAGATGGGCGACTGAGAAAAAGCTACAATGTTGAGAAAGCAATCGCAGTAGCAGAGATAGTAATGGCTAGACGAAACTGTAAAATGCTGGATGAGCATAAAAAACTATTTACTGCTCTTGACTGTTCCTGATTGTATCTAATTGCTGCTTGTACTTTCGCATAATGGCATTATGTGAAGGAGCCAAGCAGGTAATTTGCAATGAAATTCCTGTTTACTACAACATTTCATAAACCAGTAAATATCTTTAACATGTTGTCGTATAGCATGTTATATGGATATGGCACGTTTTAGCCAATTGTGGCATTACTTCTGCATATTCATGCACAGAATGTTTCCTGCACTGTTCGTGCATTGTTTGCTGATCCGCTACTATGTTCATCGTTGTAGATTTCAGGTTGGCAAACTCACGGCAGAAGTGGGAAACATTTCAATTTTAATTGCTGATTCAAAATTACTGATTAACTTACATTATCTTAACAAGTTACAAAGACACTCACTTTCAGGAGCAACCATTGACTAAAGCAGAACTTGTAGAACTTATTGCCAAAGATTCTGGTGCCAATAATAATGACACTGCTGCAATTGTTAACCACATAATACAAAATATCAGTGATGCACTGGTTTCTGGCGATAAAGTTGATTTACGTGGATTTGGTGGTTTTAAGGTAAAAACTATGGCTGCGCGCACAGCCAGGAACCCAAAAACCGGGGCAAAAGTTATGGTTCCTGAGAAAAAGGTTCCATTCTTTAAGTGCTCAAATGAGTTGATTGATCTGGTCAACAAAGCAGGACGTTAAAAAATATGCCATTACATGTTTGATTGTACGGCAATTCTCTGCTATATTCTGTAGTTGTCGAATCTCAGGTGTTAACCGGGTTGACCCGGATCTGTATTTTCCGAGGTCGACCGAATATAGATTTTGTCTTTTTGATTTCTCTGAAAGGTGGCTTCAATGCCTAATGGAAGAAAGCGTAAGCGTAAAAAGATCGCTACGCACAAACGCAAGAAGCGTTTGCGTAAGAATCGTCATAAAAAATAAATTTATGACTTAAAAAGAGTCGACACACACAAAGTGTCGGCTCTTTTGCTTTTGGTATGGTTTTAGCTAAAGTAACTGATATACAAATTGGTGGTTGGCAATATCTCAATTATGAGGTATTACCTATGTAAAGGAGAATCACTATGAGTGACGGTAGCGAAAAAAGAAAAAGTCAGAGAATTGAAGCTAATCTGAAGGTAGCGGTATCGCTTCCTCAAGCAGATGGTAGCAGTAAGGTAACCAACCTGGAATCTTTGAACATCAGTACTTCAGGTATTTACTTCAAATCTGATCACTTTATTGAGCCGATGACCAAGCTGGGCATGTCTTTAGAGCTTCCTATAGCTGGTGACGATTCAACAGAATTACCGGAAGCAAAATGTGAAGGTATTGTTGTCAGAGTCCTTCCTGAGTGTGAAGCTGAAGGTGTCAGCGATTATGAAGTTGCTGTATTCTTTACACATATAGATGGCAAGGGTCTTGACTATCTTGAGGACCATATTGCTTCTATAATGGCTGCCAGTTAACCATCGATATTGATCTGATTTGAATCAATTCTGGTTGAGGCAGTATTTATTGTAAATGGTCGTATCCTTACCAATCGTGGTTTATTTTCTGTCA
>JAAESD010000138.1 GCA_024229695.1 bacterium
AGAGCAGCAGAGATGCCTCAGGTATCTATAACAAGTCGCGAAACCGGTGACTTGATTATGCTTGGTATTGGTGGATTTACACCACTTACTGGCTTTATGGGCAAAGCCGATTGGCAAGGCGTTTGTGCTGACATGAAAATGGCAAACGGCATCTTTTGGCCAATCCCAATTACAATGAGTGTTGATCAGGAAACTGCTGACTCATTGAATGATGGCGACGAAATTGCATTGATCGCTGAAAATGGCGATTTGATGGCAACAATGACAGTTGAAGAGAAGTACACCATCGACCGTGATTTTGAGTGCGAAAATGTATTCAAAACCACAGATGACGCTCACCCGGGCGTTAAAATGGTAATGGACCAAAAAGCAGTTAATCTTGCTGGGCCAGTAAAAGTACTGAGCGAAGGTGTTTTCCCAACTGAATTTGAAGGAATCTACCAACGTCCAACAGAGAGTCGTGCATTTTTTGCAGATTCTGGCTGGAAAACAATTGCTGCACTGCAACTTCGTAACCCAATGCACAGAAGCCACGAGTACCTGGGAAAAATCGCCCTGGAAACTCTTGACGGACTTTACATTCACCAATTGATTGGTGGGCTAAAAGCTGGCGATATTCCTGCCGACGTTCGCGTTAACTGCATTGACGCACTTGTAGAAAACTACTTCAAACCAGGTACAGTTCTTCAAGGTGGATATCCACTCGATATGCGCTATGCCGGTCCTCGTGAAGGTCTGTTGCAC
>JAAESD010000139.1 GCA_024229695.1 bacterium
ATATTAGATTCTGTTGCAAGACCTGTATTAAACCAAGGCTCACATGCTGCCATTATTGGAAGAGCAGATGGACGCATAGGAGCATAGTTGATCCAATGTGCTTGATCTGCTTGAGCTTGTGTGCTTGAAGCATGAACTAGGAAGTGCAGTGCAGCAGCTCTATTTGGAGCGCCATTCATAAGAACTAACCATTCCTCTTCAAGAACCTGTCCATCCCAAACAGTAACATAGTCAGCACCATCAGCTAAAACAGCACCACCAATACGACCGTTATAGGCTATTGACATTGAAACCTCACCAGAGTTAACTAGGTCCAATGGCTTTGCACCCGCAGACCAGAATACTACATGGTCTTTGATTGTATCAAGTTTAGCAAAAACCATATCTTGTCCTTCTTGAGTACTTAATACATCATAGATGTCAGGAATAGCTACGCCACTTGCATACAATGCCATTTCAACTATACCATTTCCCCAAGTATGAACACCACGCTTTCCTGGGAATTTTTCTACGTCAAAGAAGTCATGTATTGTTGATGGTTGCTCGCCTTCAAAAGTTGAACCTAAATGGAATGGAACATATGACCACCAGATTTGCGGAACTACACAATCATTTGGTACATCAACTAGAAGATCCTCATCCATCGGTGTACCATCTGGTGCAGGAAGGAATATGCTACGATCTAGCTCTTCAAATAAACCTTCATCACAACCCGTACGAGCTTGAGAAGGAAGTACGTCAACGATATCCCATTGAACGTTACCTGATTCGACTTGAGCACGAACTTCACCCAGACCACCGTTGTAACTGATCATATTTACGTTTCCACTTGAATATGTATCAATGTAGGCTTTTTGTTGTGAAGCTGAGTAGCCACCACCCCAAGAAACCAGAGTTACGTCTGCTTGCGCTGCACCAGCCAACATCGCTGTTGAAATAGCACTTGCAACCAGAGTTTTAGTTATAACATTTTTCATTTATATTTCTCCTTATATTAAATCTAAACTCTATCCATCGAGAGCTAGACAATCCTCCGACATCCAACCGATATCAACTTGTTTACCTTCTTTGAGGGTCACATTATCAATTGAATTAGGAATTTTGACGATAAAATCGTCGTGTCCACACACACTAAAGCGTGTGCGAATATGGTCGCCATGATAGATTAATTCTTCTACCTTGGCTGAATACGTGTTTGGTGTTTTACCTTTAGAAGGTGAAATCATAATTCTTTCAGGTCTCAATGACAAGGTTGCTCGATCACCGGCCTTGTTAACGTTGACCTTTGAAGCGACTACGATATCTCCTGAGTCAGTTTTAACTGTTGCCTTGTCACCATCGATGGATTCAACAGTGCCCATCAATCGATTATTTTCACCAATAAAGTTTGCTACAAAGGCGTTTTCTGGTTTCTCGTAGAGATCCTCTGGAGAGGAACATTGGAGAACGACACCATCATCAAAAACTGCGATTCGATTTGACATCGTAAGTGCTTCCGTTTGATCATGGGTAACATAAACTACGGTTAATCCAAGACTCTCATGAAGGTGTTTAATTTCGTATTGCATTTGCTCTCTTAAGTTTTTATCGAGTGCACCTAATGGCTCATCCATCAGAACCAAATCTGGATCAAATACTAGAGATCTTGCTACTGCAACTCTTTGTTGCTGACCGCCAGATAGTTGCATTGGGCGCCTGTTACCAAAATCACCAAGCTGCACCATATCGAGGGCACGGTTAACCTTTGCTTCTCTTTCAGTTTTGCCCATTTTGCGAACTTCTAGTGGGAATGCTAAGTTCTCAGCAACCGTCATGTGTGGAAAGAGTGCGTAGTTTTGAAACACCATACCAATGCCTCTTTTGTGAGGAGGGACATTATTAATTGGTTTGTCTTTTAGGTAGATCGTTCCG
>JAAESD010000140.1 GCA_024229695.1 bacterium
AAGGCCATTGCCTATGCAGCCGAGCATAATGCCGACATCATTGCAGCCAACATGGGAAAACGACTGAGAAATATAAGTGTCTTAACTTTGTTGATCACTGCCGGGGCGAAAGGGGTTCGCTTCTGGCATTTCGACACCACCCTTAAGCACGCCAGCATCATGGACATCGATACCTTGATCCACATCTCGGCACAATACCGAGCCGATTTGTCAGAAACCGTGACCGAGAAGATGAAACGGATGAAAAAAACAGGATACAAGGACAAGGATGGCAACCTCAGATATTCCTTTGGCTTGCATTCTGAGGAAGATTTGAAGAAAGCCGGTCAAGGCGGTGCCAAGGCACATCGCAAGAACTTCATTCGATTCGCTCGAATGCTAAAGCCGGAGATCGATGCCATTGAGAAACAGGGTCACACCACCTTGGCTGCCATTGCAGCTGAACTCAATCGCAAGAAGATTCCATCCCGGTATGGAGGAGGGTGGTATCCATCGACTGTCAGAAACCTAAAAAATAAAATAAAGGAGCTAAAATCATAATGGCTTTCAAAAAGAAAACACCGTTTTTAGACGGGAATACACACATGGAATCCGTACCGCCCACTGCCGAAGGTATGCAAACAATCAAGCAACTCAGGGAACGGAAAGCAAAAGCAGACATGGATGAGATGCTCAACCGCTCTCAAATCAAATTTGATTCCGAGGAAAAAGCGATGCAAGTTTTAGGCATTGCCTCCATTCGACTCGGCATGGCACAAGCCCATAAAGAAATGCCTGACAGCAATTTTGTTCGGTATCTGAGCAAAGGCAGAACCCATCGCTGCTTGCTCGATAACTTAATCGGTATGCAAATAAGAGGCGATGAACACATCACGTTTCAAGTGCTGCATCAATCGCTCAATTCAACGATTGGAACTAAACCCGATCGGCTGAGACAAGTCGTAAACGATGCGGTGCAGCAAAAGGTCATTCTTAAGCGAAAATGGTCAAAAGACTCCCGCGTATCACTCTACGTTTTAAATAATGAGTGCATCGATGAATACATCGCCTTTGGCAATCGAATGACCGGAATCAGTGGAAGAGTCATACAACATGTGCTGCAAGGCATCTTGGACGATGACTCGGTGGATTACTTATTGAGCGCAGTGGGGTTTTATGATCGAGAAGAAAACAAAGAATACATCGCACAAGAAATCAAACAAAACCCGCAATGGAGTGGTGATTCAGATGTTGTTGCAGCATCAAACGATCCAGCAAACTCCTTGTTCTGAAAAGCGATGAGGGAGATACTGCTAAAAAATTCCAAATCACTGTTAAAAAATTACCAGTAAAAAATTAGCAGTAATTCTTCTTGACCACGAGTAGATGAACAGCATAGGATTTAGAACATGAAACAAACACCACCCCAAAACGACCCCGATCTTGAAACCTACATCAGCCAGTGTGAACACGATGGCGATTTTGAATGGGAAGAACAGTGTCACCACATTAAAATGTTCGAGGGGCGAATTTACAATGCCAAGCTCAAGGACATCAGTGATGTCATTTACAACATCAAAACACTCCAAAACATGGCAGCCCAATTGATCGATATTGAGAAAAGCCGACTGCATTCGAGCCTCAAGGTTTCCGCTGCTCATTATGTGATCTCACAAGCCAATAAAGAGTCCAAAAAGAGATTTGAACTCAAAGAAACCAAAATTAAAGCCTATAAAGAGGCACTGAGAGCCAACTTTAAAACCCAATTCAATACCACCAAATGACTGCATCATCCCTAAATTCATGGATGGGATTTAACGCGTTTAAATCCGTGTCATTTGATTCAATGAATACCCCCCGATCAACCATAAACAGGGATCAAATCAATGCCCCAACCGCCTTATTTTCGGCTGACCTATTGCGTATAATATATAATTCGTTAAGTTCAATAGGTTCAGAACCGCTTCGAGTTTTGTTGGATTATACAACTCCATGGAGCCTAGGTTGTTGTATTGATTTTTTCCCCTCTAAAAAGGAGAGAAATCATGCAAAGATCAAAAATCAATGCTAATAAGTACCTTACTATATTCGTCAGAAAATACCAATGTCCTGACTCTCAGGACTGGAAATCTTATGGTGGCAATATGCATCTGGTTAAATCAGATGTTGCTGTCGCAAAAAGAATCCTAGAAGGCGAACACTACGACTGTACTCTGGTTAGATATCTCGATAGAGATGATCCCATTGATCCTTGGAGAGCAGTCATCGCTACCACACCAGTTGAAGAAATCGAGCTTTGATCATGACTAGGTATTATCACGAAAACGTCCACGCCAATGGCAGCATAAATAACATTGAAGCTGCTGAGGGCAAATTAACCCCTTGGGACTGGCTATCTGGATCTCTAATGAAGGATCTATTCAATCTTAATATCTGGGATCCAGATGCGAGGAATACAATCTTAAAACAGATAATAAATGCTTTAAATGGCAGATTCCCTGAACCACTCACCATAACCCCTCAGATGCTATATGGCACTGAAGCAGAGGTGGCTGGGATGCGAACTTGTTTGACCTTGGCTGGATTGCCAGTCAATGATCTGCTTTTTCAATGGAAGTTTGGTACCGCTTTCTTTCATAAAGACCTG
>JAAESD010000141.1 GCA_024229695.1 bacterium
CAAAACGAACCGGACCTGACTTGCACAGAGTTGGTGGCCGATATCCAAATCAGTGGCACTATATGCACATGATGAATCCTCGTGATATTTCATCCGGCTCTATTATGCCTGATTATGCTTTCATGAAAGACAAGAGTGTCGATTTCAGCAAAACTGCTGGAAAGATGTCTGTCCTGAAAACAATCGGTGTTCCATACACTGATGAGCAGATTGAAACGGCCGCTGCAGTTGCACTCTCTCAGGGAGAGCTTATTGCGAAGGATCTTTCAGAGGCAAGAATCGAGATTGAGCCAAACAGTGAAATGGCTGCAATTATTGCCTACTTGCAAAGACTTGGCCGAGGCCCACAGGAGGTGAAGTAACATGTTTCAGGAGTTTTATAACAACAGTAACTTGTTAGCTTGGCCTTTACTTGGATTAGGTATTTTTGTAACCAGTTTCATATTGGTGCTCTACTATGTTTTTGCAGTAATCGGGAAAAACGACAGCGATAGAATGGCAGCTCTTCCGCTTGAGCAGGAGTCAACAGGAGGGTTCAACAATGACCGATAAATTAAGAGATCACACATTTGACGGTATCCAGGAGTTCGACAATAAACTGCCAAACTGGTGGCTGTTTATTCTCTATGGTTCCATTGTGTTTTCATTGGGATATTGGCTTGTTTTTCATACTTTCAAAATCATTGATCTCCCTGTTGCTAAATACAACACGGAAATGGCAGCTATTGCCGATGCGCAACTTGCAGCAGCAATGGAAGGTGGCATCACCAATGAAAGCTTGTTGATGATGGCAGACATGCCTGAAAGTATTACTGAAGGTAAAGCGCTGTTTGATCAGTATTGTGTAGTCTGTCACCTTGAGAAAGGACAGGGGCTTGTCGGTCCAAACCTGACCGACAACTACTGGATTCATGGTGCAGAGCCCATTAATATTCACCATATAGTTACAAATGGTGTCCTCGATAAGGGTATGGTGGCATGGGGTGCTCAACTTGGGCCCAAGAGGGTCAACAAAATTGTTTCCTATGTGCTGACAATAAAGAACACAAACGTAGTAGGTAAAGCTCCTGAAGGGGAGCAAGTACCGGAGTAAAATGAATAAATCTACTGAAGGTCGTCGTCCCAAGCGGCGACGACCTGACATGGACACAGTCTACTCAATCAATGCCGATGGCTCCCGAAACTTTATCCAACCAGCAGATGTCCTAGGAAAATGGCAGGTAATCCGTAATTCTGTCAATTTCCTGTTGATACTCATTTATGTTGGATTGCCTTGGCTGCAGATTGCCGGCAAGCCCTCAATTCTCTTCAGTCTACCAGACAGACAAGCGTGGATTTTTGGTTTCAGTTTCACAAACCAGGATTTCTATCTGATGTTCTTTGTGGTAACTGCTTTCGGTTTCTTGCTTTTTGTTCTGACTGCTCTGCTGGGTAGAATATGGTGTGGTTATGCTTGCCCCCAAACTGTGTTTATGGAAGGTGTATTCAGGAAGTTTGAAAGACTGATAGAAGGTGGAAGGGTAACAAGGATTCGCCGAAATCAGGGTCCTTTGAACTTTGACAAGGTTTGGCGCAAAACAGTAAAGCATGTTCTGTTTATCTTCTTGTCAGCTTTGATTGCTCACATCTTTTTGTCATATTTTTTCCCTGCGAGAGAAGTACTGAAGTTGGTTGCAACAGGATTCAGTGGGCACGGCACTGCTCTTTTCTGGACTCTTTTCTGGACCGGGATCCTCTATTTCAGCTTTAGTTGGTTCAGAGAGCAGACTTGTTTGATCATCTGTCCTTACGGCAGATTGCAGTCATCTTTGATTGATGCCGATACCATTGTCATTGGTTACGATGAAACCCGCGGAGAGCCCAGAACAAAAGGTGATGAAGGTGGCCATTGCGTGGACTGCTACCGTTGTGTTGAAGTCTGTCCAACCGGTATCGATATTCGGAATGGTCTGCAGATGGAGTGCATCGGTTGCGCAAATTGTATCGATGCCTGTAATGAGATAATGAAGAAAATTGATAAGCCTGAAGGTCTTGTCAGATATGATTCTCAACAAGGTTTTGAAACAGGGAAACGAAAAAGTTTTATACGACCAAGATTGTTTGTTTACCTGCTATTGGCGTTAATCGGTTTAACTGTAGCAACGTTTGCAGTCAACAGTAGAACAAGTTTCCATGCCAATGTTTTACGTACTAGAGGAATGCCTTATGCTATAGAGGGCGAGCGTATCAAAAACCTGGTTAATCTCCATATTCAGAATAAGAATATTG
>JAAESD010000142.1 GCA_024229695.1 bacterium
AGTAACTGAGTTAGCAGAAGCTATTGAAGCTGATGATAACGAATCTTTTGCTGCTAAAGTAGCTACAATTAAGGAATCTTACCTTAATAAAGATACCACGGTAGAAGCAACTCCGGAAGTTGATGCTATTACTGAGGATAGTACAGATGAAGAAAAACCAGTTGTTTCTGGCCAGATGCAGAAATATTTGGACGCGATGTCGCGAATTTAATCCCCATTTATATAGGAGAATTTAAAAATGGAAATTAATCACACAATGCTACAGGAAAAATGGGCTCCTGTACTTGATTCACAAGAAGCTGGTCAGATTAAAGACAGTCACAAACGTGCTGTTACTGCAGTTGTTCTTGAGAACATGGAAAAAGCACAAGCGCAAGAAAGTGCGCAAATAAATGAGGTAGCGGCCAACGCTTCCCACGCACCGGCAGGAAACAATGTCGATGGTTGGGACCCAGTCCTTATATCTTTAGTTAGACGTGCAACTCCAGCGCTTCTTGCATTCGATTTAGTTGGCGTACAGCCAATGACTGGTCCTACTGGTCTAATCTTTGCAATGAAGAGCCGTTATAGCACACAAACTGGCGATGAAGCATTACACAACGAAGCAGATACTGGTTTTTCTGGTACTGCGAATGGTTCAGAACTTGATAGTTCAGATCCGTTCCACGGTGATACTTCTACTGTTGGTGGCGCAGCTGCTCCAGTAGACGATGATGATACAGTTGATGACTATACTCCAGGTTCTGCAATGACTACAGCTACTGCTGAAGCATTGGGTAACACTGGTAATGCTTTCGGCGAAATGGCTTTCTCAATTGATAAGACTACTGTGACTGCAAAGTCTCGTGCTCTTAAAGCTCAATACACAATTGAATTAGCTCAAGACCTTAAAGCAGTACATGGTCTTTCTGCGGAAACTGAGCTTGCGAACATCCTTTCAACTGAAATCTTGGCTGAAATGAATCGTGAAATCATCCGTAACATTAACCTTAAGTCTGTAACTTCTACAGTTGCTGCAGACGGTCAATTAGACATTACTGCTACTGCAGATAATGGTGGCGGTCGTTGGTTAATTGAAAGAATCAAAGGTATGGTTTTTGCAATGGAAAAAGAAGCTAATATCATTGCTACGTCAACTCGTCGTGGTAAGGGTAACTGGGCTATCGTATCTCATGGTGTTGCAGCAGCATTAAATGCAGCTGGAATGATGGATACTGGTTTAGGTATTTCAGGTGGTGATAACTATAGTTCTGATGTTACTGGTTCATTATTTGCTGGTACTCTATTAGGTCGTACTAAGTTATATATCGATCCATATGCAAGCGTAGATTATTTCACAGTTGGTTATAAGGGTTCTAACCCATATGACGCTGGAATGTTCTATTGCCCATATGTACCTCTAAGCATGATGAAAACAATTGGTGAAAAT
>JAAESD010000143.1 GCA_024229695.1 bacterium
CTGGGTAGTAGTTAAATAAATCACAATTAAAGGGAGAGAACAATGAAGCCATGGAAAGTTTGTCTTGCCTTACTTATCATCATCTCATTCTCATTGACCGGATGTAGTGATAGTACTACTAACCCACCACCTGCTGGACCATATATTGTATCTTCAATTCCTGCTAGTGGATCTACAGTCAGCCCACAGACCAGCACTATTACTATGACATTTTCAGAGCCTATCGCCGAGGAATTCAACCCATTACGAATTTCTGGGCATCTGTTAAACAAAATGGTTGGTGAACCTGAGCTCGACGCATCGGGAACTGTCATGACTGTAACCCTTGAGCCACCTTTGGCTGCAGGAACCCGTTTCTTTGCTGTTTTCGATTCCATACCTGACCTTGAAGGAAACTGGAATACAGTAATAGATTCAGTTTCATTTATGGTTCAAGGTACGCCTGAGTTGATACCTATCAATGAAGGTGAAGTCTCGGTGTTTTTCACTCAGGAAACTGGGGAAATGCCTTTCTTCGAATTAGTTCGAATAGAAAATGTTGTCCGTGAAGGTGAGTATGAACGTGCTTTCTATTCAGATTTTGACTTTTCTGAACTGGAAGACCGGGAATACATGAAACTTGATGCTGTTGCTTCAGAATTGCAGTTTCTGGCATTCGACGATATTGATGATGACCCCAGAGAAATTTTCCATATCGAGTTCGACCCAGAGATAGTCTGGTTCCCTCTACCTCCAGTTGCTGACCATACCTGGAGTGGAACTTCAGACCTGGTAGCTGACTCTGAGGCTATGGGCTATGTAGACTATTCAGGAGTAATTGTTGAACAAACTGACCTGGTTGTTGCAGTTTATGAACTCTATGGAGAAGGTGCAGAAGATTTTGCCTGGGTCTGGGAAAATTGTTGGAAGATAGAATTATCATATGATGTCTGGTTTCTTGATATAGCCTTGGGTGGTTACGAACACATTGACAAAGGAACAGACACTATCTGGTATGCCCCTGGAGTTGGTGAAGTCAAGATTGAGAGCGAGAATACAGAATTTGAAGATGGAGAACCTGTCGGTATATATAATGAGGTATCCAACTTAATGCCGTTTGATATGGATGAAGAGTAGCTATTTAAGATAGGCTCTTTGGTTATATTCCTCTACCATCCGCGATGCTGAGAATCGCGGATGGGCGCTTCTAATTGCATTGCGCATCCATTCAATCCACTTTTCTGGCCTACCGGAATCTGGATGGCAGAAAGAGTTTGGGAGCCTCAGCTTGCTGGTTCTCTTGCCAAAGCAGATGTCGATTTTGCCTTGCTAGATGATTTTCATTTCATCCAGGCTGGTGTTGATGAAAACTCATTAACAAATGGCCCAATCCTGACCGATGATCTGGGTGAAGAAGTTTCTTTATTACCTATCAATGAAAAGTTGCGTTACCTGATTCCGTTTCATGACCCGCATGAGACAATTGAATTCTGCAGAGAGTATCACAAGCAAAATCCTGATTCAGTTTTGGTGATGGTTGATGATGGTGAAAAATTTGGTGCCTGGCCAGGGACCAATGACCTGGTATATAAAAACCACTGGTTGGATAATTTCCTGACTGCACTGGCTGCTGAGAAAGATTGGCTGGAGCTGGCCTTACCATCGGAAATTATGTCCAGTTATGAACCAAGCCAAAGAGCATACTTACCACCAAACAGTTACTCTGAAATGTCAGAATGGTCATTGCCTATGCCTGCTGCCGGCAACTACGCCAATTACAGAAAGCAGCTATTGGATTCCGGTGAGCTTTCTGAACTAAAACCGTTCTTCCGTGGCGGATATTGGCGACAGTTCTTTCAGAAATATGAAGAAAGTTTATTAATGCAACGTAGATGTTTGTTGCTGCATAATGAACAGGATTCTCCCGATGCAGAAGACCATCTATGGCAAGCTCAATGTAATTGTGCCTACTGGCATGGAGTTTTTGGCGGCCTCTATCTCCCACACCTCAGACATGCAATTTATGAAAATATAATTGCCGGAACCAACTACTCAGGTCCTGAAATATCGGAAGTAAAACTTCTTGGACATAACCTGCCAGACATGCGAATTAATTGTGGTGATCTAACGTTGTTTGTTTCACCAGACAGAGGTGGCTCAATAATTGGAATGGAAGACCGTCGTTCAAAATGGAATCTACAAAATACACTACGACGACGTGTTGAAGCTTACCACCTGAGCATACCTGATGAAGATCCAGCTCCTGTTGCAAACGATTCAGCTTCTATTCATGATCTGATTCGTGAAATCCCTCCTGGTTTCCGTGATGCAATCATTGATGACCTCTACCCGCGGTTTTCATTGATAGACCGACTTCTACCAGTTGACGCAAAATACGATTCAGATTCAATACATGAACTTGATCAGGGCAATTTCTGTGACTCTCAGTATTCCAGTTCACTGAAACGGTCTGCACACTTCAATGATATAGCTGTCGACATTGAAAGAGTCATTACGCCTGGCGATAACTGTTTCACTGTGAATTGGACAATCACCAACATTAGTGACAAGCAACTCTCAACCCGATTTATTTCAGAGTGGAATCTTGCTCTTTACGACAATGAATCATTCCTTGCCGATGGCTCCAAAGTAGATGACTTGAACACAGAACTTTCAGAGCTGGAAGTTGCAATACCATTGCGTGATTCAAAATTGGAATGGAAGATGTCTGAGCAGTGCAGCGTACTTGTTACAGCAGTGCATACAGCGTCGCAATCAGAATCAGGATATGAAATGACTTACCAGCAACATCAATTCCTGTTTGGAATCCTGGTGCAACTTGCAGCTGGTGAATCAGTAGACTTGAAGATTGACTTTGCCGTCAACAACTAGTCCGACCGGTTTTGCGCTCAACCATAACTCAGGATTTCCGCGCGGATCTTTATCTAAAAGTGTTGCGTCAAATTTGTAGCCCTGTGCAATTTTTCCAAGGGTGACTTCACGCCCAACTGCATAGGCAGCACCTGAACTAAACGCTGCAATAGCTTCTGCATCGGTTAAACATTGTTCGGGATACCAACCATTTTCAGGCCATCCCGATTTATCTTTTCTTGTAACAGCAGCATAGATTCCAGGCAATGGATCGTAATCTTCAATCGGTGAATCTGAACCAAATGCCAAGGGAATATTGTTATTTAACATTGTTCGCCAGGCATACGCGCCCTTTATTCGCTCTGCACCAACCCGCTCTTCTGCCCAATACATATCGCTGGTACAATGAGTGGGCTGCATTGAGGCAATAATTTCATTTTCAACATACAGGTCAAAATCATCAGGATGAACAACTTGAGAATGTTCAATACGGCATCGACGATACCCTTTCACACAGTTCAATGTATTACGTACACCTCTATCGCCAATTGCGTGAACAGCAACTTGCAGACCCATTCTCTCAGCCATCCTGAAACGCTTCTCCATCAGCACAGGGTCAGTCAGGACCAATCCATTCTGATGCTGATCATCGCTGTAATTTTCAAGCAAAGCTGCGCCCCTGCTACCAAGTGCACCATCAGCATATAGTTTAAAACCTTGAATAGTTAACAACCCTGCCGATTCAAAATCGTTGGCAACTTCCCAACATTCTTCTTCACTACCTTCGAAATAGACAAACAGTCTGATTGGCAGCTCATCATTTCTTGCCATATCGGTTGCAACCCGCACACTGGCAAGAGACATCCCCATATTGTGAACTGCAACCAGTCCGGCATCGGCACACGCCTGTAGTCCGGTTTTAATATGTCTTCTTCTTTCTGCATCAGTTCGTTCAGGCAGAAAATCAGAAACCATATCCAGAGCGTTATCAATCAACACACCTGATGGATTGCCTTTTTCGTCTCTCAGAATTCTGCCACCATCTGGATCAACTGTCTCTGAAGTTATTCCTACGAGTTCAAGCATTGCATTATTCAGCCAGGCTGCATGGCCATCAACTCGACGCAAATAGATGGGCCTACCAATACCATCCATTAATTCTGCAGTTGGAAACTGCTGTACATCCCAATCATTCTGATCCCAACCACGACCTGTAATTATTAAAACTTCCGGGTGTAGCTTTGCAAATGCCATCGCTTTTTCTACAACTTCATTTGCTGTTTTTTCACCATGTAGAGAAAGTTGTTCGGCAAGCATACCGATGCCCTCAACATGCAAGTGAGCATCATGGAGCCCAGGCAAAGCAATTTCACCTGGTAATTCTATGATTTTATAATCTGTTTCCGGTATTTCGGAGTATGTCTCAACTACAACCCCGTTCTGGTCAACTGCAATTGCGGCAGCTTCTGGCATCTCGGGATTGTTGGTAATGAAAACCGGGCCTGTGTAAATAATCAAAGCAGCCATAACAGACAACATTATTCTCCCTTTGCAGGAATAAGGGGTGTTGGGTCACTGAGGATCAAATCTGGTTGAGAATATGGTAACAATCGTTCAACAAAATCGATCAAATCCATAACCAGTGAACCTCTGAAAAACTTGGCCATCGGCCTGTCCATCCAAATTCTGTCAGAATAAATAAACTTGGGATATGGAGTATCTCCGTATCCATCTCCATCAAGATCAAAGCCTGCGTAATCTGACCAATAATTACCGCTCCAGTTATTGCTCAAAGCACTGGTTGGACCCGTGACTGCAATATCGGTAAAGTTACTGGCGAACTGATTACCACTTATCTGATGACCACCCTTTTCACCGTAGAAGTACATTGCAACATCGTTGTAGGCAAAAATGTTATCTCTAATGTACAGCACATTTTCAGGAAACAGCGGACTATTGGCAGTCATACCAATTGCACAATCCAGGATTTCGTTGGCCTCAATAACAGTTTGTGAACTACTTTTTACTGCAATCCCTGAACCAACCAGATGGTTCTGATGTTCAATCCGGTTGTGATGAATATGCAATGAATCAGAATATATTCCGATAATCCCATGCTCATTATTCGACATATGATTGCCTGCAGCTTCAACTCCATGCGAGAATATCAGCTCCAGCCCCATCCTGCTATTTTGAATATTATTGTCGATTATAAAATTATTCGGTGAATTTGTGAGAATCATATCTCGCACACAGAATAACTTATTATTTTCGACCCGATTACCCATGCTGTACCAAAGCCTGATTCCATCGCCCCGTAATGTTGGCTGCACTGGTCGCGAAGAAATTGTATTATTGCGAACTATGTTGTCATTTCCCTGGAATATATGAACACCAAATAAAACATCGTCTATTACACAATTTTCAAAAACTACATTATTGCCATTTATCATAACACCCGCATCAACTTTATCATGGGAGTTACCAGAATTTGTAATGTGCAGGTTGCGGACAGTAACACCATCGGCATTGATTGACAGAACAGTCCCCTTACCACTGCCATCAATAGTTACCTCGTTAAGCCCATCAACAATAATAGGTTTGTTTATCTGCAGATTGCCTTCAAACGTGCCTGGGATAAGATTCAGGGTTTGACCGGGACTTGTGAGGTCTACAAACAATTGCAATGGAGAACCTGCAAACAGTGGCACTGATGTTGAAACCAATATTATAAAGATTAGCAGCCGTGATTTCATCCAGCTCCATTCTGGTCAATCTAGCAACGGTTTTCTAGTATAATGACAATAAGGCTACACAAAAGAATACTCCAGTAAGAAAATGTACTTCAATTTTGTAGGAATTTAAAGGTCATCAAGAATGTACTCTCTTGTTTGTGGCGAATTAGCAATACGAGAACAAAAGTTACTAACAATATTACTATCAATTTTTCCAATTTATCTATATCCTACTGTTCTGCTGCGTTTTCTGTGATACAAATGTGAAAGGTAAATTCAATGCCAGAATTAATCCCCAGATTTCATGAATGGTTTGATAGAAAACTTCCCTATTTCTGGCACAACTGGATTTGTGCAATAGGCAGCATCACAATTGTTACAACATTAATCATTCTGTTTTTCTTCCTTTTGCTCTTTGTCTATAACGTAATACTGGATCGGCATATGAGTCCATACTTCCAGATGGTCTCTTTTTTGGTTATGCCTTCGTTCCTGATACTCGGAATCATAACCGTATTTATTGGAAATATTGTCCATCGAAAACGACTCAACAAAGGTCAAGATATTAAGAGTGCATCAAAACTCGGTGGCCAAATCCTGCTTAAAAAAGCTTTGCTGATTGGTTTAGTTTCATTTATCAGCATCCTGGCATTGGGGACATTCAGTTATGAAGCATATCATTTTACCGATTCCAACAATTTTTGTTCAACAGTCTGCCACAATGTAATGGCACCAGAGGCTACATCATACAGCAACTCACCACATTCAAATGTTAATTGCGTAAAATGTCATATTGGGCCAGGTGCATCATGGTTCGTCAGAGCAAAGCTTTCTGGATTAAGGCAAGTTTATGGAGTTATGACTGATTCATACAGCAAACCAATCGAGTCACCTGTTCAAAATCTTCGACCGGCACGTGACACATGTGAAGTATGTCATAAACCAGATAAATTCCATGGCTCACGAATGGTTGTTCGCAAACACTTTGAGTATAACCATGACAATACTGAAACAATAACTGCCAATATCATATACATCGGGGGGCCTTCAGAAAGTGGCCGGGCCTCATCTGGAGTTCACTGGCATGTCGACCTTGGAAACGAAGTCAGATATCGATTCACTGATCATAAGAGACAAAACATTGTAGAAGTGGTTCAAAAAACACCTGATGGCGAGATTCGATATATAAAAAATGGTTTTGAAGGATCCGATGATGAGGGTGAATGGCGTGTTATGGACTGCCTCGATTGCCACAACAGGCCAACTCATATTTATGAATTACCTGAAAATGCTGTAGATGCGTCAATGGCATCTGGGAAGCTTGACTCAAATATCCCATGGCTTGCAAAGGAAAGCCTGCGAACTCTTCTCGAAACTGTACCATCAGAAAACACTGAAGAGCTTATCAAAGATAAATTGATTGCAATCTACACTGAAGATCATCCTGACGATTTACAGACCGTGGTTGATAACCTCGATACAATAGCTAAAGAGTTGACTGACATTCTGGAAAGAAACGTTTTTCCCTCAATGAACATTGAATGGGGTACATACAAATCCAACCTTTCCCACTTTGACGGAGATGATGAGTTGGGAACTGGCGGTTGTTTCCGCTGCCATGATGATGAGCATGAGTCTGAAGACGGGTATTACATCGATCAGGATTGTGATAAGTGTCATAATTTGATGGCTTACCAAGAAAAGAATTGGGAAGGTTTCGGTGGAATTGATATTGAAAGTTTTCTGAGAAATTAGTTTCAACAGTCAACAGGAATCTGAAATTCAGATTCCTGTTGACTATATCCTAGTAAAATGGTAGGTGTTATCTATGTAAGAGGTCTTTCACCCAGACCAAAGGTTGGAGTACTCTATGACTGACAACAAAAAACTTATCCCCCGTAAACAACTGTGTTTCAAAGATCATTGCCTGAGAATTCAAGTATGGGTAGCATTGCTGGCAGGTTTCCTGTTGCTTTTTGTAGGGCTACCCATTGCAGTTATTTTGAGCTAATCCTGGAATAATAAGATTTTACTCTTCTGAGCAGCCTTCAATGGTACTTCTTAATCATCGAACCGCTTTGTATGTATGTGGCAATAAGGTTCTGTTCCCTTGCGCTGATAATAATCCTGATGATAATCCTCAGCAGGCCAGAACTTATCTACAACAATTAATTCCGTTGCTATATCCAAGCCTTTTTCCCGCAATATTCCAATCAATTTTTCAGAAACCTGTTTTTCACTTTCATCGGTATAGAATATAGCTGAAAGGTACTGCGGTCCGATATCAGGTCCCTGCCCATTTGCCTGAGTCGGGTCGTGAATTTCAAAGTGAAGCCGGGCAAGTGCCTCAAAAGTTATCTGCGATGTGTCATAAGTAACTTCAACTACTTCTAGATGACCACTCTGGCCAGTACAGACCTGCTCATATGTAGGATTTTCAACAGCACCGCCCATGTAACCAGAAACTACAGACTCAACGCCAACCTGTTTTTGGAATAGATGTTCAACACCCCAGAAACAACCCCCTGCAAAATATGCTTTTTGGGTAGTTGTGAAAACAAGCGAAATCGAGTTCACACAATGTCTGGTATTTTTGTCTGTCATATGCTCGCCTACAAAGACGTGCCCCAAATGGCCATCACAGTTAGCACATAGAATTTCGGTACGTCTGCCATCGGCATCAGGTACCTGTTTTACAGCACCTGGTATTTCATCGTCAAAACTTGGCCAGCCACAACCCGATTTGAATTTATCCTCTGAATTGTACAATGCACTGTCACACTGCTTGCATCTATAAGTCCCCGATTCATAAAAGTTGTCATACTTACCACTAAATGGTTTTTCTGTCCCTTTATGAATAATAATTTGCTTTTCTTCTGTGGTCAGTTTCTTAAACATCGCATTCTCCGATTGAGCACTAACAATAGTGCTCAACATCACAATTAATAATGTTATGGTTCTGGAATTAAACATGGTGGACAAGTTACGATGAAAATATTTTTTCGCAATCAAATTAGTTCTTTGCCGCTAGGAGATTTCTGAACAAACTGCTCATGCCAAACGATCATCGTGTAAATTTGAATCAAAGTATCAAAATGCCAGTCTTTCCCTCTTTTCAATTCTCTCAATGACCGTGTGACCTCTTTTTGATTAAACCAGTCACATCCTGTCGAGTTAACATTGCCAAGTACATTTGCTAGTTCTTCACTGAATATACTATTTCTTCTAGCCCAAGCAGCACGATCATAATATTCAGTTTTAATTCGCGGATTGACATAGCCCAAACTTGCCTTACGAACAAATTCACTAAACTTCCTGTACCTTAAACGCTTTTTCTGATCAGATTTAATTGCAAGCTTTCCTGCAAATAAGTCATGACCGGTCCTACTCCATGGCACTTCAGCTAACTCTTTGAGATGTTTTTTGTACATTTCTATATAGACTTGATTGCCAAACTTTTTTTGCATCGGAATTCTAAGCCACAAATCAAAAAGATCCTCATCAGCAAAAGGAGTCAAAATATGACAATATAGTCTGTGTATATAGAGTGTAGTCTGCATTCTTCGGCCAAGATCAAAATGCATATGCAACATTTTCTGATCAGCAAAGGTTGGTAAATCACGCCAAGGAGTAAATGTATCCCAAATCTGTTGTTTGGCTCCATCTGTTAATTCTGTCGCCAATTCAGGATTTATATATTGTTTTAATTCAGCTGTTTTAGAAGCTACACCTGATGACTTCAAAATCTTGTTTCTAAGTAATTCGGTGTCTGTAATATATTCTAAATCTGAATTTGTGCAGAATTTTCCAGTTCCAATTGACAAATATGGTCCAATAATTCCACTCAGAAGAGGAACTGTTCCTTCTGCTAATTGCTGAGATACTCCAATTAAAGTTGCATTTCTACAATTCGCCTGGCCATCATTAAGCCAAACCGCTTTCCTGGCATACTCTCCTGCCCAATCAGGATTGACTTCAATTAGACGATGCTTACTTTCAAGTTTCATTACAGAACATAGTTGTCTGCTAATTACAGTTTCAATGCAATCCTCTTGTCCATAAGTCACCAGATCCAGCTTCTGTCTATCTTTAACTTGATGTAAGAGCAATCTTGAATCTAGTCCACCCGTAATTGGAACAATCACCGAATCTGAATATGAATCTGGTAACCGCTTTGAAACTGAATTCCTAAACAAATCAAATGCTTCATCAGCGAAATCAGATACAGACTTATTCAGTTCTGGCTTGACTTCATGTTTCCAACGGGGGCTGATTGATAAATCATTACCATCCCAAACTAATCGATGTGCCGGAGCTAACATTTTAATGTTTTTGAAAAGAGTTTCTGTTCCATGAGGAGATTCGCGAGTCAAAAAAGTACCCACTGAAGCAAAATCAACAGTTTTATCTAGGTTAGCCCAGCTCAAAAATGCTTTTAGCTCAGGACCGAATAAAAAAACTTCATCATCCAAATACCAGTACATATGGGAAAAACCAAGTTTATCATTTAGTATTTGTAACCTATTTCTATTCTTATCAAATATAAGTAAGTTAAAATGACCACCAATCGAGTTAATAAAGTCATCACCATCTCTTAAATATCGCTCTAGTATTTTTTCAGCAATCCGAGGTGAGTCATCTGGAACCATTTTGCCATCAATTTTAAATGCAGTTCCTTCAATCAAAAGAATGCTGTCATTTATTGAAGCAAAATTTGATGACTTACTGAAAAATGGATTTGTGGAAAGGGCACCAAAGGCACAATGACCATTATCATATTTAACCTTATGGTACCAATTGCAGTGAGTCAGCAAATCACTCATCGAGTCAGCAATAAGTTGTGGTTTTCTGTCAGTTTGCCGAGCAATAGCTCCATAAATACCAGGCATAACGCGAGTAACCTCTAATCTTTCACTAAATTCAACAGTAACCTGGTGGACTTCCCTCAGTTTCATAGACACTAAAAGGTCACTACTTAAAGCATGTTCAAATGCTTAAGGACTAATGCCTCTTAGATCTATGATGACATCTTGGATTATAAAACATCTCTATGTAATCAAACAACCATTAATAAAATATTACTACTCTTAAAATAATTTTTTGTACACACTGTCAGCTTTTGTGAAAACAGTTTTCCAGGTAAATGAATCGATTACATTTTGGAGCTCTATAAATGAAATCTCAGATTCATTTCCTGCTCTGCAAATCTGCTCTTCTATTGCGCAACTTAAATTTTGAATAAAAGCTGATTCATCTTCTTTATACGGTGTGTCAATATTGCATAATCTTGGTAATTCAACCAAACTTACTGAGTCATATTCTGCATCACCTAATATTTCTTCTACCCCAGGCAACTCAGTTACAACAACCCTGCAACCAGAGGCGAGTGCTTCCAGAACCACCAGTGGCAATCCTTCAAAGAATGATGGCAAGATCATCACGTGAGACAATTTCATAACCTCTGCAAGTCTCTTTTGAGGGACTGCACCATAAATTTCCACTCTGTCACCCAGTTTTGATGCCAACTGCAGACAATTCTCTTTTTCTTGTCCTGCACCTCCGCCAAGCAGATGCAGCTTCCAGTTCGGGGAGTCAATTTCAGCAAGAGCCCGCAACATCCACGGCACTCCTTTTGCGTTACTCAGTTTGCCCGCATAAACAATTTGTACCGGATCCGGATCTGGCTTTACGGATTTTGTAAACAGCTCATCATTATACCCTGCTCCGATGACTTCAATCTTTTCTGAATTAATTCCATAAAGTTCGCTGATTTCATTTTTCTGGATTTCACTTAAGGCAAAAACTGTATCGATTCCCCTGCATCCTTCAAGAACCCTGCTTTGTAAATGTTTGCAATTGCCGAACTGTCTCAAGTCCGATCCCATGCAGGTAGTCACCATTTTGATTTCTGGAAACAGTTGGCGAGTCAAGGAACTGACTAACCAGAGATGATTTGAGTGAATGACATCCGGCTTGAACTCGGCAACAGCTTTTGAGATTACTTTGGAAAATGCTGCTTCGTATTCATCGATATTCTCTGGCGACAAATCACAGAACCTTGAACTGTCATAAGGCATTACATCGCTCATACCAGGGATGGTAAATGACACATCATCTTCGAATCGAACAAATGAAGTAAACTCGTCTGCAATCCAGTCTCTTTGCGCTGTGCAAGTTGGAGTCAACCCGGCAATAAGATAGTTTTCATGACCGCAGTCAGTTGACTGGCGAATCATTGCTTCTATAAAAACGCCGCTTCCAGTTGAGTCCGGTCGCTGGCTTAAAATGTTTAATATCCTCATGAATCCCTCTGTAAATTATTCGTGCATCATGAACAACTCTGCTGTACCTTAAGCTAGTGATTGAAAGGAGTCACGCAAATATGTACGGACAACAATCAAGAGGCAGAATGGTCTTCCCCACGCTTACTCCAACTATCAAACAGTTGGTTATTGCCAATGTCATCGGCTTTTTACTACTGAGTTCTTTCGATCAAATTCTGGGACTAGTTCCAGCAACTGTAATTTCCAAGCTCCACATCTGGCAATTTGTCACATACATGTTCATGCACGGAGATTTCAAACATCTGTTTTTTAATATGTTAATGCTATGGATGTTCGGATCACAAGTTGAACAGCTCTGGGGTAGGAAAACATTCCTGCAATACTATTTTTTCACCGGTATTGGTGCAGGATTTGTTCATACTCTGACGAGCTTTGGCAGTGATGTACCTATGATCGGAGCATCGGGTGCGGTTTTCGGAATCATCCTGGCATTTTCAACACTGTTTCCAAATCGTACATTGCTTTTAGCGTTTATAATACCTCTCAAAGCAAAATTCCTTGTTCCTCTGCTCATTCTGGTTGAAATTCTTTCGTCATTCAAATACGACGGCATTGCCCACTTTGCACATCTTGGTGGACTACTGTTTGGCTGGCTGTTCATGCGCGGTGGGAAAAAATATATCGATGCCATCCAACTCAGCTGGAAAAAACGCAAACTTAAAGATAATCCGTTCAAAGTAGTCAAAGACAAACCGGAATCAGATACTGGTGAACAAAGAGTAAACGAAATACTGGACAAAATATCGCGCGAAGGACTGGATAGTCTGACTGAAAAAGAGAGAGAAATTTTGCGCAAGGCTAGTAACTGATGGATCTGTCAATTGTCATTGTAAACTGGAACACTCGTGAAGATTTGCGTCAGTGCCTGATTTCTGTTCCTGCTGGCTGTGCCGGTTATAAATATGAAATTTTCGTAGTGGACAATGCTTCGGCTGATGAGTCTGCAGAAATGGTTACAACAGATTTTCCTGACGTTAATCTTATTAACAGCTATGGTAACCTCGGGTTCTCAAAAGGTAACAACCTTGCTTTTCCAACATGCCGTGGACGTTATGTTTTGCTATTGAATCCTGACACAATTTGTAAACCAAAGTCGTTGTCAAAGATAATTGACCACCTTGATGAATCCGGCGTTGCAGCTTGTGGGCCAATGCTTCTGGACATTGCCAATGAACCAACTCTTAGCTACGGAACTGAGCCCCACTTGAGCTATCACCTGTTTGATCCAGCTCGAAAATGGCACACTATGGCCAAAGTTCCTGAAAAAGGAACAGCAAGAGAAGTTGAGTACATTGTTGGTGCCTGTCTGATGATTCGCAGAACTGTTTTGGAAGAAATCGGCTATCTTGACGAACAGTTCTTTATGTACTTTGAAGAATCGGACTGGTGTAAACGGGCAAGAGATGCAGGGCATAAAATACATCTGCTGACTGACTCAGAAGTAATCCACCTTGAAGGCAGCTCAGCAAAAAGAGCTTCCCGATTTGCACTTAAACAATTCTATAAAAGCTATCATCTATTTATAAAAAAACATCGCAACCCGATGGCAATAATTGCTTATCGAGCTGCGATATTCCTTGAGTACCTTTTCAAAGGCACTATCCGATTCATTATTTCTTTAGCCAAACCTGGCCAGAGACAACTTGCAACCGATTATTTATACATTGCAGTTCTTCAACTACAAAATATATCAGTTACTCCTCCTGCCTGATTGTTTCGGCCTGCCGCCACGTCTTTGTTGTGGTCTGCGGTATGGCTTCTTCGACTTTTTATCAACTGCAGCAAGCAGGTCCTTGCCGTTTTTCAAAGAAATAATATTGAAATCTTCTCTGTGGCGAGCAGGATCATCAATTACTTCAAGTGTAATATCATGCTCATCACAAATATCGTCCATCAGTTCCTTGCGTTCAGTCTGCAGATAGAGAGCCAGCAGCGGATTACATTGAACTTCAATCTTTTTCTCATGGGATTGATGAACAACGCGGTGAACTTCCCGCTCAACCCTGTTAGCCAGAGTATCAAGACTCAGAACCTTGCCTCCACCCTTACAATAAGGGCAGTCATCACTAAGGAATGACACCAGCGATGGCCTTACTCTCTGCCTGCTCATCTCAACAAGCCCAAGATTACTGATTGGGAAAATCTTGGTCCGTGCACGATCCCGTTTAAAGGCATTTCGTACTTCGTTATAGACTCGCTTCCGATTGCTGTCTCGCTCCATATCAATGAAATCGATGATAATAATACCACCAATGTCACGTAGCCTCAGTTGCCGGGCAACTTCACGAGCTGCAATCATATTTGTTTCAAAAAGAGTATCTTCCTGATTGCGCTTACCGGTAAATCGACCGGTATTCACATCAATGGAAACCAGCGCTTCAGTCTGTTCAATAATTATGCAACCACCACGCTTCATCCAGACTCTGTTTTCAGTACTTTTGCGAATTTCAGACTCAAGTTCATAATGTTCAAAAATACCTTTGGCATCCTTGTATAAGCTGATCCTGTTTTTCATCTCAGGCGCAAAAATCTTTACATATTTCTGCAACCGCTTGAAATCGCCTTTATCATCGATGACAAGTTCATCAATATCGTCCTTGAAAATATCGCGAATCAAGCCAACAACCATTCCTACATCTTCATGAACAAGACATGGTGCTGCACCTGCTTTTTCATCTTTCTTGGAAATATCTCTCCACAAGTCCGATAGGTATTTCACATCGTTCTTAACAGCTTTTTCAGGTTGCCCGTCAGCTGCAGTTCTGACAATGAAAGCACCAGAATCAGGTCTGGTCTTCTTCAAAATGTCTTTCAACCTTGACCGCTCGCTACGGTCAGGGATTTTACGGGACACGCCGATATGCCTACCCGTTGGCATGTGAACCAGGAACCGACCCGGCAGACTTATATCTCCGGTCAACCTTGGTCCTTTGGTGCTGATTGGCTCTTTTGTAACTTGAACCAGAATCTCATCACCAACCTTCAACATCTTGCCGATATCAGGGACTTTTGTATTTCGACGGCCTCGTCTCGGCAGACTTGGACCATCAACAGCATCGGCAGACTCAGGATCTTCATGAACCAGATCACCAGCATGCAAAAACCCTGCTCTTTCCATTCCAATGTCGATAAATGCAGCCTGCAAACCAGGCTTCACTGACGACACAATTCCACGGTAGATATTTCCGACAATTCTTTTAGCGTCTGCACGCTCAATCATCAGTTCTACCAACTCACCATCTTCGAGAATCCCGATTCGGATCTCGTGAGGGTTTGAGTTAATAATAATTTCCTTACGCATTGTATTTCCTATCTCACGGATTGATGGCAAATTTTTCTCTTAGCCAATTCCGCTGGTTAATTTCTCTGACTCGTAGTAATGGAGATTCAAATTCTCCATCGGGCAGTTCTTTCAACAGAGCAGTTCGCCTGATAACAGCTTGGCGAGGCTCCGATACAAAATCACCCATTAAAGCAGAGATAAAATCATGCGGCGGTATACCAGCAGAGGTATTACTGCGCCGCTGTGAATAAGTGAACGAGACACCTTTTGCGATGTCCTGCTCGGTATCCAATTTGATCTCTCTAATCAGAGATCTAATGTCGATTTCTACATCACCCTTTGGCCTGCGTCTGATATACTTGTACTCACTTGAAGCGAGAAACTGTTCTATCTTTTGCGCAGTGTCTTTTAGTGACGGCCCCTCTTCTGACTCAGGGGGCAGAGTTACTGTGTAATCAAATCGATGTACAGATTGTTCAATCGATTCTGGAAGGGATGGCCCAACCAGTTCGCTATCAATAATTGCTATACCATCTGGAAGCTGTTTATTCAGTTGTCTTTCCCAACCAGGCACCTGCTTCTCAAATGCAATATCCATCAATTCATATTCGCCTTCAAGACCAAGTGAAAGCGGTGGTCCAAACTTCAATAGTGGATGAGGATTAAACCCCTGACTGTATGCAGCAGGCAATTCAGCTCTGCGCAATGCAAACTGAAGCTGTCTCTGGAAATCCAGATGCCCCAGAAATGCCATATCACCAGTTTTAGAGTAAGCAATCCTGTACCATGATTTTCCTGGCGACCTATCTCGCCAATTAATCCAATGTTTCAATTCCTGCTCAGGATTATCCGGATCACAATTGCGAGCATCAAACTTTGGTTTTGGTTTTTCAGTAATCAGCTCAAGCGGCTCACCAGTTTTGGCCCAGATATGGTCATAGATCTCATCACAGGCATCACAGTTTTCACAACCGCCTTCAAGCCTGCAATCTTCAACCAAATCCGCGGTTTGAGATTTCTCCCAATCCTCTTCCAGAAAACTTCTTGAGACCCGAGCAAAAATATTATCCCATGGTAATGGGTCTTTAACATCACGCTCTTGCAGATAATCTTCAGGGTTAATATCAAACTGCTGGAACGCATCTTCCCAAAGATAGAAGTCCAGCATATCTCCCCAGCCATCAAATCGAGCACCATTCTTCCACGCTTCAAGCACAACTGCAGATAATTTCTCATCGCCCAGTCCAATAGTTGCTTCAAGCATCGATACTTTTGGAGCCCTCAAACTGACTTTAACTTTTGTCTTCCTCAGAGCGTCTTTCAAATAACCGTTACGGCGATTGATTTCATCTCTTGAAATCTGCCCTGCCCACTGGAACGGTGTATGTGCTTTAGGTGCAAACGGTGAGAACGATGCAGTAATCTGCGATCCTCCACCAGGAGCCAGTTGCACAAGTTTTCTGATCAACTCGATTGCACCGTCAAGATCTTCATCAGTTTCTGTTGGCAGACCAATCATAAAGTAGAGTTTGATTCGCTTTGCCCCTGCCTTGAAAGCATTGGCAGTTGCATTGAGAATATCTTTCTCTTCAACATTCTTGTTCACAACATCGCGCAGTCTTTGTGTACCTGCTTCAGGTGCAAATGTGAACGATGTTGGAGCACGGTTCATAACCTGGTCATAAAGCTCATCTTCAAGTGCATCCACACGCAGACTTGGCAGCTCCATACCAACTCTGGTGTCTTTCAAAGCATTGCTGATCTGTGCCGATGCATTGGCAAGCCCACTCCAGTCACAAGTTGAAAGTGACAACAGTGAAACTTCTTTTACACCAAGAGTTTTAGAACCGGAAATCGCAGTTTCAACAACTGAATTGACGTCCCGCTCACGAACTGGTCTGGTAATCATGCCAGCCTGACAGAATCGGCAGGCACGTGTACAGCCACGCATCACTTCCATGCTCAATCTGTCATGAGTTGCCTCAATATTCGGGACAATATTCTGTGGTATTGGGTGATTATTCAAATCTTGAACAATTCTGGAGTTAGTCATTTCAGTTTTTCCACGATACCATGTACCGGGAATCTCTCTTACTCTCTTGACCAGCTCATCACGACTGACTTTTTCCTTTTTACAAGTTTTTACAACTGCTGCAATGTCAGCGATAATCTCTTCACCATCACCGATGCAGAAAATATCAATAAATGGCCCCATCACAACCGGATTTGTTGCGCAATGTCCGCCTGCAATAATCAATGGATCTTCATCGGTACGATCATCTGCAAGAATCGGGATTCCTGCCAGGTCAAGCATGGTCAGAACATTGGTGTAACAGAGCTCGTAACCGAGTGAGAACCCTAGAACATCAAACTGTTTTGCAGCCTTGGAGCTTTGAAGACCAAATAACGGCAACTTTTCTGCACGCATTTGTTGTTCTGCATCAGTCCATGGAGTGAATACAAAATCACACCAGGCATCGGGATGAGAATTAGCTGCCTGGTACAGAATACGCAGACCGTTGTTGGAAATACCCAACTCATATACATCCGGATAAGTAAGCAGGAAGTTAACTCTGTCATCTGACCATGGAGATTGGTCAGTCAGCATTTCGCCACCGGTATAGCGACCAGGGCGCGTAACAAGAGATAACACACGACGACGCAACACATCACTAAGATGCGCTGAATCATTGAATGCCTTGTCCGGGCAGTAGGCTCTGCCGGGGTCAAGTCTTGTCACAAATCCTCTATCCGATTGTTGGTGCAGTTCTACGGTCCGTCTGGGGAGCCCACTCCCAGTATCTCATTACTGCGTTCAACAATCTCCTTGCTGATGTCCAGCTCAAATGGAACAGGATAATTGCCATCAAAACAGGCAGCGCAATATTTCTCGCGCTCACCAGTGGCTTCCATTAATCCATCGAGGGACAAATATTGTAAAGAATCAGCTCGCAAGTAAGTGCAGATTTCCTCAACAGTATGACTGGAGGCAATCAATTCATTTCTAACTGGCGTATCGATTCCATAATAACAGGGATGCGTAACTGGTGGTGAAGCAATGCGCAGATGCACTTCTTTTGCGCCTGCTGCTTTAATAACTTTCACCAATTTCCTCATTGTTGTTCCTCGAACAACGGAGTCATCAATTAATACTACGCGTTTTCCCTGCATGATATTTTGGACGGGATTAAACTTTATACGCACGGACATGTCGCGAACCTTCTGGGCCGGTGAGATGAAGGTTCTTCCAACATAGTGATTCCTGATCAACGCAAGTTCAAAAGGCAGACCTGTTGCTTGGGCATATCCCAGGGCTGCAGTGTTGCTTGAATCCGGAACTGCACAAACAAAATCAGCATCGACATGGCTCTCGCGACCTAAAATCGCACCACATTTACGCCTGATTTCATCTACGCTCTGTCCAAAGACCGTGCTATCTGGTCTTGAAAAGTAAATGTGCTCAAAAACACACTGACTTGGTTTTGTTGGCTGCATTACCTGTCTACTGGTAAGACCGTCCCCGTCCAGGACGACCATTTCACCAGGCGCGATATCACGCAAATAGGTAGCTCCGATAATATCGAAGGCGCAGCTCTCGGATGCGACGATGTAACTATCCTGAAATCTTCCGATACACATTGGGCGGAACCCGTTGGGATCTCTGACTGCGATCAACTTATCGCGGGTCAAAGCAGCCAAACTGTATGCGCCCTCAACTCTCTGAACTGCCTCTGCAATAGCATCTTCAAACGAATCTGCCTTGCTTCTGGCAACTAGATGAACAAAAACTTCTGTATCACTTGATGTGGTGAATATGGATCCGTCGCTTTCCATTTCACGCTTCAATGTATGCGCGTTAACAAGGTTACCGTTGTGTGCCAGAGCAACTGCCCCACGGTGACAGGTAACTTGCAGCGGCTGGGCGTTCTCAACCAACGACGACCCCGTTGTTGAGTAGCGCACATGGCCCAGACTGAAGTTGCCTCCGAGAGACTTAACTACTGGTTCGGTAAATATATCGGCCACCAATCCCATTTCACGATGGGTATGTACCGTATGACCGTCAGAAACTGAGACTCCTGCGCTCTCTTGCCCGCGATGTTGCAGAGCATGCAGAGCAAGTGCAGCCAACTCACCAGCACCATTTGTGCCGGCCAGTCCAACTACACCACATTCTTCAGACCAATGTTGTTGGTCAAGTCCCACAGTTCCTTCTCCTAAACTTCCCGCAGCGCAGGATGAGATGTAAGCCAACCCTCCATATGAGGATTAACCAGTAACCCAGACCCAGCATCGCGAGTTTCAATCAGACCAGTTGCAATCCTGACAGCTTCTGATTCATTGTCAGCATCAATTACCAGTCTCCATAATACACCTGATAGGACAGGCCCGCTTTCGCCTAGCGGAAATGCACAAACATCTACGGCAATCCCATCAGGAGAGCCAAATAGTTTGTCCAAAGTGCCATTGCCTGCGCTCAGGTCTGTATCGATAACAGCCCCTGGCCAGTTTTCTGGCAGACAAAGTCCACGCTGTGATTCAGCTTCAAACCACGGCGTGTTTTCAGTTTCCAGTTGACAGTGCAAGTATCTGTGCTTGTTGGGATTAAAAAATCTGCCAACAGTCAACATTCTCTCAACACTGTCTGGTGCTTCTGCACCATCTTCATGCCAAAAAGTGTGTAATTCAGCCCGATGTAGAACCAATAGCTGTTCTCCACCTGGTAAATTATTCCTGATTACCCGCTCGGCAGTATCTGCGTGCAGGTCCACACCCTTGTGGCAAGTCAGTAATGTAGTCTGTATTATCATCTTATTTCCTCTGTAAGGCAATGATTTTAACAAAGTTCCACGAGTTTGGAGACAATTGCCATACCCGGACCTGCACTACTGAGCAGCTTAAAATCACCAGCAGATTCTCTTCGAAGTTCTGCCCATGGATGATTCAAATCCTCAGGTACCTGGAACAGCCACGATGCCCTTTCAGGGTGTGGCATCATAGCCAGTACGTTACCTGAGCTGTTTGTCATAGCTGCTGTAGCAAGCATCGAGCCATTTGGATTGCCATTTCCCATTCCATCTTCATCGCAGCCAGCATATTTCAGTGCCACGAACCCATCGGCAGCCAATTTTGCAAATTCCGATGCGTTTTCATGGGTAAAACGCCCTTCTGCGTGGGCTATCGGCATAGGAATCGATATTGGAAGGTTTTCCAAAAATTGACAGTGACTGCGTGAATCTGGCTCCAGAATCACCCAGCGAGTGTAATATCCACGTCTGCCTGCGTATCGATTTGGTGCAAGTGCGACTTCAACTTTACCATTTCCGCATTTCCCGGGCACAAGTCCAGCTTCAACCAGTACCTGACAGCCGTTACAGATGCCAAGAACAGGTTTTCCACCTTCTGCTTGAGTTTTCAAGGCTGAAATCAGCGGATCTTTTGCTGCAACTGCGCCTGCTCGGACTCTGTCCTGGTAAGAAAATCCACCAGGAACCAAAAATCCGTTAAAATTGGCAAGTTCCTCTGCGGGACGAGTCCATCTGAATATTTCTGCCTGACCACCAGCAGCGATAATTGCTCTTGCAGACTCATCTTCGCAGTTCATTCCCGGCATTTGCAGAACCGCAATTTTGGCACTGCTACCAAGGTTAATGTTTGGAATCTCAATTTCCGGTTCGTCATCGTAGTCAAACATTGGCAATTGCCTGTCTTCATATTCAGGCAAATCACGGGTTGCAAAGAAGTCTGTCAAGCCATCGCGCCAGCAGAACTCAAGATGATCCAGATCAATTTCCACAACCTTTAAACCATCTGAGTTGTGAAGAGTTATTGCATCATAATCAGAAACTGAACCAAACAGATAATGCTCTGTTCCAGTTAAAATCTTCTCTGCCGATTCAAA